>CAZJBA010000084.1:1852-13396 GCA_964544065.1 uncultured Anaerolineales bacterium | reverse complement strand
ATCCATTATGGATCAATCTTGGGTTGCTGTCAAGTAATCTTTTCAAAGTATCCAAGAGTCCACTGAAAAAAGGGGGACTTCACCATAAGCACCCCCCATATGTGGCGGTCATGAGGTGCGAAACCCTCACATATGGCGGGTAAAAACGTTTGTTTTGGTGCATTTCGACCTTTTTTCAGTAGAGTCATCCAACGATTCGCAAAGCTGCGGGGCAACTTGCGCTCAGAATCTTCTTTTTCAAGACACCAAACGACGGAAAATCGCGACCTCTCGCCGACTGAAAAGAATCCAGCAACAACTTGCTTGATCGATTCTGGTGTGAACCACCTCGTTATTCTCTGTAATCATTATAGCACAAAACAATGACACACCGTGATGCCTGGCCAGAGGAAAAAGTGCTGGCCTATCTCCGGGAGCAATCCGGCGGCCATTTCGATCCCCGGTTGTGGATGCTTTCATGGAGTGTTTACAGAATGAATAGCAGGGATAAGCACATTGTGCTAAAATGCTTTTGAACATGTAACTGCTCTGTCGTAGAATGGATTATCCTGTTTAAAGGGGGTGCGCAGCTCCCTGCGCACCCCCTTTTTTTTGGGATTTCTTTCTAAGGGAAGGAATATTATCTTGAGCGAAACTTCGGAAAACAAAAACAAACGATCAAGGTTATTTGATTCATCTCAGCAGGAAGCAGCGGGTATAGAATCACTGGCCAGATTTCCCTCCGAGAATCCAAATCCGGTTATCAGGGTTGCGGCAGATGGTGCCATCATCTACGCCAACCCCGCCGCCGTCCCGCTGCTGTATGATTGCGGCTGTTCCATCGGTGATCCACTCCCTGAGTTTATGCAAGAACTTGCTTCGGAGGCGATTGAAAGTGGGGAAATCAGGATCACCGATTACCAGTTGGGGGAACAGACATATCTTTTTACTTTCATCCCCCTGACGGAGGAAGGATATCTAAACTTATACGGGCGGGATATAACCGAGCGCGTGGAGGCAGAAAAGAGGGTGCAACAAAGTGAAGAGCACTTCCGCACCCTGCTCGAAACCGCCCCGAACGCAATTTTGGTCTTGGATGAGAATTACATCATCCAACGCGTTAACTTCCGGGCCGAGAAAATCTTCGCTTACAGCAGAAATGAGTTGCTCGGCCAGTCGGGGGAAAAGCTGATCCCGGAACACTACATAAAGTTACTCGAAATGCATCGTCGCGTCCATCGTAATACATCCCACACCCATCGCTATTGGGGAAAGAAGCAGCTAAAAGGTCGACGTAAAGACGGTAGCCAATTTCCTGTCGAAGTCAGCCTGAGGGTGCAGGAAACTGTGGAGGGTCTGCTGGTCACCGTCATCGTTCACGATATCACCGCCCAGGTGCGCGCCGAGCAGAAAATTCAGCGCAGCCACCAGGAGCAGGTGGTTCTCAACACCTTGCTCCGTATCGCAATGGAAGACCTCCCTTTGGAAGCGCAATTGGATCGGGCGTTGGACGAGATCGTAACCATTCCCTGGCTGCCAGCAGGTGTAACGGGGGGGCTCTTTTTGGTGGAAGAAGACGACCCAGAGACGCTGGTGTTGACTCACCAGCGTAATTTCACACCCCCTCACCGGGCTTCGTGCGCCCGTATCCGTTCCGGGCAGTGTCTGTGCGGCAAGGCGTTCGCCAGCGGAGAGGTGGTTTTCAGCGACCGGGTGGATGAGCAGCACGAAATCCGCTTCGAAGGGATGCTCCCTCACGGGCATTACGTTATCCCCATCTCCGGGGGCCAGGAGAGACTGGGCGTACTCACGCTGTATCTACCCGAAGGACATCAAGAAGAGCCGCACCAGGTTGATTTTTTACTGGCAGCGGCAGGTGTTCTAGGAAGCATGGTGCAGCGCAATCGCTCGGAGGCTGCCTTACTAAAACTCTCACGGGTTGTCGAACAAACCGACGATGGCGTGGTGATCACCGCCACTGATGGGATCATCCAATACGTCAACCCGGCAATAGAGCGAATGACCGGCTATCGTGCGCAGGAATTACTTGGGGACACGCCGCGCGTTGTGAAATCCGGCAGCCACGATCGCAGCTTCTACCGTGAATTATGGGATACGATCCAGGCTGGTGAGACTTACCGCGGTACATTGATCAACCGCAATAAGCGCGGGGACATCTTCCACGTCGACCAGACCATCACTCCGCTGGTGGATGCCCAAGGCGGGATCACTCATTTTGTCTCGACCTGGAAGGACGTTAGCGAGCGTGTGCGAGCCGAACAGGAATTGCAGAAACGGGCGGAGGAGCTGGTCAAAGCCTACAATACCACCCTTGAAGGTTGGGCCAAAGCCCTGGAGTTACGCGACGAAGAGACCGAAGGCCATACCCGCCGTGTCACCGAGATGACCGTACGCCTGGCGCGGGAGCTGGGTATCAACGGTGCTGAACTCGAGCATGTGCGCCGCGGCGCGCTGTTACATGACATCGGCAAAATGGGGGTACCCGACCGGATCTTGTGCAAACCGGGCCCGCTTACTGACGAGGAGTGGGAAATCATGCGCCAGCATCCCAAGTATGCCTACGAGATGTTGGCCGGTATCGATTACCTGCGCCCCTCTCTGGACATCCCCTACGGCCATCACGAGAAATGGGATGGCAGCGGTTATCCGCGCGGTTTGAAAGGCGAGCAGATTCCCTTTGCTGCGCGCGTCTTCGCCGTGGTGGATGTCTGGGACGCCCTCAGCTCAGATCGTCCCTACCGAAAAGCCTGGCCAGAGGAAAAAGTATTGGTTCACATCCAAGAACAATCTGGCAGCCATTTCGAATCCCGGGTGGTAGAGGCCTTCCTGGAGATGATCGAAAGTCCGACCACTGCTCACTGATTACCGATTACTGACCACTGCTCACCGCTCACGTTCGTCTAATTTGACCGGGTCGAGCGGGGCGTCGTGGCCCAACAAGGCCAGTGTGGCTTCCAGCACCCTCTTTTGCTGGGCATGATCGCCGGGCTGGCCTAGCGTGGCACCACGCGCCAGACGCGTATACGTGGCGCGGGGAGGCCTGATCCTATGGGTTATGCCGGCGCTCCAGGAAGTCAGCGTGGTGGCGATGCCGTTCAGCTCCAGGCCGTGTGCGATCAGTCCCACGGACTGACAGCAGATCGGTCAGGCGGGCACCAGCAAGGCTGCCTGTGCCTTCTCCTCCCGGGTAACTTCCAAAATGGCCGGGATGGTCTCATCCAACAGGCGCGAGACATCCGGTTGGTAGCCCATGAAACTGACCACCGCGGTCAACGCTCCGATCCGTCCATCTGCGGTCATCCCGCGCAGGTGGTCAAGCGGCAGAAGCACCTGCGGATCGGCATCCACCGCCGCATGGTCGTAGTGCTCGTGGGCGTAAGCCAGCTTTTCGAAGGGCGTATCCGGCGAATGGAGGCGGTATCCCGTTATCTGCTCCATAAGAGCGGGACCAAGCACCAAATCAGCTAGGCGGCGGCGTAGCTCTGCCTCATCAACATCGGGATGGCGCTGTCGCAATCCTTGCAAGGAAAGTTGTTTCATCGTCTCATACATCTGTCCAAGCAGATGCACTTTTTGCCAAGGCGGTGCCTCACGAAGTAATTGAAGTTGATATGATTCGATTTCAGGTTGTGTGTCTACTACCACCTTTTTTTATTTTTTAGCTAATTCGATGTCCGCTTCTGGGCGTGGAAGGTCAAGCCTTTGACTTGATCCAGTCCCATGTAAAGTGCAGGGACACCTTGAGGAAAAGCCACCCGGAAACGATGATCGGCGTGATTGATGTAAGGCGGTTTCAGCTTGATGCCCATGCGACGGGCTTCATTCAAATAGACGCGTTGGCGGTAGTATCCATCCTGGTTGGCCAACACCGTTGCCATAAACGCAGCCGGATAGTGGACTTTACACCAGGCTGATTGCCAGGCCACCTGGGCGTAAGAAGCAGCAGGGGCTTTGGGGAAACCGTAACCGGTCTCTATGCCATTCCCAAAAGACCATCAAGCTGTCCAGAATATCAAAATGGCATCGCTCCTTGGCCATCTTGGGCAATCTTTCAGCAGCATGCAAAGAGACCAAACGGTGAAGGCGACGATAGCATGGTCTCCCAATGACTTTAGCACATATCGGTTACAATGCTTGAAGGGCTTCTTTCATCTTGTCTAAGGCTTCTTCGACCTGGGCGCGGGGACAGCCAAAATTGAAGCGCACGTGGCCTTCGCCGCCCGCGCCGAACCAGGCGCCATGGTTCATGGCTACGCCGGCCTGTTCCCGGAAAAATCTGCTAGGATTCCTCGGAATACCTGTCCCGCGACAATCTAGCCAGGCCAGGTAAGTGCCTTCGGGTTTGGCTACATCCACGCCTGGCAACTCGTTGTGGACAAAATCGACGACGTAGTCCCGGTTGGCTTCCAGATAGGCCAGGAGCTCATCCAGCCACGGGGCACCTTCTTGGTAGGCGGCTTGCATCGCTGTGAGTCCGAGCAGATTAACCCAGCCCACCAGCCCTTGTCGAGCGCCTTCGAAGCGTTGGCGCAGTTCGTCGTTCTCGATCACGGCGACGGAGGCTTTCAATCCGGCGATGTTGAAGGTTTTGCTGGGGGCCAGTAAGGTGATCGTGTTGGCCGCGATCTCTGGGGCCAGGCTGGCGATGGGGGTGTGTACGCTCCCGCTGAAGATCAGGTCGCTGTGAATTTCATCGGAGCAGATGATGATGTCATTTTCCAGACAAATCTCGGCCATGGCTTCGAGTTCATCACGGCGGAAGACGCGCCCGGTCGGGTTCTGGGGGTTGCAGAGCATGAAAATGCGCGTCCTTTCACTGATCGCGCCTCGGAAGGTCTCCATGTCGACCCGGTATTGGCCGTCTTCACCGCGGGTTAGCTCCATCTCTTCTTGAATCAATCCGACATTGTCGGCAACTTGTAGAAAAGGGCCGTAGGTGGGCGTTTGCATCAGGACCCCTTGTCCCGGCTGGCAGACGGTGTGCGCGGCCAGGTTGAAGCCGGTCACCACGCCGGGGAGCAAAATCAAGTGCTCGGTGCTGACATTCCAGCCGTGACGTTGTGCAAGCCAGGCGACAATTGCCTCCTTAATCTCGGGACAGATTCTCGGATAGCCAAAAACGCCGTGGTCAACCCGCTCTCTCAGGGCTTTGATTACTACCGGTGGCGAAGGAAAGTCCATGTCGGCGACCCACATGGGAATAATTTTGTCGGGGTAGCGGCACCATTTGACGCTCTCGCTATCTCGGCGGTTGATGCGTGTATCGAAGTCAAAAGTCATTGGGTGTTGGTCTCCATATTTTTTTTGCTTTTTATCAGCGACGATCAGCGTCAATCTGCGTCCTACCAGACTCGTCAGGAACAATCTTATTCATTAAACGATCGTTATTTCTGCTTGAAGGTCACTTCCATGAAAGCGGGGGCGATGCCATCTAGATAGATGTCCGCTTGGTTACCTAGTTCCTGGTCGAAAAAGGCGACCGAGTATGCCCTGATGATCGTCAAAACGCGCTCGCCTTCGAGCGGCCCCTTGAATCCCAGCGTTGCCGCCAGAGGGCTGAAAGCGGGCAGGTCGGTGAAATCGTAGTGGGCCGTGCCGTCAATTTCGACTTGGTAACTCGGCGATGCTGTTCGAGCATAGAGCCTCTCGAAGCGGGCCAGATTGTCCGCCGCGGGCCAGGCCTGGCTGTACATGAACAGGATGCCCAGCTATGCCAACGCTGGCGCCGAAAGGCGGTCATCGCGATGCGCATAGCCAATATGGCGGCGAGCGTGATTTCTAGAGGACGCATGATAATGTTTACAGGCGAACCGGTTCGCCCGTTTGGGCCGATTGATACAGCGCCAAAGCCGTGCGGACGTGGTTGCGGGTCTCTTCCAATTGGATCAAATTCGGTTGGCCGTCCAGGATGGCGGCGTGCATATCCTCGACCTCGCCGAGGTAGAGCTCTTTTTGCGGCGGGCGAATCTTTTTGACCTTGCCATCTTTGGGGTGGAGGAGCAGTTTATCCTTGCGGGTCATGCCGGTAAACGGTTTTGGGACGTACAGGCGGCCTTCTGTGCCGATGATTTCGATGAAGACGTGAAAAGGGGTGCGGAAGGAGGCCGAAATCTGGGCCATGCTGCCGTCAGCGTAGACCATTTGCCCGGCGAAGGTTTCGTCCACGCCAGTTTCGCCGATCCATTGATTTCCGAAAACGGTCTCTGGTGTTTGGCCGAAGATATATTGCGTGAAGCTGAGCGGGTAGACGCCCACGTCCCAGAGGCAACCGCCGCCCCATTCGGGCACCAGGCGGACGTTGAGATCCTCGGGTTGGCGGCGCTCTGCCGAGAGGCTGAAATCGAAGGCGCCGCGCACCAGGGTGACTTCGCCCAATTGGCCGGATTGAACCATCTCGCCGACCAGTTTGGTCTGGGGGTGGTGGCGGTACATGAAGGCCTCGGCCAAATGGCAGCCCGTTTCTTTGCTGGTGTTGATCATTCTATCGACCTGCTCCATCGTAATCGCAAACGGTTTCTCGCAAAGCACATGGCAGCCGGCCTCCATCGCCCGGATGCTCCACTCGGCGTGGAGGTGGTTGGGCAGGCTGACGTAAACGGCGTCCACCGCGCCGGAATCGAGCATGGTTTGGTAGCCTTCGAACGACTGGGGGATGTTCCAGTTTTGGGCGTACGCTTCGGCCTTTTCACCGCTGCGGCTGGCCACGGCGACCAATTCGCCTCGCTTAGAGGCGCGGATGGCTGGGATCAAATGTTTGTTGATATTGGCTGTGCTGATTAATCCCCAACGGACTGTAGATGTGGACATGATAGCCTCCTTTTTTATTTGGTTGTATTATGTATCCGTAAGCTTTGGTTTTGACTCTAGTGCAAAGAGCGAATTCTAACTTTTTCTGTTTCCAAGACGACAAAAGAGCCGGATAGTTTTTGACTTTCATGCTTTAGGAGTTCGCGTAAACGGGGAATTTTGAAATCACGATCGGATATGTCGAATCGGAGCAAGATAATGCCTTGCGTTGGTTTTTTGAGGCGATACACCAATTCGCCAAAGTCTTTATCTTCTGTTATCAAGAGACGTTCTGGGCGAGATAGTCGGCAGCAAAGGCGGTAGCAGCATAAACATCATCGGGTTCTAGATGCGGATGATCATCCAATATTTCAGCGACAGTCATTCCCCCGGCTACTTTACGAAGGATATGTTCTACGGTGATACGGGTGCCTTTGATCACGGGTTTACCAAACATGATTTTGGGATCAATTTCAATGCGTTCGTGCATCATAAGCCCACTCCTTGATTGCGGATAATAAGATTCTAAAGAAAGTATAGCACAAAGCATTCAATCTGCTGCTAAAGAAAAAGTAACCGTTCAGGGTCTTAGTAAAAGATCCCGAAATGGAACACGGATCGCTGTGCGTGCCCATGGCAACAAGGATTAGGCAGATTTTCACAGATTTTAATTTTTTGCCAACGGCACGCAGAGCGATCCGCGGAAATCAGCTATATTCGCGTTGCCGAAGGCACGCCTTTGGCGATCCGCGTTCTATTTAGCGAGGGGCGTGAACGCTTACAAGAAAAAATCCCCCGGCTCCAATCGAAACCGGGGGACCTTCCCATTGCTCACTGCCAACTACCCACCATTCACTTCTCACTCCCCACTAAAAACAACATCCGTCGGCATGCCCGGTTTGAGCTTGCCCTCCGGGTCTTTCACCTCGAGTTCGATCGCATAGACCGTTGTTTGGCGCTCTTCCTGGGTTTGGACGTTGCGAGGCGTGTATTCGGCCTGGTCGGCGATGCGGGTAACAACCGCGTCGAAGCGCTGCGCTGGGAAGGAGTCGACCTTCAATTCGGCGCTGTCGCCCAGGTTGATGCGTCCATATTGATTTTCGGGGATGTAGACCGTCACGGTGAGTTGATCCAATTGGCTGATCGTCATCGTTGCCAGACCCGGCTGAATCACTTCGCCGACGTTGATCGTGCGCGTCGTCACCGTGCCGCTAATCGGAGCCGATACGATCATTTTTTCTACTTGGACTTGAACGGCATCCAGGTTGGCCTGGGCCGCATCCACTTCTGCCTCGGCGACAGCCAACTCTTCGGGGGTGGGGCGTTCTGCTTTGGCAAAATCCAGTTGGGCCTGGGCGTTGTCGAGGCGAGCCTCGGCCATAGCGACCTCATCGGGGTCCGGCCCCTCCTGGAGGGTTTCGTAATCCTCTTCCGCCTGCTCCAGTTGCGCCTGTGCCAGGGCCAGATCGGCTTGGGCCTCTTCGATGTCGAGCTCATCGCCGTTGTTAACCAGGTTGTTATACAGCCGCACGGTGGCATCGTATTCTTCCTGGGCTTGCGCTTTTTTGCTCAGGTAAGCGGCCCGCTCCAGATTGTCTTCAGGTTTGTTTGCATGTTCCTCGAAGTCTTCGATCGCGTCATCAAGCTTATCTCGCGCCAAGATCATGTTGGCATAGGCCTGATCGATATCAGCTTGCGGCGCGGATTGGTTGTAATTTCTCAGGTGCCGTTCGGCGTCTTCGATGGCCTGTTTGGCCTCTGCTACGGCCTTTTGCGCCTGGGCGAGGGCGATGTCGTGTTTGTCGTAGAGTTCGTCCAAGGCTTGCTCGGCGACGGTGACCTCAAGCTGGGCCGCGGTGGTGTTGGCTTGTTTTTGCTCCTCCGTAAGCCCGGCGGCAACGAGATCGTAGTTAGCCTGAGCGATCGCCAGGGATGATTCCGTCTGGCGTAATTGCGTTTCTAGCAATTTATCCTCGATCCTGAAAAGCTGGTCGCCCTGTTGGACTTGGTCGCCCTCGCTGAACCAAAGTTCGGCGATCTGGCCTCCTTGTTCCGCCGCAATGGTGATCTCAACGGCCTCGATCGTTCCCGATGCTTCCAGAACTTCTTCCGCTTCCGATCCGATCGCCAGCGAGCAGGCGTTGGCTGTGGTCAGCAAAACGAACGCAAAGACAAGTAGACTTAACTTTTTGATTGCTTTCATCGTTTGACTCCAAATTTTCTTTTGAAAATAACATTAGCGCATCGCGGCAATAAAAACGTCTTCCAGCGAGGGGGCGATGATTTCGCTTTGTTCGGTGGTTATGTCCGCTTGGTTAAGTTTTTTGACAATAGCTTCTTGATGTTTTTCCATCTCCTCTGCTACGATGTGCACCAAGGAGCCGTAGAGTTCCACGTCTTGGAGCGGCAATGCGCCTTCTTCTTTGGCTGCCTGGAGCACTTTGACCGCCTGAACCGTGTCCGAGGGGGCGATCTCGAGCACCTGGCCGGACATGGTTTCGGCCTTGATCTCTTCCGGCGAGCCATAGGCGATGATCTCCCCCCGTTGGAGAAACGCCAGCCTGTGGCAATGCTCGGCTTCGTCCATGTAGTGGGTAGTGATGAAAACGGTCACCCCTTCGGCCACAAGCGTGTAGAGCAGATCCCAGAAGGCCCGCCGCGAGATCGGGTCGACTCCCGCGGTGGGCTCGTCCAGAAAGATGACTTCGGGTTCGTGCAGGATCGCCGCGCTGAGGGCCAGCCGCTGCCGCCAGCCGCCGGATAAATCCTTGGTGGGGGTGCCCTGATACCCTCTCAGGCCTGCCATCTCGATTGCGGCATCTATTCGGCTTGTTAGCATGTCGTCGCTCAGCCCGTAGGCGCTGCCGTAGAAGCGGAGATTCTGCATCACGGTGAGATCGTTGTACAGGCTGAAGTGCTGGGACATGTAGCCCACCCGCGGGCGAATCTCGTCCCCCCGCCGGTTGACGTTGATACCCAAGACATCAACGGAGCCCTCTGTCGGTTCCAGCAAGCCGAGCATCATCCGGATCGTGGTCGTCTTGCCCGATCCATTTGGTCCTAGAAATCCGAAAATCTCACCGCGTTGCACCTCGAAATCGACGTGATCGACGGCTGTGAACCCGTCGAATTGTTTGGTCAAATCGCGAACTTCGATCACAGACATGATTTATCTCTAATCCAGCGAGCGGCGGACGAAGCGCCATGAAAAGGTGCCGATGACCAGGCCGAGGATGCCCAGGGCCAGCACCTGCGGCCAAAGGATGGCGAGCCCCGCCCCTTTGAGCAAAACACCGCGCAAAATCGTCAGCCAGTGATGGGCGGGGACGAGATTGGCGAAAAGGCGTATTACTCTGGGCATCCCCTCGACGGGGGCAGCGTAGCCAGTGAACATGAAGTCGGCCATCCCGACGAGCATGACCAGCAAGAAGGCCTGGTGCTGCGATCGGGAGATCACCGAGATGACCATCCCCTTGCTCAGTTCCACCAGCAGATAGACAAACGCCAGCACGAACAAGAGCAAAAGAGAGCCGCGCACCGGCACGCCGAAGGCAAAATGGACCATCGCCAGCATGAGGGCGAAATCGAAAAAGCCGACTAAGATCACGGGAATCGATTTGCCAATCATGATCTCCAGGGAAGAAAAGGGCATCACCAGCAGTTGTTCCAGGGTGCCCAACTCCCGCTCGCGCGAGAAGGATAAAGCGGCGAAAAGTAAAACCGTAAATTCCAGCATCAATCCAAGTTCTGCTGGTGTGGTGTAGAGCGCCTCGCTAAGCTCTTCGTTGAACCAGACCCGTAAGCCGAAATCGAATCCGGCAAAGGTTTCAGGGTCCAGGCCCAGGCGTTGGATGACGAGATTCTCGCCGATGTCGCGGGCGACCCCCTCGATGGCCCGCAGGGACTCCTGGGCCGGGATACTCTCGGCGCCGTTGAGCACGACGAAGAGCACCGGCTCGCCGCGGAGTTTGTTGATTTCCTCGGCATAATCAGGCGGAATGACGATCGCCGCGTTGATGTCGCCGCGTTCCATGGCAGATTCAATCGTCTCCATGTCATCGACTCGTTCCTGGATCGCAAAGGTGCCCGTGTTCTCCAGGGCGGTCACCACCGCCCGGCTGGAAGCGCTTTGATCTTGATCCCAAACCATCATGGGCAGGTTGGTCAGGGGCCGGGACGTCGCCCAACCGACCAGTAGCAATTCCAGCGCGCCGCCAAAGAGCATGAAGGCGGGCATCCACCAGTCGTTGCGCAGGTGGAGAAATTCTTTTTTTACGAGAGCGAGAATACGACGTAACATGAATTAACCAAGTTTTTTGCGGAAGAATAAGGCCGCCACACCAAGGAATCCAAGCCCCAGACCGGCCAGCATCAGGGTGTAGGGCCAGAGCACCTTCAGGCCGACGCCGGGGAGGAAAATCCCGCGGGTGATGATGGCGTAATGGGTTCCCGGCAGAAACATCGCTTCCAGGCGCACAATTTCCGGCATCGAGGCCAGGGGGAAGAAAATGCCCGTCAAGAAGAAGCCGGGAAAGAAAATCACCAGAAAGGAAAGGGCCAGGGAGGCGGCCTGGGTGGGCATGAACACGCCGACGACTAACCCCAGACTGAGGATTGAGAAGAGAAATACCGCCGAAAGCGCAAAAAAGAGCAAAAAGTTCCCGTTGAAAGGGATCCGGAACCAGACGATGGCCAGCGCCGGAATGGCGACCACGTTGACCATCCCGACGATGATGTAGGGGATCACCTTGCCGAGAA
>CAZJBA010000084.1:0-1752 GCA_964544065.1 uncultured Anaerolineales bacterium | reverse complement strand
ATGGCGACCACGTTGACCATCCCGACGATGATGTAGGGGATCACCTTGCCGAGAAGCAGCTCCGAGCGCTTGATCGGGGTGGCCATCAATTGCTCCAGGGTGCCGTGTTCTCGCTCGTGCGCCAGGGTCAGCGCTACCGAGAGAGCCGGGAATCCCAACACCATCGAGATCAGGCCGGGGACGAGGTCGTTGCGCGGCTTCAAGCTGGGGTTGAACCAGGTGCGGACGCGCAGATCGATTGGCTGAAGCGTTTCCAGGTGAATGCCTCTGGCCTGAAGTTGTCTCGTGACGGCCTGGTTGACGAATTCTTCCGCCCGCCGGGCGATATGGTCGACGGCGAAGGTGCCGCTTTCCGGCTCGGTGCCGTCGATGATGATTTGCAGGGGGATTCCCCGGACGGCTTGTAAATCGCTGGCAAAATTGGGCGCGAGGATCAGCGCCGCCTTGATCTCTGCGCGCATCAGCATCGCTTCGATCTCGTCGATAGATTCAACCTGGGCGTACAGATCCAGATCCTGCCCGGCCGTAATTTGCTGGCCGAAGGCGCGCGAAAGCGGGCTGCGGTCACGATCTAAAATCGCGATCGGGACATGCTTGATGTCCACCGTCAGGGCGTAGGACATCAGCAGCAGCAGGGCCACCGGGGTGATCAAGACCAGCACCAGCGTGCTCCGGTCCCGGAGGATATGTTGAAACTCTTTGCGGGTGACGGCCCAAATGTGGCGCAGGGACATGACGTTTAGGAATATCCTTGGACGGGACCTTGCTCGGAGACATCTTCCATCCGCCGCACCAGCGAGATGAAGGCTTCTTCCATCCGGGTTGTCGCCTGGCGGATGCTTTCGTAGGGGATGTCTTTTTCGGATAGGACTTGTTCGATTTGGGACAATCGCTTTTCGCCATCATCGACGAGCAGATGGAAGGCCTCCCCGTAGGTTTGAACCTCGAGGACTCCGGGCAAGCTGGTCATGTGACCCTGAGCCTTTTGCCAGTCTTGGGGCACAAGCTCGATCAGGTCGCCCTCGAGTTGATCGCGAATCTTCTGCGGCGAGTCGCAAATGATCAACTCGCCCTCATAGATCAACCCCACCCGGGAGCAGCGATCAGCTTCGTCCATGTAGGGGGTGCTGACCAGGATAGTTGTACCGTCGAGATGCAACTCGGTCAAGATTTGCCAAAACTGGCGCCGGGAAACGGGATCCACCCCCGTGGTGGGTTCGTCCAGCAGCAAGATCGGCGGTTCATGAATCAGGGTGCAGGCCAGGGCCAGCTTTTTCTTCATCCCCCCGGAGAGATGCATCGCCCTGCGGTCTCGGAACTCGGTCAACCCGGCAAATTGGAGCAGGCGCTGTGTCCTCCCTTTTCGTTCGCGGGGATCAACGTCGTAAAGCTCGGCGAAGAAGATCAAATTTTCGATCACCGAGAGTTTAGCGTACAGGCTGAATTCCTGGGCCATGTAGCCGACCTTGGACTTGATCGCTTCGGGCTGCGTTTTGAGATCATGGCCGGCCACCGTGGCGGAACCCGCGCTGATGTCCAGCAATCCGGCCAGCAGCCGCAGTGTGGTCGTTTTTCCGGCGCCGTCGGGGCCAACCAAACCAAACAAATCCCCGGCCTGGATGGACAGATCAAGCTGGTTGACAGCGCGGTTCTCTTTGAAGTCTCGGGTCAGCCCTTCGGTTTGGATGATTGCGGTCATGGTGGGTCAGGTGTCGGGTGTCAGGAATCAGGGATTAGGGATCAGGAATCGGG
>CAZJBA010000083.1:0-13663 GCA_964544065.1 uncultured Anaerolineales bacterium | reverse complement strand
TCGGCAACAGCCCCAAGGGGCGATTTCAATCGAAACCGGACGTTTCAATAGGAGAAAAATGCCACAAAAATCCCGATTCGCGCTCCTTTTCGGTAACCGCGGCTTTTTTCCGGCTTCGTTACAGGCAGAAGCGCGCCAAGAACTGCCCAAGGTTTTACAGGCCGCCGGACACGAAGTCCTGATGTTAGATCAGGAGGCAACCCGCTACGGGGCCGTCGAAACCCCTCAAGAGGGACAGATCTTCGCCAATTTTTTGCAGGAAAACCGCGGCCAGTTCGACGGCGTCATCTTGAGCCTGCCAAACTTTGGTGATGAAAATGGGGCCATAGCCGCACTCAAGGATGCTGGAGTTCCCATCTTCATTCAGGCTTATCCTGACGAGTTCGATCGCATGGGGCCGGCGCTGCGGCGCGACGCGTTCTGCGGCAAGTTTTCCATTATGGACGTATTTTACCAATATAATTTGAAGTTCACGGCCTTGAAGCCACATGTCGTCAGCCCCTCCAGCGAACGGTTCAAGGCCAACCTGGATTATTTCGACCGCCTCTGCCGCCTGGTCAAGGGGTTCCAAAACCTGGTTGTTGGCGCGATTGGCGCCCGCACCACAGCGTTCAAAACAGTACGATTTGACGAGATCGCCTTTCAGCGCGTAGGGGTTACGGTTGAAACCTTCGATCTTGCCGGTGTGCTCGCCCGCCTCCAATCCATACCGGCAGAAAGCAATGCCTACAAGCGGAAACTCGCCGAGCTGAAAGCCTACACCACCTGGGATGGCGTTCCCGATTCGGCCATCGATAAAATCACCCGCCTCGGCGTAGCGCTGGATGAACTCATCGCTGAATACGATATGGACGCTATTGCCATGCGTTGTTGGCTCGAACTGCAAGAGCAGCTAGGCATCTCGCCCTGTGTGTTGATGGGGCTGCTTAACAACACCGGCACCAGTGCAGCCTGTGAAGTAGATGTCTGCAACGCAGTGGCAATGGCAGCGTTGTCGCTGGCTTCCGGTCGCCCTGCCACGGTGCTGGATTGGAACAATAATTACGGCCAAGAAGATGACAAGTGCATCCTGTTCCATTGCGGGCCGGTGCCCAGCGACCTGATGACGAACAAAGGCCGTGTTTCGGATCACTTGATTCTCGCCAATGCCGTCGGTGAAAATTGTGGCTTCGGCTGTGTCATCGGGCGCATTGCTCCCACGGACCTAACCTTTGGCAGTATGATGACCGAGGCTGGGCGGGTTAAAGTTTATCTTGGGGATGGGCGCTTCACAGACGATCCAATCCCGGATGATTTCTTCGGGGCCGCAGGCGTGGCGGAGATAAACCGATTGCAGGATGTCTTGCTGCATGTAGGCATGAACGGTTATCGCCACCACGTTAGCGTGACCAGCGGAGATCACGTTGCGCCCGTTAGGGAGGCGTTGGAAAAATATCTCGATTTTGATGTCACCATTCCGCAAATGGAGTAGAGCATGCCTGATCTCAGGTTGATCGTTCGAAAAGCGTTACAGTCTGAGGTGGCAATCCCGGCTTTCAACGTGCCTTACCTGCCCATGATCGAGCCCGTCATCCGGGCGGTAGTCGATCGAAACAGCTTTGCCTTGATCGAAACAGCGCGGCTGGAGTGGATCAAGTTTGAAGCTGGCGGGCCGGAGGCCGTTGCCGGTGAGTTTTTCCGGTGGCAGGAACCAGAGCATGTACGGCTGCATCTCGATCACGTTCCGGTGATCGACGAAGACGGCCAGCGGGTCGATTACCTGTCCATCATACAGCAGGCAATCGATCTTGGCTATCATTCTGTGATGGTCGACGGCTCGCGCTTATCGTTGGCTGAAAATATCGCTGCTACCCGCCAGGTGGCGGCGATTGCGCATCAGGCTGGAATTCCCTGTGAGGCCGAGTTGGGCGCGGTTTTGGGGCACGAATCCGGGCCGTTGCCACCCTACGATGAGTTGTTTGCATCGGGGCGGGGCTTCACACAGGTCGATCAGGCTCGTCGCTTTGTGGCTGAAACCGGCTGTGATTGGCTTTCAGTCGCCATCGGGAACATCCACGGCGCGATTTCGGGCCGGTACAAAAACCAGAAAAAGATCGCCGCCGGCCTGAATCTGGAACATCTGGAGAGCCTCTTCCGAGCCACCGGCGTCCCCCTGGTCCTGCACGGGGGATCAGGGATTCCCCAGGAATATGTGCTCTCGTCATTTAAGAAGGGGATTGCCAAAATCAACATCGGCACCGAGATTCGCCAGGCCTATGAGACCGCCTCGCGGTCCACGGGGAAAATCTCCACTGGACAGGATGCTGTCTACGAGCGCACCAGATGGCTGATTGGGGAATTTTTTGGCTTGGATGATCTCCGCGAGAAGGTGATGCAGGAGCAAGTATGAATTTGCTTGGGATTGACGTTGGAACAACCGGCTGCAAGGTGGCGCTGTTTTCGCAGCGGGGAGAGAAGCTGGCTTCAGCCTACCGTGAATACAACGCCCAAAGCCCCCAACCTGGCTGGGCGGAGTTGGATGCCGCGGCGATCTGGGAGGGCATCCAATCAGCTATCCGTGCGGTCATGGCCACCAAGCCGGGGGCAGATGTGCAGGCCTTGTCGGTTTCATCGTTGGGGGAAGCGGTTGTGCCCGTCTCATCCGACCGCCAGATTCTGGGGCCGTCCTTGCTAAATTTCGACTGCCGGGGTGAAGAATTCATCCCCGGGCTAGCCGCTCTGCTACCGGATGAACGTCTCTACGCCATCAATGGCAATACCCTTGGGAATCACTACAGCCTTACCAAGCTCAAGTGGATTCAGGCCCATCAACCTGAACGCTATGCCCAAACCTATAAATTCCTGCATTGGAGCGCCTTCGTGGCCTTCATGCTGGGCGCCGATCCACGGGTAGATTTCTCTCTGGCCAACCGCGCCCTGTTGTTCGACATTCGCAAGAGAGATTGGTCGGATGAGTTGTTACAAATTGCCGGTCTCGACCGGGATAAGTTACCCGCGACGGTCCCTTCGGGCACAGTCGTTGGAACAGTCTCAGCGCACATCGCGGCAGAGCTGGGCTTGCCAACAGGAGTCCGGATTGTCACCGGCGCCCATGACCAATGCGCCAACGCGGTCGGCTGCGGCGTGGTCGCGGCGGGCAGCGCTGTTTACGGCATGGGCACCTATCACTGCATTACCCCGGTCTTTGCCACCCCGCCCAATTCACAAGGCATGATCGAGCGCGGGCTGAATACTGAGCATCATGCCATTCCTGACCGCTATGTCTGCTTCATTTACAACCAGGGCGGCGCGCTGGTCAAATGGTTTCGGGATACGTTCGCTAGCGTCGAACACCGCCAGGCTGAGGCCGAGGGCCGGTCTGTTTACCCGGCGCTATTCGATGAAATCAGCGCCGATCCCAGCAGTGTTTTGGTGCTGCCGCATTTTGCCCCCACGGGACCACCCTCTTTCATCACCGATTCATCCGGTCTGATGGCAGGTCTGCGACTCGGAACCAAGCGCGGCGAGGTGCTCAAAGGCATCATCGAAGGGATTACATTCTATCTCAAAGAAGTGGTCGACTCGCTCCCTGCGACCGGCATCCAAATCGAGAGCTATCGCGCTGTTGGCGGCGGAAGCCGCTCGGATATTTGGGTGCAGACTTGCGCCAACATTTTGGGGCAACCTCTTACCCGGCCCGTGGTTACAGAAGCGGGCGCGCTGGGCGCGGCAATCATGGCCGGCGTGGGGGCCGGGATCTTCGAAGATTATACCCAGGGAGTGGCCGCCATGGTCAAGCTGGAGCGCACCTTCGAGCCAGATTTAGCATTACACCATCGTTACCAGTCTCGCTACCAACACTACCAACGCCTGTGGCCGTTGATGGCCGATTACTTGCGGGAACTGTCAGATCATACCCACCGCTCGACCACAGCGGAGCCGCCGAAGGAACACTAGGGTGATGAAAAAACGAAACGCAAAGACATCATTTTCCATTTTTATTGCGCTACTTGTTTTCTTGGCTGCTGTCGCGCCGGCCCAGGCGTCAACCTGGCTTCGACTGGATACGGAAGTCTTTACAATTTTATATACGGAGCAAAACAGCATCCAGGCCCATCGACTATCCCCACTCGCTGACCAAATCTACAAAAATCTAGCTGAAACCACCGGCTACTCTGCTACAACACCTGTCCTTGTCCGCTTATATCCGGATGAGCAGATTTACCAAGAAGTCAATCTGCTAGGACAAGATAATGGGTTGGCGTTACAAGACCCTACCGGAAATGAGATTGCCATTATTCTTTCGCGCACAGAGACCTACCCAACAAACAATTTGAAAGAATTATTGATGGCCGGTGTCGCTCAGTTTTTTATCGACGATATCACCAACGGAAATTTTCCCTGGCCATTGGCAATAGGGTTTGGCGAATACTATGCTGGGCCAGATGCAGTTGGCGTGCAAGAAATTTTACAAAACCTGAGCAATGCTCACAGGGAGGGAAAACTTCTAAGCTGGGCTGAATTATTTCAACCGGATATCGTTTTTGAGGATGCTAATCTCACGCATGCGGAAAGTTATTCACTGGTTTCCTTTTTGATAGACCGCTATGGGTTGCTGAACTTCATCGAATTGTTGTCGGCTTTCAATACCGAGCCCGGTTATCGATCGGCTATCGAGAGCACTTATGGTATATCAGCGGGAGAACTCGAAACACAGTGGCATGATTCGCTACATAGTTTCATCCAACAGCGCTGGCAATTCAATGTTTTCCATAATTATGACTTAACCTATGCACAGAATCTACTTGATTCAGGCGCGTATTCAGCGGCAGAGACTGAGTTGAACAAAGCCATTCAAATCATGTCAATAACTGGGCAGGGACAGGGAGTCACACAGGCAGAAGCGCTCCTCGAGACTGCATCAAAAGGGCAGCAAGCAAGTGATCTGGTCACCGAAGCGCGCCAAGCGTTAGAGGCCAATCAATACGAAGATGCGCAGAAACTGATTGAACAGGGGCGCGAAGCCTTTGGAAAGCTAGATGATGACTCGCGAGAAGAGGAACTTGCCAGGTACGAAGCGCGAGTTCAGCAAGTATTTGCGGCCCGAGCGCAACTTCAACGAGTAACCAGATTGCTGGCCACTGGCCAATTGGAAGAAGCACGCACCACGCTTGATGAGGCTACCGCCCAACTCCACGCCTTAGGAGACTCGGAAGGCGTGGCTCAGGCTCGTCAGGTTTATGGCAACATCAATTCATTGACAAATTGGATCTCCGGCGGATTATTGAGTCTGGGGATCCTGATGTTTTTATTGAACCTCTACCTGCGCTGGCGCGGGCGCAAACAAAAAACAAAGAAGACAGAGACAAGTTTGATATGACATTCTTGCGGAAGCTGTTCGATTTATTCTTGAAACTTGTCACCCTGATCTTGGCCATCGGGCTGACAATCAGCTTGATCGCGGCAATCGTTCTATTTAATGTCGAGAGAACCATGCTGCAACCTGATAACCTCAAAAGTTATTTGGTTGAAAATCATCTTTACGATCAGTTAGCGCCCAACATGACCATAGAGGTTATCCCCCAGATTGTCCCTTTGATAAATCTCGAAGAGAGTCAATTACCCATTAATGAGGCATTGGATTATTTAAGCAAGGATGATTGGCAATTTATCATCGACAAAGTATTACCATCTTCTTGGCTACAAGCACAAACCGAAAGAGCAATCGATAACACTTTCTCTTGGTTGAACGGGGATAAACGTTCACTTGTGATCACTGTCGATATGTCAACCGTCCAGCAGAGGCTCGACCAGCCAACAAGAGTAGAAATTGCAGAGAGATTGGTATCCTCATGGCCAGAATGCACCGGAGAGGAAATCCAGGCTTTTGCAAATAGTTCTAATAGTCAGGGAATAGATAACCTGTCGGTCTGTCAACCAACGGGCGAATATCTATTCTTGCGAGATCCCATCGTCGAAATGATAGCTACGGAGTTGAACGAGTCTCTCAAATCGACGCAACGCGATCATGAACGGGGGATGGCCGAATTTGAGTTAATCTCAACGCGGATCAATCATTTCAAACAAATTCAGCGAGGCGCAAAATGGAGCCCGCTGTTACCCTTGGCGCTGATCATCCTGATCGGCTTTACCGCCCGAACGTGGCCAGCGCGCTTTCGGTGGTGGAGCGTCCCATTGACTTTCGGAGGCTTACTGGCTCTGTGCCTGGGTCTACTCGTACCGATAAGCCTCGAAATCATCTTGATGCCGCTTGGGTTATCGCTACCGGCGGCAGCCACCGCATCCTTATTCGACATCTTGGGATTGATCATATCACCGATTACGAAGGCGATCAGCATGCAAGCAGGGGTCGTGATTGGGGTTGGATTAGTCTTCTTTGCTGCTCCATACATCATAGAAGAGAGACTAAAAAAACAAAAGAAAACCACCGCCAAAAGGGCAGAACCTACCCCAGTTCAAGTTGAAGCAAGGCCGCAAATTCACGCCAGGAAATCCGTCCAAAAAAGATTGAAACGCATCGCTCGAAATCTCAAAACGCGCCGGACGATTCGGTTGTTGCTGCGATCCTTGTGGGTCTCCATCAGCGTGTATGTGGCGGGATTTGTGCTCACCAGTTTCTATTTCCCGGAATTGCAGGGGTGGAACCCCTATGGTTTTGCGTTGGTACTGTTCGTGGGATCAATCTGGGCCTTTATACGTTGGATACCATCCCATCGTCTGGCTCGCAATCTGGATACGCGCTTCAAGCTCTTCGACCAGACTGCGACAGCCTTAGAGATCGAGGGCGCCGATAGGGAACTTTCCTACCTGGAAGAGGTGACTCTGTCTCAGGCCAGCGTTCGATTGGATCGAGTTGGCGATGAAATCAAACGTTGGCCACGAGTGCCATGGCTTGAAGTACAAGCGTTGATAGCCTTCCTGGCGATCATCGGCGGCGTGCTCTATGGCGCAACGGCATGGGCGGCGAACCTGACAAGCGCCCCAAAACCTTTGCCTCCGGCAGGAAATGAATTCCTGATAAACGCTGCCGGTAACCCTCGCCTCGCTCATCCATATACCTGGGCGACAGAGGAAGATCCAACCGAATCAATCCAGGATCAACTGCCACCAAACGCCGCCCAGAAAGCCATGGAAATTCTGGCAGAGGCATTGGGAGATGACGCTGTTGCGGCCGACATAGCCCAGGCGTTAGAACATGGTGATCCCCATGCCGCTGCGGAGGCGCTACGCCGGCTTGCGGATCAAAGCGATACCCTTTCGGATGCCACCTTGGATGATATGGCCGAGACCATGCGACAGGCCGCTCAGCAAATGCAAGAGTTTGCACCTGATTTGGCCAAGCAACTCGAACGCACCGCCAGCGTCCTCGATGGTACCGGCACAGCAGCGCAGGCATTACACGAAGGGGCAGAGAAATTATCTGAGATCTCGCCGCTCTATTCCAGCGTGATCGAGCAAATGGCCGAGCATGTCGCTGCCAATGATTACGAAGCCGCGGCAGAGACACTCCAACAAGCCGCTGACGCGCTATCTGCTGTCGACCCGGACTTAGCGCAGGGTCTGGAATCGCATGTCGATGCCGTAGCCCAGCAAGATATCCAAGCCATTGCAGATGCACTGAAGGCTTCGGCGGAATTGATCCAGGAACAAGAGCCAGATTTAGCCAGAGAACTGGACAAAACCGGGCGCGCCTTGGAAGGAGAAACCCCTGGTCTGACAGCCCGGGCGATGGAAGATTTAGCAGCAGAAATGGCATCGTTGGACACCAGCACCGGTGCACCTCCGGGGCAGGAGAGCAGCACCGCCACACCTTCGAAGCAGGGCGCCAGCGCTGGCCCATCTTCAGGAGAAGAAGCTGCTCAAATGCCGGGTAGTGGCCAAAGTGGAGAGAGCAGCAGTGGCCAGAGCGGAGAGGGCACAGGTGGTAGCGGTAGTGGCGCTGGGCTTGGCCCAGATTCCAAAATGGAAGAAACAGAAAGCACTGCCGAGACGATCGACCCGGCATCGCTCAACACAGAGACAATCCCGGTTGAATTGGACGCCGGCGAGGGGGAAGGCGAGTCCGATGCGGAAACCGCCAGTGGGCCGCCCTCGGTATCTTTCTCCAGTCCATCGGGCTTTGTGCCGGTATCCAGCCAACAAGAACAAGTAGAGCGGACAGGACAAGATTTACTCACGTATCCAAATGAGTTAACCGATGTGGTACGAACGTATTTTTCGCCGTCGCGATAGCGACCAACCTGAACCGATAGAAGAGATTTTCAGCGATCAGTTCATGCGGCGCATGGAACGTTTGGCGCTGCGCGCTGAGCGATTCTTGCAAGGCGGCATCGCTGGTAATCACCGCAGTCTGCGCCACGAACCTGCAGCAGAGTTCAGCGGGCATCGCAGCTACACCCGCGGCGATGATTTGCGTTTCGTGGATTGGTCGGCAGCCGCTCGGAGTGACGATGTGCTCGTTCGCCTGGGGAACGCGCCCCAAGATGTGACCGTGCATCTGCTACTTGACCGTAGCCTTTCGATGAACTTTGGAAGCCCCACCAAATTTCTGATCTCGCAGCGCCTCGTGGCTGCGCTGGCCTATATCGCCCTGGCGCACGGGGATCGCGTCAAGGTCTCACCGTTTTCAGACGGCATCGACAACACACTTGGCCCCATGCAGGGCCGAATGCGCTTCTCGGACTTAATCCACTTTGTCGAGCAACAGAGGCCCTCTGAAATAACATCCTTGACGAGAGCACTACGCCAGGCCGCTGAAAGGACGCCCCGCGGTGGCATGTTAATCCTACTATCGGATTTGCTGACCGAGGAATCCCTGGAAGAAGCGTTAAGCGGTTTGGTGTTACCACGCTGGCAAGTCATGATAATGCACTTGCTCGCTCCCACCGAGATCAACCCCAACCTGAAAGGCACTCTGGCCTTTGAAGACAGTGAAACCGGCGAACAAGCCATGTTTGACGTGGATGCAAAAACGCTTACCAGGTACACGAACCAAGTTCTGAATTGGTGCAACCAACTTGAGCATACCTGTTTTTCAGCGGGCGCCGCTTATACACGCTTCACCACGGACCAATCTCTTGAACGTATGATCATCCCATTATTGCAACAACGCCGCTACCTGGAACCGAGATAAAGGATGTCGATACTCACGCCTCTTGCGCTCGTTTTTCTGATCACGTTGCCAATCATCGCGCTGATGCACATGCTGCGCGAGCGTCGTAAGGTTACGCCGATATCCAGCTTGATTTTGTGGCAATGGATTGAAAAGGAAGTGCACGGCCCGCGCCTACGCGCGATCAAATTCTCTTTGTTGCTGGTCCTTCATCTGATTGTAGCAACCTTGCTGGCTCTGGCGCTGTCACGACCGGTTCTTTCAGACATAGAGAGAAGAGCGCCGCGGCATCTGATCATCATGCTAGATGCAAGCTCCTCAATGAAGGCGACCGATATACATCCTTCACGCTTTGGGGCAGCACAACAACGGGCCATTGATTTGCTGAACTCGCTTGTGGAACACGATAGCTTCACGTTGATAGACATGCGCGTGCGATCTACGATCCTGCATCAAGGCAATTTTGAAGAAGTGCCGCTGGGGCGCGATCTTTTGCATAAAACGTCGCCAATTGGCGTGGGCTCAGATTGGCAGGGCGCGCTAGCATTGGCAAACGCAGTCATTGATCCGGACAGGAAAAACGAGATTTATCTTCTCAGTGACGCCGCCATCCCCACACTCGAAGGGGCTGATACTTGGGTTTCACAGGCCCCTGTCTCGTGGGAAGTCTTTAATTCAAGCGAAGGAACTGAAAATACAGAAACCACTCAAAACGTAGCCATCACTACGCTGGCCGGACGCGATCTCCCCTCAGGCAGCAAGAAGGTTTTAGCCAGAGCGGTGAACTATGCAGACAATGATGTCGAGCGATCACTCGTCTTGACAATCGATGGCGAAAAGGCTGAGGAGCAGACAATGACAATCCCCGGCGGAGAAGCCTTCGAGCGAACCTGGACGTTTACCCCTGGCGTGGAGATTGTGACGGTCACTTTAACGGGGGATGACGCTTTGCCCGATGATGACAGCGCCGCCCTCGTGCTCGACCGGGCCGCCGGGGCAGATGTGCTGCTCGTCGGCCCAGAATCAACCTCGCAAGAGGAAGCAACAAGCAGCGATATCCTGACCAAGGGGTTGGCAGCCTTCTCGCATGTCGATCTCCAAACCATCACCCCGGAGGAATACCGCCCCATCTCCGGCTTCGATCTGTATGTCTTCGTCGAATATCTTCCCGAGGCATTCCCAAACAGCAGCGTGCTGGTTATCGATCCCCCAACGGGAAGCGCTTTGATCCAAGCTGAAGAACCCGTGGCCAATACCAGCTTCATCCAAGCCACCTCGATGGACCCATTCGTCAAGGGCATTGATCTGCGCAGTTTGCATATTCCAACTTTCACACCGGTGTCATTACCAGCGTGGGCTAACGATGTCGTCTCCACCGGGACAGGGACGCCGCTGATATTTCGCGGACAAATCGAAAAAACAGCGCTCGTTTGTCTGGCCTTCAATATTTCGCAGAGCAATTTACCCGAGAAAATTGCCTTTCCGATCCTGCTGGCGAATAGTATGACCCAACTGGTCCCAGAGCATATCGCCAGCCCAATTATCCCGGGTGCGCCAATCACGTTTTCGCCAGGACGATACCAAGACGATGTCCGCATTATCGACCCTGCGGGTGAAGAACATGTGCTGGAACCCGGCTTCGAACCGGCCTATGATACGGCAACAACCCCCGGTCTATACACCGCCCGCGGCTTGGATGCTTCTGGCAAGAGTTGGGAGCAGAAGTTCGCCATCAATGTCGGGGCCAGCATCGAGTCAGATTTGCGTCCCCGCCCGAGGCCGGAAATCGTCGTGGCCGAAGGTGACCCTCAGGTCACCTCCCTGACGGATATCGAAACTTGGCGTTATTTGGTGATCCTCTCTCTTGGTTTGGCGGTGGTAGAAACATGGCTGGCATGGCGCTGACGTTCAAACACCCCCTGTTTCTGTTGGTATGGCCAGGGATTGTCGCTTTGGCAATCTATCTGGCATACCGCCGTTCCTCCCGATCCTGGCTGGCGATCATCGCCCGGGGAATATTGTTTTTCTTGCTGGTAGCTGCCGCAGCGGAACCGGCGCTCAGTTTCGAAGTCGTTCGTGAAAGCGTTGTGATCCTAGCGGATCAATCCGCCTCGCTCGGTGAAGTAGGCAAGGCCAGGATACAATCAGCAGCGCAAAGTTTCCTGGGGAGTGATCCTAATGTAAGATTGATTGCTTTTGGCAGAGACCCCTGGCCGGTCGAGGAACCCGGGGCTATCTCAGACATAGAAAGCTTTGATGAGAACGCAACGGATATCGCCTCAGCTCTGAGATTAGCCGGGGATATCATTGGTTCGGGAGATGGACGCATCGTTCTGCTTTCCGATGGGCAGGAAACGACCGGCCAGGCCGTGAAT
Source organism: uncultured Anaerolineales bacterium (assembly GCA_964544065.1). Lineage (GTDB taxonomy): Bacteria > Chloroflexota > Anaerolineae > Anaerolineales > UBA11858 > JAYELX01. The sequence continues at coordinate 2,176 of CAZJBA010000083.1, read as the reverse complement.
GCTGCCAAGTCGCTTGCCTCGTTGCAGATACCCATCGATGTCTGGTTTGTGCCCCCACAAACGCCAACAGCGGATGTCGCCGTAGATACGTTTACGCTCCCTCCCGTACTCTACCTTGGACAGGCCTTCGATGCTGAAACAGAAATCGTGTCATCCTTGGAAACCACGGCCACGTTGCGACTGCTGCAAGGAAGCCAGGTCATCGCCGAAAGAGAAGTGGAATTGACGCAGGGATCAAACATCTTCAGCTTCGAGCAAGTTGCAGACCGGGAGGGGATTGTGGGTTTGACTCTTGAGGTAGACGCCCCTGAGGATACATTTCTATTGAACAACTACGGCAGCGCAGTCGCTCAAATATACCCCTCACCGCGCGTATTGATGGTAAGCACGCATTCAAATTGGGACCGTTTCCGGAAAGACCTTCAAGCTTCAGGCATTCTCTCAGATCAAATCACTCCTGCTGAATTAACAACGCGCATATCCGCTATGTCAGAATACCAGGCCCTATTTCTGATCGACGTTGGCGCCAATGACTTCAGCGTGGAACAGATGGCGCTGATCGAGTCTTTTGTGCACGATGAGGGACGAGGATTGATCACCACGGGCGGGCCGCATAGTTATATCCTTGGGGGGGATAAAGGTACGCCACTGGAGACAGTTCGGCCCGTCAGCATGGAACCACCGCCAAAGCCTCAGGAACCTAATGTCACTTTACTTTTGATTCTGGACAACTCAGCGAGCATGGAACAAAGTGTAGTTGGCCAGGTTAGTGTCAGCAAAGACAAGATAGTTTTGGCTAGAGAGGCTGCTGTGCTTGCAAGCCAGACCTTAGCGCCAGAAGATCATCTAGGGGTTTTAACCTTCAGCGATGAACCAAACTGGGCAGTAGACATCCAACCGGTTGGATCAGCCGCCGACCTGGCTGTCGTTCAGGCCCAAATTTCAGCGATCAATACCAAACTGGGCACAAACATCATGCTTGCCTTGGAAGAAGGGCTGCACACATTGGAGAACGCGCCAGCGGGCGCCCGGTATGCCATCTTGCTTAGCGATGGTCACGATTTTGGGTATTCCGCACAGAGTTACGAGCCGTTGATTCTCGATGCCCGCAAGCGTAACATCACCCTTTCTACAATTGCTTTCGGGCAAGATGCTGATGCTGAATTATTGAATCAACTGGCGGTATGGGGACAAGGCCGCTTCTATCATGTGGTATCGGTTGATAATCTGCCCGTCCTGATGGCGGAGGAAGCGGCTCGCATTAGTGAGTCTCCGGTTTCCGAGGGCATTTTCCAACCCGAAGTTGGCCTGAATCATCCCGTTTTGACCGGAATCCCCCTTGAAAACGTGCCAGACCTGGTTGGGTACCACGCCCTCACCCCTAAACCCTCGGCGGAGGTCATCCTGCGAACGGGAGAGGGCGATCCATTGTTGGCAACCTGGCAATATGGGCTCGGGCGCTCCACCGCCTGGACCTCAGACCTGGGGAAAATTTGGGCTCCTGGTTGGCCATCGTGGGGTAGTTTCCCAAGACTGTGGACACAAATCATTGCCCACACATTGCCTGATCCGGCTTTGAATCAAATGCGCGTATCCGTTGACATGAACGACCGTATTGCTACCATCACGGCCAAATCCCTCGATGATGTTGGCCGGCCTATCTCACTCGCCAAGACAATGGCCACCATTGTGTCTCCCGATGATGTTTCCTGGGACTTGCCCTTGGTAGAAACCTCGCCGGGTCATTATCAACAAACCGTTGCAGTCTCGCTGAACGGCCCTTACCACGTCTCCGTAACCCAGGAAACAAATCAAGGTTTGCGGGAAGCTGAAGCCGGATTTGTGGTAGGCTACTCCCGCGAATTTTTGAATGATGGGTCCGGCGATACACTCCTAGCGCATATTGCCAGTCTCACCGGCGGAGAAATTCTAACCGACGAAGATTTATCGCTGGCGAACGATAACCCGGAGGCAGAAACCACTGTCTTACCACTTTGGCCTTACCTATTAGTCGCAGCGGCTATCGTATGGCCGTTAGATATTGCCATCCGACGCTGGCGTATGCCATGGCAATGATTGAAATGAAGGAGGGTGGTGGTTAGATAGTAAGTGACGCTTAAAAAGCAAGTATACTAAAATGCTAGTAAGCGTTCAGGCATGTCACCCTCGCCGCGCT
>CAZJBA010000082.1:0-14139 GCA_964544065.1 uncultured Anaerolineales bacterium | reverse complement strand
TCCGCGGCTTCCAACGTTTTTCCCACCAAGACATCGACAACCGAAGCTTGAAAGCTGGCGGCAAGATTGGCTACGGGCAGGGGGTCTCCTTCGGATTCGAGCTCGCGCACCGTGCGCAAGACAGCCGTTTTCAGGCCGCTGAAGGAGAAATCCCAACTTCCGGGCAGCCAAGCCCGGGGAAATGCCACATCAGCGGGATCCCCCTCCCCCGCCGCTTTTTGAATCTCCGGGCCTCCAGGGTAGGACAATCCCAACAAACGGGCGACTTTATCAAAGGCCTCCCCGGCGGCATCATCGAGAGTCCCGCCCAATCTCTGATAGCTGAGATGATCGTCCATCAAGACCAGCTCGGTGTGGCCACCCGATACGATCAATCCCAAAAGGGGAAAACTCGGTTGAGGCGAATCTTCGTCCTGAGCGGCATCTAGCCAGGCGGAATAAAAGTGCCCTTCGAGATGATTGATGCCCAGCAAGGGCAGGTCAGCACCCATCGCCAACCCCTTGGCCGCATTGATCCCCACAACCAACGAGCCGGGCAGCCCCGGCCCGCGCGTCACAGCGATGGCATCGACCTGGCGGAGGGTCATGTGGGCCTGTTGTAAAGCCGCCTGCACGACAGGATAAATTTTGCGGATATGCTGGCGCGAGGCCACTTCGGGAAAAACGCCCCCAAATTGAGCGTGTAAATCCACCTGGGAGGCGACCACGTTCGACAAAATCGTACGGCCATTCTCGATGACCGCGGCGGCGGTCTCATCACAGGATGTTTCAATCCCCAAAATGCGGCATTCAGGTTGAAGTGTTTTCGAATCATCCATAAAATTTTCGTACCTTCCTCAGGTAAGCATGAGGTTCAATATCGTTTTATCAACGATTTTTCATCGGCAAGACCAAATCGAGGGGGTAATCAACCAGGATTTCAAACTCGCCATCCGGACGCACCCAGACGGTATTCTCAAGCCGGCAGCCCATGCCGAGGCTGGGATAATAGAGCCCCGGTTCGATGGTCATCACAGAGCCCGGCTTCAAAACATCCTCCTCGGTGGCGTTGCTGCCAGACCAGGGCCGCTCGTGAACGTGCAACCCCAACCCGTGCCCGACGCTGTGAACGTAGCCATCCTCGAGGGTGGGGTCTCCTTTAATCGTGGCGTGCCCCTGCTCCTCGAATAATTGGCACGTTCGCTGCTGGTACCGTCTGAACGGCTCGCAAATTTTCAATTCGGACATAATCTGTTGGTAAACGGCGTAGACATCCTCGTATAGGGCCTGGGCCTCTTCCGGGGCGTAACCCAAACACCAGGTGCGGGTGAAATCGTAGAAATAACCACCCCCGGCTTCACAGGGAAAAATATCGAAAACGATCGTCTCTCCCAATCGGAGCGGATCAGCGGGGTTGCCGGTATTGTGGGGAACGCCAGCATCGCGCCCGATGGCAAAGATCGTATCGTGGGGATTCTCGGCGCCGCGTTCGGCCAGCCACAGGTTGATCCGCCGCTTGACATCGCCGATCGTCAACGGCTGCCCGTTGGAGCGAAGCAAAACCTCATCTTCGACAGGGCGAGTGGTGAGGAAATCAGCAACCTCAGCTACCACCTCGGTGGTAATCTCGCCCATGGCGCGGATGCGTTCGATTTCAGCATCATCTTTGGTCGCCATCGCATCGGCAAACATGGAGTTACCGGCCAATTCACCGACGATCTCCAAATCGGGCATCCTGGCTCGAAGCGCGCAAAAAACAGCAAAGGCCGAGCCAATTTCCTTCTCGCCGTAAATGGCCATCCGACCCGAAGTAACGCCTTGCTCGGTGAGCATTTTTTCATAGCGCAACGCCGTCGCCTGAACGCGGTCGCCATCTACCTGATCGAGCAACTCCCGTAAATCGTATTCGGCCAAGTTCCTGGATTCCAATCCGGTTGCAGCAGCAGCGTCGCGCTCCATGGCACGATAATACAAGACCGCATCTTCGCCGCGCGACTTAATGACGTCAGCGCTGGTCATGTGGCCTCCCCCAGTCAAATAAACCATGGCGGGATTATGCTGGGCCGGCCCAGTCACCAAAAAAGCGTCCAAGGTATGCTTTTTCATCAAGTGATCAAGATCAGCTTTCATCTCATTCGCCCCTCAAGGATGTTCGTCCAGCGCTTGCCGCAACCCGGCCAGCAAAATCTCATCTTGCTCAGGGAGGACGGTGCGGGGGTCAAAAACGACTTGTTCTTGTTGGATTCTTCCGATGATGGGGGGCTCGTAGTTACGCAATCGCTGCATGAATCGGTCGGGATGAGGCACATCCAGGCTGAGCAAAAAGGTAGGCAAGACCTCCCCGGGCAAGCTACCACCTCCCACCGTTGATTCCCCTGGAATCACATCCGCGCCCTCGAGGCTGGCTGCCCAGGCCCGGGCGCGGGATTCAAGTTGAGACGGTTGTGCCGCGATCATGCGCCAAACGGGAATCTTCTCTTCGGCTTCACCTTTCAAATAATGGCTCAACGTGGCCGAAAGCGCCGAAAGCGCCATTTTATCCACCCGAACCGCGCGGGCAAGGGGATGCTTCTTGATCCTCGCAATCAGCGCGGCGCGACCGACAATGATCCCGGCCTGGGGCCCGCCCACAAGCTTGTCGCCCGAAAAACAAACCAGGTCGGAACCCGCCGCCAGCGACTCTTGCACCGTCGGCTCGTGGGCCAAGCCATACTCTGCCGTATCCAACAGCGCGCCCGAGCCAAGGTCATCGAGAACGGGAATATCGGCAGCATGGGCAACCGCGGCGATATCCTTCCACTTTGGTTCGGTCGTAAACCCAACAATGTCGAAATTGGAGCGGTGGGCGTGCATGACTAGCTTGACTGGCTCTTCGGCGATGGCCTGCTCGTAATCGCGCAGGTGGACTCGGTTGGTGGTACCCACTTCGACCAGCTTGGCCCCGGATTGCTTCATCACGTCGGGGACGCGGAAACCGCCGCCGATCTCGACCAACTGCGAGCGGGCGATCACGACTCGATCTCCGCGCGCCAGGGCGGCCAAGGCCAACAGCACGGCGGCGGCGTTGTTATTGACCGCCAGGGCCGCCTCAACGCCGAGCAAGCGCTTCAAAGCCGCCTCGGCATGAATCAGGCGCGAGCCGCGGCGTCCTTTTTCCAAATCATATTCCAAATTGGAGTAAACCGTAGAGACGCGTTTGGCCGCCTGGATGGTCTCCGCACTGAGGGGAGATCGGCCCAGGTTAGTGTGGATGATCACGCCCGAGGCGTTGATGACAGGTCGAAGCGTCGGCGCAACCCAGCTTTCCACATTCTGGCGCGCCCAGGCGAGAAGCATCTCCCGGTCCGGCAAGGGGTCGCCCGCTTGAAAGCGCCGTCGGGCCCGATCAAGCGCGGCCCGGAGGGCATCCAGCGTCAAGCCCCGGCCATACAGGCGGACCAGATCGGCCATCTGCGCCGTTTGAATTAAGCTATCCACAGAGGGAAGGTCACGAAGTTCAGACATAGGTAATCAATTTAAGTTTACGGTTCCCAGCGACTATGCTCACGCAAGCGAAGCAACCATTCCAAAGCCGCCAAGCCTGACGCAAACACAAGCACCAACGGAAACGTCAAGGCGCGCCCAAGTTGAAGCCAGGCCAGGGTGGGCACGTAAATCCCAACCAGCACGGCTTCACGAAGGACGGTCACGCGTTTGGGCGGCGGATTCGAAGGGAAGCGGCGGTTTAGAAACGCCGCCAACGGCAGGGTTGTTCCGGTAACTGCCAAGACGCTCAAGAAAAAAAACAGCCAGCGAGGCCCCAGAGTCGGCAGCATGTTCATCACGACAACGAACAAACCACCCCATCCAATCACAGCAAGCAGAAAGGAGGTTGGTAAAAAAGCTTTCACCGAGAAAGAGGATTCAGGTTTCATAAAAGAATCACGATTTGTTTCTACTGATCCGGCTATGTTTTCTTGAACGTTTGGGCAAGGGGCAAGAGCTTCCCAATCGAGCCTCACACCAATGGTTGCGGTATTCGAGATTCTATCACATCTTGAAAGAGGGTACGTAACCGTTCAGGGTAAGAATAGAGGAACCCGGAATGGAACATAGATCGCCAGGGGCGTGCCTTCGGCGATCTGCATTCTATTTGGCGAGAGACGTGAACACCTACGAGGGTGCTTCTGCCTCGTAAAATGGTGCAAAAATAGAAGATTCACAATTTAGTATCTCAAATTGAAAACCTACTTAATGATAAAAGCTTAAAATTTATTAAGACTTATCACTCGCGTACACTACAACTCGACAAATCAAACCCAAAAATAAACCATATGTGGGGGTTACATAAACCGACTCACCCAATCCTGGGTGTTTTTTTGAGAAACTAAAAGAAGTCTTTAAACAAAGAAAAGGCAATACCATTCCGTAATTTTATTTTAACATTCTCAACCTTAAAGTATCGATTTTTTTTAGACGTTTAAGGGCGTTTTGTATTGCATTAAAAGGCTCTTCTCTGCTAAAATCATAGCTAGTTAGCGACATGGGGTTTTCGCACGGGGGCTCATCCCTGAAAACCATTGTCGGTGCAAAAAGGATTTTATCTTAAAAGACTCGCCAGAAAAAGTGCTGGGAAGAGATGGTTTCGTTGCGCTTATTATGTGAGATTATGAGGAGGAATGCCACCAAATGAAAGCATCACAAGCCTGGCAAGCTACCCTCGGTCAACTACAATTAGAGATGCCCAAAGCAGCCTTCGATACCTGGGTTCGAGACGCAAACTTGATCGCCTACGAAGACGGCGCCTTTACCATCGGTGTTCAAAATGCCTATGCACGTGATTGGCTTGATGAGCGCTTATCGGGAACCATCAAAGATGCCCTGACGAAATCCATGAAACGTTCGGTGGCCGTACGCTTCATCGTATGGCAAGATAACGGCTCATCACCGCAGCCGAAACCAGCGCCACAGTCAAAACCAGCAGAAACAAGCACCGTAGCCAACCTAAAAGATTGTTACACGTTTTCCAGCTTTGTGGTTGGGCCCTGCAACCGTCTCGCCCATGCAGCTTCTCTCGCCGTGGCGGAAAAACCTTCGGAATCCTATAATCCCTTATTCATTTACGGCGGCGTTGGGCTTGGAAAAACACATCTCTTGCACGCAATTGGCAATCATTGCCTGACTACAAACAAGCATATTCTCTACGTTTCCTCCGAAGAATTTACCAACGACTTGATCAATGCCATTCGTTCCCATACAACCCAGGCGTTTCGGGAAAAATATCGTCGCACCGACATTTTGCTCATCGACGATATCCAATTCATCGCGGGCAAAGAATCCACCCAGGAAGAGTTTTTCCATACCTTCAACACCTTGCACGGGCAAAACAAGCAAATTGTGATGTCGTCCGACCGACCGCCCAAAGCGATGGTCACGTTAGAGGAACGTTTGCGCTCGCGCTTCGAGTGGGGGCTGACGGCCGATATTCAACCACCAGATTTCGAAACTCGTATGGCCATTCTGCACTCCAAAGCAGAACGATCAGGGCACGATATTCCCAATGAAATCATCACTTTAATCGCCCGGAAATTCCAATCGAATATTCGGGAGCTAGAAGGCGCCCTGACCCGGGTGATGGCTTACTCCAATTTGCGCGGCATCCCGATCAGCAAAGAATTGATCGACTCCGCCCTGGCAGACCTGCTGCCTCATCATCGGGAGATCAAACCGGAACGTATTCTCGATCTGGTCGCCGAAACATACGGCGTGTCCACAGACCGTCTGGTCGGCAGAGACCGCTCTCGTGAGGTTGCCCGACCTCGCCAAATTGCCATGTTCCTGATGCGGGAGGAAACGGAAACTTCTCTTCCCCAAATCGGCAAAGTGCTGGAACGAGACCACACCACCGTGATGTATGGGCATGATAAAATTGCCGACCTTCTCGAAAGAGACGACAAGTTACGCCGCCAGATCATGGACATCAAAAGAAGATTATACAACTAATTTCATCCTCACAGGGAGAGAAGCCTGATCTGATCAGATCAGGTTTTCTTATTTTAATCGTGTTTATTGCGCTTTCGCAGGGAGCGGATTTTTTCCCTAAGTTGTTTCCCCCAATCGTCAAACGGCGTCTTGATCGGTTTTATCTTTTTTTCGGGTTCAGGCCAAGGATCTAAATCCAGCATCTTGCGGGTGACATATCTACCCCATAACGTCAACGTGGCCAATACCGGCGAGGCTAACACAATCCCTACCAAGCCGATTAAATTGGCTCCAACAAGGGCAGCAAGCAGAACGGCCGCGGGGTGCACCCCCAACGATCTACCCAACACGCGCGGCGCGACCATGCTATCAAAAATCTGATCAACCACAAGGCCAATTCCAACGACCAAGAGCATATATTGCCACATTGCCAAGCCAAAATAATTCCCCCGTTGCAAGAAAGAGACCAGGGCTGTCGCGATCCAAGTAACCCAAGGGCCAACATAGGGGACAAAACGAGCCAAACCAGCTAAAAGCGCCAGAGCCAAGGCATATCGCACACCTAAAATCGTTAATAAAGTCAAGTAAATCATGACCGTCAACCCAAACAAAATCAGTTGACCGCGTAGATACGCGTCCCAAATCCGGCTCATCTCCCGGCCCATGCGACGAATATCTTGATCGTATCCCGGTATTCCGAGGTCAATAACTTGGCCAGATACTTTTTGCATATCCGCCAAAACGAAATAAGAGATGACTAACACAATCGCCCCCCACATAATTGTCGATGCCGTGCCCGCCGCCAGGCTCCTCAACAAACCTCCCGCCTGCCCCAATAACGGCTGAACAATCGAAATCGCCTGCTGGATCAAGGCCTCGAGATTCTCGGTGGACAGATAATTGGACATATCAACCTCAAAAGGACCAATTTGAAAGCGGGCCGTAGACCACTCCATCACCAAGTTAGGCAAGGTATTGAAAAATTTTTCAACAATATTAATCACACTTTGTAGCTGTCCAATCACAACCACACCGGTCAGGGTAAATGTACCCAACAACAAAATGATCAGCACGAGAAAGATCAGGTTCACAGACCAACGCCACGAAAGCCGGGTGTGCTTGCTCACATAAGCGACAACAGGGTAAAGCAAATAGATCAAAATGAAAGCCAGCAAAAGGGGGGCGATGAAATCGCTAAACCGAAACAAAAACGCGGCCACAATTGCGATCAAGGTCAAACTAACCACGATCTTTACATTGTTACCCCAGGGCGGAGATGAATGATTGTCTTCAGAAATTGCCATAGTGATTCCTGCTTGGCTCCCTAACGTTTTTCTCTATCCGCTCCCGCTCTTCAATTCTGCCTGTACCACCACGCGCTTGTCATTGACCATATAAGGGTAACAAGTAATCAAGGTGACAACAGGCCTGGAAGTTGGCTCTAGAAATTCAACCCGCGTCGGTTCGACAATTTCGTTGTTATAGACAACATAGGTGTAAACGCGCTGTTGGGAATGCAAAATGATTTCATCGCCCGGCTCAAGGGCATCTAAATGGCGGAAAATCTCGCCAAAAACATCATTGTGCGCCGATAGAACCACATTGCCATCTTTACCGGGGTTTTGCGAACCGATGTGCTGACCAACGCCTTTCTTCAATTGTTCCCAACCATCCCCTTGAACTACGGGAGCATCGACATCGATGGCCGGAATTTGGACTCTGCGAGCCTGTTCAGGGCCTGGCGTCGGAACAGGAATGTCTGCCATGGATTGCACCAAGGGACGCAAATGCTCCGGGATTTCTGCTTCATTGGGGCGGGTGACACCATCAACCGGGGGGATGTGCCCAGAAGGAAGCACTACCGCCCGGACCAAGGGTGTCGGCGTGAGGGTGGGTTGCTCAAAGGCGCGGGCAACTTCCTGATTCAATTCTTGAATAATCTCTAAGCCGCTAAAGAGCACAAAAATCAGGCCCAAGACCGCCAGCACCTCAATCACCAGCAGAAAAATATCCAAGACACGCCGACGTTTAGGCGGAGCTTCCTCTTCGGGATCAAGCAAAGGCCTCGAGCGCAAATCACCCAAAGAAGGGGCATCAATATCAGAAGCTAACTGAACCACCCGCCCCGTCTTACGGAAGCGTTCCAGGCGCTCCTGACGGGCAACGCGCTGTTTCTCCACCAATAAATGGCGAAGTTCTTCAACCGATAAGTCTTGACGGGTGTTTTTACGAGCCATGGGGCTATTATACCAGCATATCCCCGCGGTATAAAAGTCAAAAACACCGGGCACCAAATCTCGTAATATGGATCAGATCAGCTCAACAAAGAAGGTATCAGTTTCACCATCATCCGAAAGAAATCTGATACAATAATTCAACAGAACATAACGAAACCAGGAGACAACCATGAATCCACTCCTACAATTGATTGAAGCGGAAAAACCTGTCTTGCTCGATGGGGCCATGGGCACCATGTTAATGAATGCCGGCTTGGATCAGGGTACCCCACCCGAAGCCTGGAACCTGCTCCACCCCGAGCGGGTTCGCCAGGTGCATCGAGGCTACATTCAAGCCGGATCGCGCCTCATTTTGACCAATTCTTTTGGCGGCAATCGATTCCGTCTGGAGATGCACGGCTGGGAAGGCCGAATTGAGGCAGTGAACCAAGCCGCCGCCGAAAACGCCCGCGCCGAAGCGGACGCCGTCCCCCATACCGTTGCTGTAGCGGGTTCAATCGGCCCAACAGGAAAAATGCTCGAGCCACTGGGCCCCATATCATTCCAACAAGCCAAAGACGCATACACCGAACAGGCCGCCGCCCTGGCTGCGGGCGGGGTAGACGCATTTTGGATTGAGACGATGAGTGACCTCAAAGAGGTGCAGGCAGCCATCGAGGGAGTCCGCTCAACAAGCGACTTGCCCATCGTCGCCACCATGTCTTTCGATACCAACGGCCATACCATGATGGGGGTCAGCCCCAGTCAAGCCATTGCGGCGCTGAAGGAATTCGACCTGATCGCAATCGGGGCAAACTGCGGCACGGGTTCCGACGAGCTTCAAGAGGCCATTCAAGAGATGCAAGAGGACCATCCGAACGTTGCTCTGGTCGCAAAGGCCAATGCCGGTATCCCTAAAACAGACCAACATGGCGAAATCTTTTACAATGGCACCCCCGAGGTTATGGCCGATTACGCCGCCAACGTACGCGAAATCGGCGCTACGTTGATCGGGGGATGTTGCGGCAACACGCCGGAGCACATCCAGGCAATGGCGCGAGCGCTGGAACTGCCTGTACCAGACGATGAAGCCTAAGTTGCATCCAAGAGGGCTTTCGATCGAATGATGGATGGAAGCCAGATGACATTCAGGACATGCATGCTAGCCGAAACTCACATATAATAAACTTCTCCCTTATCCATTGTGTTGATTGGTTCAAACCATAGGAGTCCACAATGAAAAAAAATACCCCTACTCTCTTGACACTCTTTCTCATCTTGACGGTCATTTCCTTGGCCATCCCGGCTTGTGGGCCAAAACCAAGCCAGGGGGAGATCGAAGAGCAAAGCGAACAAAAAGTCTTCAAAGTTGGCGTGCTCGGTCCTTTCACGGGACCCAGTGAACGTACAGGTGAAGAGTTCAAAATTTCCACAGAAATGGCCTTCGAGGCCATCGATTACACAATCGGCGACTATACCATCGAACTTGTCTGGATCGATTCCCAATCTGACCCAGATAAGGCCGCCCAAGCCTACCAAAAAGCCATTCTCGAGGATGGCATCCAGGCTGGCGTACTCAACTGGCACAGTGACGTGGCTGTAGCCGCTATGGAGGTCACAGCCGAACACCAAATCCCTCACTTCTTTGGATTTGGCGCTACGGAAACCGTCAATGAGACCTTTGAATCAGACCCGCAAAAATACGGCTATTGGAGCACCAAAGGCTGGCCCTCTTCGGTTAAATTATCAAAAAATTACGTCACCGCAATTGAAGACGCGCTTGGGCGCGGACTTTTGAGCCTGAACACAAAAACCGCAGCTATCTACGGCGAAGACACAACCTGGGGGCGCAATTTTGGCGAAGGAATTGCGGGACAACTAGAAAAAGCTGGGTGGGAAATCGTTGAGCGCCAATATTTCTCCCTAGAAAAGACCGATTTTGAGGCCATGATTGCAAGCTTCAAAGAAAAAGAGGTCACCCTGATCGCCGGAACCAGCACAGCCCCAGACTCTATCTCTGCGTTGATCAAACAAGCCGATGAGGCTAAACTCGACTCTCTGATCATCGCCGATGGGCTCGGATGGGTAGGAAAATGGTATCAATTAACCGGCGATTCATCCAATTATGTCATCGACCAGATTCCCAAATGGACGACAGAAGCTGCCCAGGAGTTCGCTGCCAAGTTTGAAGCCAGAAGCGGCCTGACTCCCAGCCCCTCATCGGCAGGGTTAGCTTACGACGGAGTCAATTTCTTTATCAGTGTCTTAGAGACAACGTACCAAGATTACGGCAAACTGACCAGTGAATCATTCTATGCAACCGAGCAAAATAAAGTCTGGACGGGCGAATTAACCTACTCGCTCGATGATGGTGCCATTGTCATGAATGAATACAACTACAGCGATCCGCCTGATCCCCTGGTCGGCGCTGAGTATTACACCTTCCCGATCCTTCAATACATGGATGGCGAAGCGCTGGCAATCTGGCCGGATTCATTTGCCGAGGCGGAATTGCAAACTAAGCCATAGGCTTGACGAACATTCCACCTGATGGAAAAAGCGCACCGGATCAGCGGTGCGCTTTTGGATTCATGGTTTGATCAATCTACCGATCGTCGGAGGTCTTCGCGAAGCATAGCGTCGCTCGCTCGCCAACGGCGTGCCTACGGCATGCGGGCTTCGCATGCGTGCCCTTCAGGCATGGGCTGCCAGACCCCGACAGTAATTTTGACCAAAGGTCTCCGTATATTTTCTCGGCGGGAGACCTTCGGTCGTTGTAGGTGTCGGTCAGAGACCTGCACACAGCGAAAGTCAGGCATCGTAACTGCCAGAGGTAACCTGACCGCCTTCCCCGGTCCAATCGGTATGAAACATTTCGCCGCGAGGGCGATCCACCCGCTCGTAGGTGTGGGCGCCGAAATAATCCCGCTGCGCCTGGATCATATTGGCGGGCAAACGCTCATGACGATAGCCGTCGTAAAAGGCCAGGGCGCTCGACATGGCCGGGACGGGGATGCCCACCTTGACGGCCTGGGCGACGACACGCCGCCAGGCCATCTGAGCGGATTCAACCTGCTCTTTGAAGTAGGAGTCCAAGAGCAAGTTGGGCAAGTCGGGCTGGCGGGCGAAAGCATCGCGAATATCACCGAGAAACACGGAGCGGATGATGCAGCCTTCCCGCCACATCAGAGCGATACTGCCGTAATCGAGGTCCCAATCGTACTCGGCCGCGGCGGCGCGCATGAGCATATAGCCCTGCGTATAAGAGATAATTTTCGAAGCGTAGAGGGCCTGCTCCAAATCTTGGATGAACGCATCAGCATCACCGTCATAGTCTTGGGGCGGCCCGGAGAGGACTTTTGAGGCCGCAACACGCTCTTCCTTCAGGGCGGAGAGGGAACGAGCCTGAACCGCTTCCACGATCAAGGTCAGGGGAATGCCCTGCTCCAAGGCGTTGATGGCCGTCCACCGGCCGGTACCCTTTTGCCCGGCGGCATCGAGAATCTTCTCCAACAAGGGTTCCCCATCACTATCCTTATAACCCAAAATATCAGCGGTGATTTCAATCAGGTACGAATCCAGCTTGCCCTGATCCCAACGAGCGAACACCTGCTGCATCTCTTCGGCGCTCATGCCCAACAGAGTTTTCATCAAATGATAGGCTTCGCTGATCAATTGCATATCGCCGTACTCGATGCCATTGTGGACCATCTTGACAAAATGCCCGGCGCCATCCGTGCCAATCCAATCGCAGCAGGGGATGCCATCGTCCACTTTGGCGGCGATATCCTGCAAGATATCCTTGACATGGGGCCAAGCTGGGGGCGAGCCTCCCGGCATGATCGAAGGGCCAAAGCGAGCACCCTCTTCCCCGCCGGAGACGCCTGTTCCGATGTAATACAATCCCTCCGATTCGACATACTCGCTGCGGCGAATCGAATCGCGAAAGTTGGAGTTGCCTCCGTCGATGATAATGTCTCCCGGCTCCAGCAGCGGGATGAGTTGATCGATAACAATGTCGACCGGCTTGCCGGCTTTGATCATCATCATCACCCGGCGAGGGCGCTTGAGCGAATCCACTAACTCTTCCAGCGAATAGGTACCGACGACTTCGGTTCCTTCGGCGTTGCCCGCCAGGAACTCCGCAGTTTTGGAGCTGGTGCGGTTATACACCGAAACCTTGTACCCGTGATCATTCATATTGAGAACCAAATTCTGGCCCATAACGGCCAGGCCAATCAAGCCTAGATCAGATTTTTTCATTGGAATATCCCTTCAAAAAAATTTATAAGTGTTCACGCCCCCTTAGCAAATGGGACGCGAATTCCGAAGATGGCCAAGAAATACACTCATCCTTAATCTTCCAGCGTCATAAACAAAGTATTAAGTGACTCGGCGATGGTGGGATGAGCAAAAACGGCATCTCGCAGCGTTGTGTACGGCAAATCACCCATCATGGCCATCTGCAACACGGCCATAATTTCGCCGCCTTCAATGCCCAAAATGGCAGCGCCGAGGATTTGGTCCGTCTCCGCATCGAGGATGACTTTCATCATCCCGCGGGTTTCATCCGTCTCGATGGCGCGGGCGACGTAGCTCATCGGTATCTTGGCGACCCTGATTGGGCGGCCTTGCTTGCGGGCCTGCCGCTCGGTCAGACCGATGCCGCCAAGCTGGGGATCGATAAAAACGGTGTAAGGAACCAGGCGGCCATCCTTGGAAGTGTCGCCAGATTCGAGCAGATTCTGGCGCACAATCCGGAAATCATCATAGGCGATGTGGGTGAACGCGGGGCCGCCGTGGACATCGCCCAGGGCGTAGATGCCGGGGACGTTGGTCTCCAAGCGATCGTTGACCTTGATATAGCCGCGCTTCGTCGTCTCGATACCGGCAGCCTCAAGCCCCAGGTTGGCCGTGTTGGGAACGCGCCCAACGGCAAGCAACAAATGGGAGCCGGTTACCATGCGGTCCCCGTCAAGCGTGCCCAGGGAAAGGAGAATTTGACCCTGCTCATCTTGCTCAACGGACTTGGCATCAGTATCCAGCAAAATGTCAATCCCATCCTCGCCCAAGATGCTGGCGACTTCTTCGGCGATATCTTCGTCTTCATGGGTGAGCAACTGCCCGCTCCGTTGCACAATGGTGACATCCGCGCCAAAGCGGCGGAAGAGTTGGCCAAATTCCACGCCGACGTAGCCACCTCCAACCACAATGAGATGTTCGGGTACCTCGCCAAGCTCCATGATGGAGGTAGAATCAAAAGAGGGAACCCGATCCAAACCGGGCAAATCGGGCACCCGCGGCGACTGGCCGGTGTTGATGAAAATCTTCTCAGCGGTTAATGTCAGGGTCTTATCGCTATCATTCAAAGTGACTTCTATTGTTTTGGGGCCTTTAAATCTGGCCAAACCCATCAACAAATCGACCCCCTCGGCATTTTCGATGCGATTACGGCTGCCTGTGCGGAAGCTGTCCACAATATCGCGCTTGCGCTGGCGAACCTTTTCGACATCAACCGAGACAGAGCCAGTCTGAACGCCATAATCATTCCCCCGTCGAGCCAGATGGGCAACCCGGGCACTGGCGACCATCGTCTTTGTGGGCGTACACCCTTCGTTGATACAAGTGCCGCCGACGTGTTTGGATTCAACCAAAGCAACCTTCCAACCATGTTGTGCCAACGTCGTAGAGAGCGAATTATTGGCTTGTCCTGCCCCAATCAGAATAGCGTCATATTTTTTTGCCTCAATCATCCAAGTAAACCTCCTTGTATGCCAAGTTTACCGCCGAGACGCAGAGAATGCGGAGAAAACCGCTGTTTTTGTCTCTTTTTGTCTCTGCGGTGGATTTCTATCTGAACTGCGTAACTCCTATTGAGAAAATACTTCTGACAAGTTAAACTGGATAAACCGGTTATAATAAACCTACCGTAAGCGTTCACGGGGGTGTCATTCTTGCCGCGCTGTGCGTGCCCGCTGGGCAA
>CAZJBA010000081.1:0-14169 GCA_964544065.1 uncultured Anaerolineales bacterium | reverse complement strand
CGCTCTGCGTCCCGCCAGGGGAAGCGCGGCGAGGGTGACATGCCTGAACGCTTACGAGGAAAACTTATTGAACCAATTTTTTTCAAGTTTTCTCCAACACATCAGTCCGCAAGCAAATAAGCTAAAATCCAATTCGTAGTCGCCTGGAGGGCTTCTGTGTGGGTGCGTTCGTAATTGTGGGAGGCATCCACGCCGGGACCGATCAAGGCGACGGCGACATCGCCACCGGCGCGCCAGTAGGCTTCTCCGTCGGAGCCGTAATGCGGATAAATATCGACCTTGTGGGGGATGTCATACACCTCGGCAAGTTGGCGCAACCGCTGGCTGAGACCGTGATGATAGGGACCACCGGAATCCTTGACGCACAAGATGGCGTGAAATTCATCTGAGGTTTGGCCATCGCCAACGGCGGCCATGTCCACGGCGACAAGCTCGGCCAGATCAGAGGGGAAGCCGGTTGCGGCGCCGTGCCCGACTTCTTCGTAATTGCTAATCAAGATCGTCGTTCGCTGGGCCGGTTTCAGCCCGGCGTCGTCCATCGCCTTGACCGCGGCGACGATGTTGGCGACGCAGGCTTTATCATCGAGGTGGCGGGAACGCACAAAACCATTCGTCACTTCCACACGCGGGTCAAAGGCGACGAAATCGCCGACATTGATTCCCAGGTCACGAGTCTCATCGGCAGAGGTGGTGCGGGCATCGAGACGCACTTCCATGTTGTCGTCGTCGCGCTCGGTCTCGCCGACATCCTTGCCGTAGACATGCACCGAGGCTTTGGACAGCAACAAGGAGCCGCGCACCACAGAACCATCACGGAGAAACACTGTGCAGCCTTCCCCCTCGACCGTGTTCCAGGGAAACCCGCCAATCTTGGTCAATTTTATCCGCCCGTTGGACTTGATCTCTTTGACCATCGCGCCCAGCGTGTCGATGTGGGCCGTCAACGCCCGGGGCGAGTCATCCCGTTCTCCGGGCCAGGCGGCGACCAGCGCTCCCTTGCGGGTGCGGGATCGTTCCAAAAACGGGAACCTGCTCAAGGTTTGTTGTGTGTATCCGATGGCGTCATCGGTGAATCCGGTTGGGCTGGGGATATCCAATAATCCGGTTAAAAAATCGAGCATAGAGGCAATATCAAGGGGAGGAAGTTGTTTCATCGAGAGAGTAATATCAAGCTCCACGCGACGGGTTCGGTGAGATGTCCTCAAATTCGGCGATGATTTTTCGCCAGGAGTCAGGGATAGAGATGGTTTTGGATTGGTGGTAATCGTACGCGACCAGCACGCTGCTGCCTCCCGCCGAAAGCTGGCCGGTTTGAGCGTTTTCGACCTGGTAGAGACTGTCCATGCTCTTCTCCCCCAGGCGCGCGATCCGCATGCCCACACGCACGGGCTGCCCCCAAAAGAGAGGCGCTTTGAAGCTGATCTGAGCGTTGGCCAAGATGATACCGAGGTCCAAGAAAGAGCCGCCGTCCCAGATGCCCACTTCCCGAACGTAGGCTAGGCGGGCCTGCTCCATGAAGCTGAGATAGCGGGCATTGTTGACATGACCTTGGGGGTCCAGATCGCTATAGCGGATTTCGATAGGATGATAAAAGCGGAAGGTTTGCATAGGCTGATTATACACTGTAAATATTGAAAAATTAGAAAAATAATCCCTTCTTTACGTTTTTTGACTTCCGCATTAGAATTGAGGCCATTATGAATGATGAACTTAACGAAACACAACCGATAAAGCGAACATCTCCCGTGGGGGACGATACAGCCCCCATCAACGTTGGAAAGACAACCGAATCTCCCGTTCCCAAAAAGCGCAAGCGCCGTACCTGGCTCTGGATTGGCGGCGGGGTTCTGGTAGGCGCCATCCTCGTGCTCGGAATCAGCGCGTTCCTGGGCTATCGACAAGGCATCAAGAAGCGCACGCTCCACGAACAGGCTCAAACCCAACTCGCCGTCGCCGAGCAATTTGAACTGGGCGTTCAAGACATACAAGCTGGCCGTTACGAGGTAGCGCGCCAACGTTTTGAATACGTGATCGAATTGGCCCCCGATTATCCTGGCGTGACCGACAAGTTGGCCGAGGTGTTGATCGTCTTGAACGCCACCGCTACCCCGACCCCCGCGCCGCTTCCAACCGCGGTCGAGGCCACGCCCACGCCCGACCTGCGCGCCGACGAAGAGCTTTTCGCGCAGGCTGAGACCCATCTCGCTAACGAAGAATGGGACCTGGCTATTGCGACCCTGGAACAACTGCGCAAGAACAACCCGGACTATCGCTCCGTGGACATCGATGGCATGCTCTACATCGCCCTGCGCCAGCGCGGCATCAAGAAGATCGGCCTGGGCAATCTCGAGGGCGGCATCTACGACCTGACTCTGGCCGAACGTTTCGGCGTTTTGGATACTGAAGCCGACAGTTGGAGAGTGTGGGCGCGCCAATACATCACCGGAGCCAGTTATTGGGATGTCAATTGGCAAAAGGCGATCCAATATTTTGAAGAAGTCGCTGCCATGACGCCAAACTTGCACGACGGAACCGGTTGGTCGGCCTCCCAGCGCTACGTTGATGCTCTGGTTGGCTATGCCCAATCGCTGGAACTGAATGCCCAATGGTGCGAAGCAGACGAACCTTACCAAAAAGCGTTTGAATACACGGGCGACCCCAAATACAAGGAACTCCGCAACAGCGTGCAGGAAAAATGTGGTGGGGAGGATGTGGTCGAAGAGGAGGCGGAAGACGAGGACGAATAATCCCCCTTTGCGACGGGAGAATCAAGCTCACTCAGAGAGGGCGCCGTTGTTGTCGCGGCGCCTTTTTTGTTGCTATGTGCTGGTCTCCTGGCCGCACATTTCGAATCGATGTCCCTACTTCGGCCTCCAGACCTGGTACAAACCGAGGTTTCCCCCCTTGCCATCGGAATAGAAAGTCTCCACCACCCGGAACCCGGTTTCTGCGGCCAGAGCCTTCAAGTGTTCCTCATCGAAATGATGCACGTAGCGGTACCCGCGTCCGCCCCGGCGCCAGTCGAGCAGATAATCGTGCGGGCCTACGTCGTCGGGGGATAACCCTACCTTCTCCCAGGGTTGAACTCTGTCGCGCAACCGTGGGCTGTTGAGAAATTGCCAATTGGAGAGCATCAAGCGCCCCGATGGCTTCAACAGCTCTCGAACCTGATTCAGAATCCGGCCATGGAACTGGCGGCCGGGGATGTGATGCAAAACCGCGAAGGCCACCACGACATCGAAAGGGGCGAGATTTCGATCGATCGTGGCGGGCCAGTCTGGGGCGGTCAGGTCTGCTCGGGCATAGCAAATGTTGGGGGCTTCAGCGGCCCCCTTGCGGGCCTCGTCCAGAAGCTCCGGGCTGAAATCGAGTCCCAGGTAGGGGGCCTGGTGGCCGCGGCGGGCCAATTCCTGCCCCAATTGACCGTTTCCACAGCCCAAATCCAGCATGGTAGCCTCGGGCGGAATCCCTTCCAACAGTTTCAAGACGCCAGGTTGCAAACGTCGACGGGTTTCGGCAAAATGAGTTGCGAAGGTTTGGTAAAATTGGTGGTTGACTTGGAGTAGTCTTTCCAATGTGCTCGTGTTCATGTCCGTATTATAGCAGTCGAAAGGTGTCGTGCCGAAAACAAGTTCTCATAAGTCTCACTCAAAACCCATCTCACCGGAGAGACGCCGGTTGGCGCGCCAGGCGTTGGAAACGATACGCGCTGGCAGCGAGGTGTTCCCCGCCTTGCGCCAGAATCCGCTGCCCAATGGAGAGGGATTTTTGAGCAAAGCTACGTTGGTAAAAGTGTATCGAAGCCTGGTCGAGGAGGGGGAATGGCAGCCAGACCCGGCTTTGTTAGCCAAGATACGCCTGAAGCCGACCCGCACGCTTTCGGGCGTGACTACGGTGACGGTCTTGACGGAGCCATACCCCTGCCCGGGCGAGTGTATTTTTTGTCCTGACGATGTGCGCATGCCCAAGAGCTACCTGCCCGACGAGCCGGGTGCCATGCGGGCGCTGCATCACGGTTTTGATCCCTTCCGGCAGGTGGAAGCGCGCATGCAAGCGCTATACGACGTCGGTCATCCTATCGATAAAATCGAATTGTTGGTCTTGGGCGGCAGTTGGGATGCCTACCCCAAAGAGTATCAGGAATGGTTTTTGCGGCGCTGTTTCGATGCTATGAACGAGGTTGAGTCGGAAACCCTGGCCGAGGCCCAAACCCGCAATGAGACCGCTCCCCATCGAAATGTCGGTCTGGTGGTTGAAACCCGGCCCGATTTTGTCACCAAAGAACAGATCGCCTGGTTGCGCTCGTTGGGCGTGACCAAGATTCAAATTGGGATTCAAAGCCTGGACGATGACATCTTGCGGCGGAACAAGCGCGGCCACACCGCCGAGCGGGCCCGTCAGGCCGTCGCTCTGCTGCGTGCGGCCGGGTTCAAGATTGTGGCCCACTGGATGCCCAACCTGCTGGGCGCGACGCTGAAATCGGACCGGCGGGATTTTGCCCGTTTGTGGGAGCAAATTGCCCCCGATGAACTCAAGATTTACCCTACTCAGTTGTTAGCCGATACCGAACTGTATGAGCATTGGCAACGAGGGGAGTACCAGCCTTACACCACCGAGCAATTAATCGAATTGGTCGCCGATCTGAAGACCACCATTCCCCGTTATTGCCGCGTCAACCGGATCATTCGCGACATCCCCTCCACCCACGTCATCGAGGGCAACAAGCGCACCAGCCTGCGCCAGGACGCTCAACGCGAGCTCAAGCGACGCGGCCAACAATGCCAATGCGTCCGCTGCCGGGAGGTGCGCGGCCAAGCGGTTGATCCCGATTCGATCTCGCTGCACGATTTGACTTATGAATCGGGAGGCAGCCAGGAGCATTTCCTCTCTTGGGTGACTCGCGACGATAAACTGGCCGGGTTCCTGCGCCTGTCGCTGCCGGGGCCTGAAGCTCCCGATACCGGTATTGCCGACTTGGAGGGGGCTGCAATCATCCGGGAGGTGCATGTATACGGCCAATCTTTGCGGGTGGGCCAAGAGCGAGAGGGCGCCGCACAACACGCCGGCCTGGGCACCGACTTGCTCGAAAAAGCCGATCAGGTCGCCAGAGAACACGGTTTCCCCCGGGTTGCCGTCATCTCCGCGATCGGAACGCGCCAATATTACCTGGAACGCGGTTTTCAACGCGGGGATCTCTATCTGGTCAAGTCGCTCTGAAACCTTAGGGCAAGATTTATCGCGGTACCCCTACGGGCATGCTTCGCGAAGGCGCGGAGTAGCAGAGTCGCGGAGAAAAAATTTAATCTCTGCGCCTTCCCGCAGGGACACAACGTGCGCATCTCTCCGACTCTGCGTTAAAGTATTTTCGAGTTTCGACGTAAAAATCTTGTCTCATCTGGCGCTGCGCTTCGCTCGCTCTGCGTACCTTCGGTATGCGCACCTTCGGTGTTGCATGCCCTGGGCAAGGCGTGCAAAGCAAAAGAATTTTACCCCTCAAGGAGTTCAGGGTGACATGCCTGAACGCTTACAGTATTTTTTATCTATGGAGGTTAGTAGCAGAATCCGTCAATCAATCCCCGGCGATAGCAGCATGGCTACCAAACTGAACAAAAAGGGAATTGCAAGCAGGCTGACGAAAACGTACAAGATGATCTTCCCGGCCGTTAACTCGCCGGGTTGTTGGGGTTCTTCCCCTTCGGCCAGTTGGCGAACCATTTTGGCAGCTTGGCGGGCCCGTCGCGAGAGATCGTAGCCGCCGCCAAAAACCCAATGCCAGCCTTTGGCTTTGGCCGGAATGATCAGGCGGGCGCCGTCGAAATCTCGAAGCCACAATCGAATCGCCTCGGGGGGAGAAGCGATCAATTCCGTCGACATCAAAACAGCTTTGGCACCAGCCAGGTCTTCACCGGGGACGCCATGTTCGACCAAGTGCACCGCTACCGGCAGGGCTTCTGCTTCTCTGCGCAGGGCATCGACGAGGGTTTTGGTGAAGTCTCCGATTTCGCTTGCCAGCACCAAGACGGGGAACTCGGCCTGCCGCTCGGCAAGCAATTGTTCCCCCAAGCGTAGATCAGCACGCAAAACTTGCCAATGATAGCCCAACAAAAGGCCAAACAGAACCAGCAATTCGGATAGCATCAGGGCTTTGCGGGACAAATTGGCCGAGGGGTCTCCTAACAAAGTGCTCAACAGTTCATAGATCAATCCGCCCCCGCTGCCCATCACGCCAATCACGCCAGCAAAGAGAATCAAATACAGGCAAACTTTTCGGGCAATCGAACGCCGGGATCGGTCGCCGCTTTCGTCTTGGCGGGCGATTTGTGCGCTCAGGGGGAACCAGACAAGGCCCCACAGCGGCGCGCCCACTACCAACGTAGAGATCGCGGCTGACAAACGCTCTCGCAATAAAGTGATATCAAGTTCAGGGTCAGAAAGAGTCACATCAATCAAGTAAGAGAGCAGCATGTGCCCTCCCAAGAACGCGGCGGTGAGCCCCATCACCACAAGGATGTATTGGTAGATGCGACGGAGCCCGTCGCGTTGCCGTGATTTTGGTAAGATGGTCAGATCAAGTTGGAGATGCCGCCTGAAATAGAACCAGACAGCGGCCAAAGGGATGGCCGCTGATAGAGGCCGGCTGATTTCGGTCACGATTTCAATTCCCGAGAGGCGTTGACCCAGCACGACCGGCAAAAGCGTATCCAGGATGATCCCGGCCGGGATCAAGATTCCACCCAACCCAATCAAACGAAGGGCATAAAGCAGCACGGTCCGCAGCAAGGCATCTCGCTCCCCGGCTTGATCCAACGAGGTTTGCACCCGTAGCCAGGCGAAGACCCACAAGGGGGTCCCGACGATGAGCAGGCTGAGTCCGTTGGCCAATTCGGCCTGTGGTCCCGTGCCAATCGTCTCCACCAGGGTGAAAACATATTCCAAAACCTGTGAGACGCCGAAGACGAGCATGGCCAGGCCATACAACACCCAAATATAACGGTACAAGCGCCGGGTTTGGACAAAGGCTTCTTGCTCGGGCAGGTCTTTCCAGTTTTGGCGCTCGACCGAGAAAATGTATCCCGCCGCCAGTCCGTTGATGAGAATGGCGATCAGGTTGTCCGTCCAGCTCTGGGTTTGGCCCAAGATCGCTTCACGAAGCGGTAGGCCTAACACATGCAGCCACAGGTGATCAGCAAGCGCCAAGGCGTTTTGCGCCAGGGGAATTAACGTGGCCAGCAGCGCTCCGTACAAGAAAAGGGCGCGCAGACGGCTGCCGCGTTCATCTTCGTCTTGACGGGCCTCACGCTGGGCCGGAAGCCAATGCAACAGGAAGACCGGCAGCCCGACCAGGATCAGCGACAAGGAACGGGCCAGTTGATCGACCCCGCCGCCAAGAATCTCTCCGGCGACCGTCGATCGAGCCAGGTTGATGAGCCCCCAAAGGATGACCTCCAAGCTGATCAGGGCGACAAGATAGCGATAAAAACGCCGAATTGCTTTCATGGGAATTCCTAGTCTTGATACCACTCCCAGCCCCAGTAGGGGTAAGGGAAGTACGATAGCTTCCAATCCCCCTGTTGGCGAATCAGCCAAGCCTCATTGCTCTCGCTCCAAGTGCGTTCGAAGGGTTCGGTTCCCCCTCGGATGATGGCCAATTGAACAATGGCTTCCTCACCGGTTTGTTCGGTTGAAAGAATCTGGACCCCTGTGTCTCTGATATTCGAGTTTGAGTCGGCAAACGTGGCTCGAAAGGTTGGATAAGTGGGGTTTCCGTCTGATTCCTGGAGATAGCCGTAGGCCCGTTGGTAATCCCCTTGATGGATGGCCAACACATAGTTGCGCACGACTCCCTCGGGGCTTGCTTCCGTTCCATAAACCTGGTCACCGTCCCGAACCAAAAACAGCCCCAACGAGAGTGCGATGAGCAAAACGACAACTCCCAAAAACGCCCACAAAGCCCAATCTTGTTTCATGCCAGCCTCCTTTCAAGCCAGCAACTCGCCGCTTGCAAACTTTCAACTTTCAACTTGCTACTTGCAACATGCAACTTGCAACTTGCACTTACGCGACCCGGCGTTGACCTGGTTGCATCAAAATGACCAGAATGGGACCCAAAATCGGGAAGAGGGCCAACAATCCATAAGCGAAATAAGCCCACAGGGGAAGCTTACGTTGGCTCAGATAAGCGATTGCCAAAGCCAAGGTGCTGAGGATACATCCGACCAGTAAATAACGCATGATCAAAGGGGTGATTGGTATCATAGCGGGTGCCTCCAAACAGGGACGGGGGAATGGCTGACGACCAATATGATTTTATTAGATTCGATCGACCAATGCAAGCGCTAAAAACAAAGTGGCTTGTTTTTTCCCTTGATAACCCTGCTTTTTTCGGGAGGGTTCATATGGCAAGGGGATTAAGATTACACTTTTGCCGGGGGCATCCCTTACGGTGTATACCCATTTGGTATTGGGAACAAAGCAAACGCCGGTCCGCTCGCTCTGCGTACCCTTGGGTAAGGGCGCGCCGTTGGCGGGCGGAGAATTTGTATGCTTCGAATCGGCTCAGCACAGCGTCGAGACCAAGTTTGCGGATTTCTGAAGTGAATATTAGAGGTCTATCGTTCGTCTGTTTCTTGATCTGAATATTGATCTTGTGAGGTGGTTTTCTTGATCTTATTTTGCACCAAGTTTCGCAACGCGATCAAGAGTGCGAGCGGCCAAAAATGAGCAATCATTGGCGCGCCACAATCCGGGCAAGGAAGTAAGCCTGCCCCGATAAGCCCGGCGACTCCGAGCCAGGATTTGAGTCCTGGCTTTTTCTTCGGTTTAGTGTCCATGCGTGTGTCCTGCTTCGATAGTCTTTGGTCCGAGAAATTTGCGCAGCGGCCCCAGGCGTTCGTGATGAAGCGCGACGAGACAAGCAAGCAACGTCGTCAGGGGAACAGCAGCGATCAAACCCAGGGAGCCGACGAAGGTGCGCACGATCTCCTCGGTGACGAATTCTAAATTGAGCAGATAACTGAATTGTTCTCCCGAAAGAGAGAAGAGCATCAGCATCGGGAGCGCGGCACCGGCGTAGGCCAGCACCAGGGTATTGACGGTGGCAGCAACATGGTCTTGCCCGACGCGCATCGCCCGGCGGAAAAGATTGCCAAATGCCATGCCTGGATTGGAACCATGGAGTTCAAAAACCACCGAGGACTGGGTGATGACGAGGTCATCGAGGACTCCCAAAGCGCCGATCAACATGCCCCCAAGGACGAGCCCGCGCAAGTTGATCGGAATATCAGCTTGTTGAATCAAAAATAAGGCCTCTTCACTGCCAAATCCTGTCAGGCGGGTCAGGTTGACGAAAAAGCTGGCCAGCAAGGCGGTTACCATCAAAGAGATCAACGTGCTCAGGACAGCGGCATGGGTTTTCAGGCTCCAGCCGTAGATCAGGTAAAGGGTCACGGCTAAGATAAAGAAAGCGCCGCTAACACTTATCCAAATGGGATCTCCGCCTTGTAAAATCCGGGGGATGATGTAGAGCAAAATCACCCCCAGGCTGATGGCCATGCCGATTAATCCGCGGACGCCTTTCCAGCCGCTGATCAAGATGCTGAAGACCATAAAGGTGGCAAACAGCCATAAGAGCGAGCGCGTGCGGACATAATCGATAAAATAGGTATTGAGGACGCCATCAGGGCCTTTTCCTATCGTGACGATCATCCGGTCTCCCGGCGCTAAATCCAACCCTTCCGGTCGGATTTGGCGTTTGCCGTAATCGATTTCCATCAGCGTTCCGGTGAATTCCCCTTCGAGCAATTCAATCCGAAAGATCTGGTATTCTTGAACTTGCTCTCCCAACTGAACGGTTCCTTCTTCGATCACAGCGACAATTTCTGCCCGGACAGCGTCAGATCCGTAACCGATGCTGGTCGTTTCGGATGGTTGAGGGGACGATAACCAGCGGGGGAGAAGCAGAAAGGCAAAAATGGCTGCAATGGCGATTAGTGCCAGCGCTACCCCCCCGAAAAGAAGGCGATCTTTTTTCTTCATAACAAGCCTCCAATTTGCAAGACAGGCTTAAATTCAATCGCCTTATTGTACCTTATGCTTCGCGAAGGGGTAGTGTGTGGGCTAATCTTTTTCGATCATTCAGAACGAATATCTTCGATCCGCTGATCATCTGGCTGAAGTGAATACGTCTTGGGCATCTTGGCGACGAAAGCGCAACTGGCGAGGCCAGGGCAAGAGCCGCAACTGCTCCCCGCACAACCCTGATTGGCGGAGATTTGCTGGGCATGATCATCCACCAACCGACCCGTACGGACCAGATGCTGGATCATGCCTCCCAGCGCGCTGCGGTCAACCCCTAATTTCTGTTGGAGTTCATTGAGATCGACTGCGCCTGATGACTTTTCGATTTCTGCGAGAATGCGACGAAGCATTTTGATACCTCTAATGGTGTGATGAAGGGGAGGAGGAATGCGTGTCGCTCTAGGGCGGTCTGTTTTTGTTGCCAATCCTGCACCCATCCCTCTCCACTCTTCTATCGAAACGATTATCCTAAGCCGAGCAGCTTACCGCCCTGGAAGATGACAAAGGCCATGATCCAAGCGAGGGCAAATTGGCCCACAATGGAGACCCAGGTCCATTTCATACCCAGCTCTTGCCGTTCGGCGGCAATGGCAACCATACAGGGCGTGTAGATCAAAACGAAGACCAGAAACCCCAGAGCTGCCAGGGCGCCGTACCCGCCGCTGGATTCTTCGAAGCCGGTTCGGATGGCTTGCATCAAAGCAGTTGGCTCTTCTTCTGCTTCTTCTTCGAACAAGTTGATTCCGACGATCAAAGGCAGCGACTTGACTGTATCGACAGCAGCACCGAAGAAAGATGTGATGATCTCGCCGAGGTCTTCGAAGAAGGTGGTCGCTTCGGATTCCTCTTCGGCTCCTTCCACTGCGTAGACCTGCGCCATGGTGCTGACGACAACCTCCTTGGCTACAAATCCGGTCACCAGCGCGCTGCTGGCCTCCCAGCTATCAAATCCAAGGGGATCGAAAACGGGCGAGATGACGCCGCTGGCGGTCGCAAAGGCGCTGTTATTCACATCTGTATCGGCGAAACTGCCGCTTCCGCTGACGGGGATGGCCATCAAGACCCACAGGATGATGCTGGTAGCCATGATGATCGTCCAGGCCTTGCGCACAAAGGCGCTTGTGCGCTCCCACATGTGGAACCAGATGCCGCGCAAGGTGGGGAGGCGATAAGGGGGCAATTCCATCACGAATGTGGCTTGCTCTTTGCCCTTGAAAAGGGTGTTCTTGAGAACGACGCCCAAAACGATGGCGGTAACAATTCCAAGCAGGTATAAGCTAAAGACAACCGCGCCCGCGTTTTCGGGGAAAAAGATGGCCGCAAAAAGAACATAAACAGGGAGCCTGGCACCACAACTCATGAACGGTACCAGCAAGCCCGTTAAAATGCGATCCTTCTCATTCTCCAGGGTGCGGGTGGCGTAAAAGGCGGGAACGGTACATCCAAATCCAACCAGCATGGGCAAAAAGCTCTTGCCGTGCAGCCCAACAGCGTGCATGAGGCGATCCATGACGAAGGCGGCGCGGGCCATATAGCCTGAATCTTCCAAAACGGCCAGAGCCAGGTAAAGGGACATCAACACAGGCACGAAAACCAGCACGCCGCCGACGCCAGCGATGATACCGTCGACGAAGAGACTCTCGACCCAACTGCCGCCCAAACCGAGCGTGCCCAAAATGCCAATGACCCAGTTGGTGATTGGGCCGCCAACCACGCCGTCGACCCAGTCCAAGAAAGGAGCGGAGACATCGGCGGTCAGCTTGAAGACAACCCACATGGCAATCAAGAAAATAGGGATGCCCAACAGACGGTTGGTAACGATACGATCGATTTTATCAGAGGTGGTCAGGCGGTCTGTGCGAGTGCGTTTGACCACTTCGTGCACCAGGCCGTTAATCCATCCATAGCGGTGATCTGCGATGAGCACGTCAATGTCGTCGCCGTAAATTTCCTCGAGATGTGCGATGCTCTCCTCGGCCATATCAAATAACTCTTGGCTGCCTTGTAGAGGCTCTAAGCGGGCCTGGACGTCGCTGTCACGTTCAAGTAATTTGATCGCCAGCCAGCGAGAAGGATATTGGTTTTCAATCTGCGGATAGCGGCCAATCGCTTCCTGCAGGCGGGCAATTTCTTCTTCGGCTTCACGGCCATAATCAATGGCAAAGCCGTCTCTATGCGAGTAAGCTCGTTGATGGGTTGTCATGCGATTTTCTCCTCAGCCAGACTGAGCATGGTTTCGACTAATTCATCCATGCCTTCGCCTTTGTTTGCTGTTGTACTTACGACGGGTGATTCTAAGCCCTCGCTGAGCATGCCTTGATCGATTTTCAAGCCGCGGGCATCGGCGACATCGGACATGTTCAGGGCCACAACCACAGGGACGCCCAGTTCCAATACCTGTACGGTCAGGTAAAGGTTGCGTTCAAGGTTGGCGGCATCGACCACGGTCACGACCATGTCGGGCTCTTCGTTGATAATGTAATTACGGGCGATCACTTCCTCAGGCGAGAAAGCCGTCAGGCTGTAGGTGCCCGGTAGGTCGACGACTTCGATTTCCGTCTCGCCGTGTTTGAAGCTGCCTTCTTTTTTCTCTACCGTTTTCCCCGGCCAGTTGCCCACATGTTGGCGGGAACCAGTCAGGGCGTTGAAGATGGTGCTCTTACCGGCATTGGGATTGCCAGCGAGCGCAACGCGTAGTTGTTTCATGTTTTGTCTCCTTCGTTCTGTGTTGTTTCTCCATTGTCATTGATCAGGCTGACCATCACTTTGTGTGCCATGCCACGCCCTAGCGCGACGCGGGAATCGCGCACGGAAACCAGTAAAGGGCCGCCAGCGTTATTAACAATGCTCAGTTCTACTCCGGGCGTTAACCCCAGGTCGGTCAATCGTTGGGTTAATTTTTGACCTCCGCGAATGCTTTCCAGTCGGGCTTTGTCGCCCGGGGAGATCATAGCTAGAGGAAGAGATGCCTGGTTCATGCTTTTTCTCGTTCCTCGACAGGATGAACCAGAATCTTCTTCGCCTCTTCTTTGCGTAAGGAAAGGTCATAATCCTTAATCACAAAATCGATCGGATCCCCGAGGGGGGCAACCTTTTTGACCAGGATGGTTTCCCCTTTGACAAGGCCCATGGCCAACATTCGCTGCCGGGTGGCTCCTTTGAAATTCATCTTGACGATCGTGCCTCGTTGTCCAACGTTGAGATCACTTAACGGTTTTGACATAGAAAGCTCCTTCGTTTGATATCTTTTAGGTAAACTCGGACTGCCAACGATGATGGATGATACTAGCTCGGCAGACAGGCGGACGCGTTCGTCTTGGGACTCGACTAGCATATCGCCTTGTTTGCCAATGGCCAGCACGCGCAGATGAACGCCTAAGCGGATGCCTTGGTCAAACAAGAATTCGGTTGTCAAATCATCGGCCTCAATACGCATAACGGGGCTGACCTGTCCTGCTTTGAGATTCTCCAATGAGATTCCCTTGAAGATAGTTTTGTCTCCTTCGCTTGCTTGTGGAATCGGTTCGCCGTGAAAACAGACGGTGGGATGATCCAAGAATTCAGACAGGCGATTCCCGACCTCGCTTGAGGTGACGTGTTCCAACTGGCAAGCCAGATCATCGGCCTGTTCCAAGTCCAGATTCAGTTTTTTGACCAGGAAGACTTCCCACAGGCGGCGGTGGCGTAGTATTCTGCTCGCAATAGCTTTACCTTTGGGCGTCAATTCGACTCCCTTGTAGGGAGTGTAGGTCACCAAGTCAGCTTCGGCCAATTTCTTGACCATCTGATTGGCAGATACCGGTTGTATCTCCAGATCTGCGGCGATGTCAGGGATCGGGATGGGGGTATCAGCACAATGCTCACAGGCTTTGTGGATGGTGACTAGATACATCTCTTCGCTTTTGGTGATAGTGTTTTGATTTGCCATAATAAATCATCCTTTATTGTTATGCCCAGACATAATAACTTGGGGTAGCGATCTTGTCAAGAGTGAATGGTTCCCTAAGCGCGCAAAATGTCATCCGTTTGGGGTGACAGATGAACAGTCACTTTCTGTAGATGCCGATCGGACGCATATGCGGTGACGGTGAA
>CAZJBA010000080.1:11197-14184 GCA_964544065.1 uncultured Anaerolineales bacterium | reverse complement strand
TGGCGCAAGACGATTTTTTCTTCGTCGTCTTCGCCGGGTTCGGTGTCGACCAGGACGGTGTCGCCGATGTTGAAGTCGCCAGCCAGGATCGCGTCCGAGAGCGGCTCTTCGATGTGCTGCTGGATCACGCGCCGCAGCGGGCGAGCGCCCATGTTGGGATCGTAGCCCAGATCAGCGATCAACTTGACGGCGGCCGGGGTGACATCCAAGGTGATCGCTTGTTCGATGAGACGGTCAGCGACTTTGTTGACTTCCAGTTCGGCGATGGCAACGATGTTTTCTTCGTTGAGCGCCCGGAAGACGATCACATTATCCAAACGGTTGATGAACTCAGGCCGGAAGGCTTTCTTGAGCTTCTTGGTCAAATCTCGGCGCATTTCTTGATAAGCGATCCGTTCCTCGAGTTCCTCGTCGCGTTGGAGTTGGAAGCCCAGCGAGGATTGGCGGATTTCTTTGGCGCCAATGTTGGACGTCATCACGATGATGGCGTTGCTGAAATCGACCTGGCGGCCTTTGGCATCGGTGAGTTTGCCCTCTTCCATGATCTGGAGGAGCATGTTGTGAGTCTCCGGGTGGGCCTTCTCGACTTCGTCGAAGACGATGATCGAGTACGGTCTCCGGCGGATGGCCTCGGTGAGTTGCCCGGCCTCGTCGTAGCCGATGTAACCCGGAGGCGCGCCGACCAGGCGGCTGACCGAGTGTCGCTCCATGAATTCGGACATGTCGATCTGGATGAGCGATTCTTCGCTGCCAAACAGGAAGCGGGCCATGGCTTTGGTCAACTCGGTTTTGCCCACGCCGGTGGGGCCGAGGAAAACGAAGGAACCAATCGGGCGGTTATCCGCTTTCAATCCGGCGCGCGCCCGGCGGACGGCTTTGGAAATCGCTTGAATGGCTTCATTCTGCCCGACAATGTGTTTCTTCAACTCCTCTTCCATCAGCAGAAGACGGTCGGATTCCTCTTTGGCCATCTGTGTCACGGGGACACCGGTCCACATCGAGACGACTTCGGCGATATCATCGGAGGTGACGTTGGGGCTGGTTTGCCGATCCCAGTTGTTGCGGATGCGGTCTAACTTTGCTTCCAAGTCAGCGATGCGATCTTCGAGGTCCAAGACTTCGGTTTGATTGCCTCGTTTTTCGCTTTGCTGGCGTTGCTTGCGAGCCTGACGTAAAGCGGTCGTCACCTCTCGAGCTTCTTTGGCGACGGGACTTTTGTACATGCGCACACGCGAGGCGGCCTCATCGACCAGGTCGATGGCTTTGTCCGGCAAGAAGCGATCGGAAACATAACGGTCGGACAAGCGGGCAGCCGAATCCAGGGCTTCATCCAAGATGGAAAGCTGGTGGTGGGCCTCGTAAGGTTGGCGAATGCCGCGCAAAATTTCGATGGTCTCTTCGACGCTGGGTTCTTCGACGAAAATGGGTTGGAAGCGGCGTTCCAGGGCAGCGTCGCTCTCGATGTGTTTGCGGTACTCGTCCAGGGTGGTGGCGCCAATGACCTGGAGCTCCCCGCGAGCCAGTGATGGTTTGAGGATGTTGGCGGCGTCCATGGCAGAGGAGCTGGCCGAACCGGCGCCCACCAGCATGTGCACCTCGTCGATGAACAAGATCGAGTCGGATTTTTTCAACTCTTCGATGACGCGTTTGAGGCGGTCCTCGAATTGGCCGCGGTACATCGTCCCGGCCACGAGAGAGCCGACATCCAGTTGCATGACGCGCTTCCCTAACAGGGGGACGGGCACCCTGCCCTCAATGATTCGCTGCGCCAACCCTTCCACGATGGCGGTTTTGCCCACACCGGGCTCCCCTGTCAGGGCGGGGTTGTTCTTCGTGCGTCGAGCCAGAATCTGGACAACGCGCTCGATTTCCGTCTGTCGCCCGATGACGGGGTCTAATTTTCCATCCTCCGCCCATTGAGTCAGGTTGGTGGTCAATTGATCGACCAGGGGGGTCTTTGACTTCGATTTTGATTTTTTGACCCGTTCTCGTTTACGTTTTTTGCGGGGATCGTCTTTTCTTTCCTGTAGAATACGATAGGTTTGACGGCGAATCTGCTCGGGGGTCACGCCCAGATTACGAAGCGCGTCGACGGCGATGCCCTGATTATATGTAACAATACCTAACAATAGATGTTCTACGCCGATGTATTGATGCCCAAGTTGACGAGCCTGGCCCATGGCAAGCTCTAAGACTTTCTGTGTGCCGGGGGATAAAGTCGGTCGTTGGGTGGTGTATTCTCCGGTTCCGCTTAGTTTCTCGATGATGGTTTGAACTTCGGAGAGTTCTAACCCGAGCTCGCGAAAAACTCGGCCTGAAACACCGCCTGAATCTTGCATCAACCCCAGCAGCAGGTGTTCTGTTCCAATATAGTTATGACGCATGCGCTCGGCCTCTTGATGGGCCAGGCTGAGCACACGCCTCGCTCTGTGGGTAAAACGTTCCATCTTTGACATGGTACAACCTCCGAACACTTATAGGTCGTGTTCCCGTGGTACGGTGTACTTGATTTTTCCGATAAACGTTCAGCGAGATTGTACCTTTATCATTTTTTCATGTCCCGCTGAACGCAAATGCTTCTGCAAAAAGCTTCATTTCTATTCTACCAAAAAACCTTGGTGAACCTAGAAATCGTGCGTGTTCTAACAGGAATCTAATAAGTCGATGTGATTGCTTTATAGATAGTAACCTGATCGGGTGAAAATACAAGTCTGCTCTAAAAAAACAAGCGCACCTGTCCAGGTGCGCCTGTAAGCGATCTTTTGTGTTACTCCTCTTCGGAGCCCGGTTCTTCATCCGGCGGGGATTCTTCGGCTTCATCGGGGGAGGGTTCTTCTTCGCTTGCCTCCTCTTCTGCGACCGGTTCCTCCTCCGCTTCAGGAGCCTCCTCAACCTCGGCTTTGGGGGCTTCTTCCGTTTGTTCGGTTTCTGCCTCCTCAACCGTTTCCGTTTCGGCTTCGGGAGCCTGCTCGACTTCGGCCTGAGGG
>CAZJBA010000080.1:0-11097 GCA_964544065.1 uncultured Anaerolineales bacterium | reverse complement strand
CTTCGGCCTGAGGGGCTTCTTCCGTTTGTTCGGTTTCCGCCTCCTCGACCGTTTCCGTTTCGGCTTCGGGAGCCTGCTCGACTTCGGCCTGAGGGGCTTCTTCCGTTTGTTCGGTTTCCGCCTCCTCGACCGTTTCTGTTTCGGCTTCGGGAGCCTCTTCAACCTCGGCTTGTGCTTCCGCTTCGGTTTCCGCGGCTGCTTCCACCTCTTGGTCGGGAGCTTCTTCGGCCTCTTCATCGGATGGTTCGGCAATTTCTTCGACTTCCTCTTTGACCAGTTTCCAGTCCAAATCAATGTAGGCGCCGGAGGAGACTTTGCGGATACTTAATCCGATGCGGAATTTCTCGCGATCGATGTTGATGATCCGCAGGGTCAGTTTATCGCCAACCGAAACGATCTCTTTGGGATGCTCGATCCGATCGGTGCTCAACTCTGAGATGTGGATCAACCCTTCCAGGTCGCGGTCTTCTAGGCGGGCAAAGGCGCCAAAGTTGGTCAGGTGGGTGATGCTTCCTTCCACCAATTGGCCATTTTTGAGACCTTTGACTTTTTCCAGCCAGGGATTTTCCTTGAGCTGGCGGATGGACAAACCGATTCGTTTGCGTTCGTGATCGATGCTGATGACTTTGACTTCGACCTCTTGCCCAACGTCGAGCACATCCTTGGGATGTTTGATCCGATCCCAAGAAAGTTCAGATAGGTGCACAAGTCCATCGGCCCCTTCGATGTTGACGAAGGCTCCAAAGTTGGCCAAGCTAGTCACTCGGCCAGTGCAAACGTCGCCCACTTCTAGTTTTTCTAGCAAGCGGTCTTTGAGGGTTTCGCGAGTCTCATCAAGGGCCTGGCGTTCCGAGAGAATCAACCGCCGGCGAGAACGGTCGACTTCGATGACCTGAACCTCGATTTCTTCGCCAACCAGGCTGGCCCAACGGGCTTCGGGGGTGTCGCCAATCGTGTTGCGGGTCATACTGATTTGCGATCCGGGCACAAAGCCTCGCAGGTGACCGATTGGAACGAGCAGGCCTCCTTTATTGAACCCGGAGACGACGCCTTCATAGCTCTCTTCGGATTCTTCAAGTTCTTCGACGTATTCCCAATCTAGTTCTTCTTGGGCTCGCGTGTAGGAAATGGCCAAATTCCCGTTGCGATCTTCAGGGGTGACAACGTAGACGGTAATCTCGTCGCCCACCTCAAAGCCTTCGCGAACTTCGGTGTCAATTTGGTCCAATTCTCTTCCGGCGATAACGCCTTCGAATTTAGCCCCAATGCTAACCAAGATCTCGGTTTCCGAGATGCAAGCGATGGTGCCTTCTCGCAGTTCCCCAGCTTTGGGAAGGTCAATGTCTAAGCCTTCCTCCTCCAGGAGTTCCCCCATGGAAGGTTGGGCCTCGACAATCTCCTCAATCGAAGTTTCTTCCGATACTTCTTCAGAAACTTCTTCTAATACTTCTGTTTCGTCAATGCGCTCTTCGACAAGAGCTTCTCTTTCTTTCATAATAATTTTATACACTCTCCAGTTTGGTAAGATCGAGAGCACATTATAAAGGTAATGGGGAGAGTTGACAACCTTTGTGGTAAGATTATTTTTGGATTCCCTGAGAAAGGTGCTCGGAGGCCCGTCCTCGGGCCTATTTTTGCACCCGGGGACGGGTGCTAGGAGCTTTTTTCAGGAGAACATTTTTGATCAAGACAAATTGAATTCACGAAAAGGCCGTATGCAAACGATTTATCCTTTTACCGCTATTGTTGGACAAGAGCGCATGAGGCGTTCGTTGATTTTGAACGCTGTCTACCCCCGCATTGGCGGTGTGTTGATCCGAGGCGAACGCGGCACCGCCAAATCGACGGCAGCCCGAGCCCTGGCCGCCCTGCTGCCCCAGGTCAAGACAATCCGTTTTTGCCGCTTTGGCTGCGATCCCGATTCCCCCGAAACCTGGTGCACCGAGTGTCGCGAGCGCGATGAGTATCAGGTCGTTTGGAAGCCGACCCCCTTTGTCAACTTGCCCGTTTCAGCCACCGAAGATCGCGTCGTCGGTACCCTGGATATCGAAAAAGCGATCCAAAAGGGGGAACGACACTTCGAGCCCGGCGTGCTGGCGGCGGCCAATCGAGGCTTGTTGTATATCGATGAGGTCAACTTGCTCGACGACCACGTCGTCGACTTGTTGCTGGATTCCGCCGCCATGGGCATGAACATCGTCGAGCGGGAGGGAATCTCGTTCAGCCATCCGGCCCGCTTCATCCTGGTGGGCACCATGAACCCGGAGGAAGGCGACTTGCGCCCGCAATTGTTGGATCGCTTCGCCCTCTCGGTGGACATTCATGGCATTCGTACCCCCCGCCAGCGCGTCCTGATCATGGAACGGAATCTTGCCTTTGAATCCGACCCGGAAGGATTCCGCCAAAAATGGATTCAGCGTGAACAGAAACTCTCTGAAAAAATCGAACGCGCCCGCAAGCTTGTTCACCGGGTCACCTATTCCAAGCGGAATCTGCTCTCCATCGCCGCCTTGAGCTCTTCCCTCAATGTGGATGGGCACCGTTCCGATCTGGTCATCCTCAAAGCGGCTCGCGCTCATGCTGCCTTCGAGGGCCGTGAGAGAGTCTCGGAGCGCGATATCGCCCTGGCAGCGGAACTGGCTTACCCACACCGGATCAAGCGCGGCCCCTTCGATCAAACCGATCTCAGCTTCGATGAGTTGCAAGAACGGATTGAACAATTAAAGGGCGCATCTGCTTCGGCATCGAGCGAAGAACAAGACGCCTCCGAGCAAGAGAGTCAAGACGAGGAGGGGCAAAAAAAAAAGCCGTCACGGACGACACCCAGATAGAAACCGATGACTCCGGCCAAAAGCCAACTGAACCGGCCCAGCAAGACGTTTTCCAGTCTGTCTCGGCCAATTGGTGGGAGGGGGGCGAGGAAGTGAAGGGCAAAAAGCCCTTCCAAACTCGCGAATTGAACACACCGTTGGATCGCCTGACCCGCAGCCGTGGCGGGCGACGTTCTCAATCTCGCACAGACCGTAAGCGGGGCCGCTATATTCAAGCCCGGCCTGCGCGCGGGAAAAGCGACGATATCGCCTTCGACGCCACCATCCGCGCCGCGGCCCCCTATCAGAAAGATCGGCAGAAACAGCGCCAGGATGTGGCCTTTGCCATTCGCAAGCACGATTTGCAGCGCAAGGTGCGGGTCAAGAAAATGGCCAACTTGATCCTCTTCGTCGTCGATGCTTCCTGGTCGATGGCCGTATCCGAGCGCATGGCCGCCACCAAAGGCGCCATCATGTCGCTGTTGACCGATGCTTACCAACGCCGCGATCGGGTCGGCTTGATTGTCTTCCAAAAGGATCGCGCCACCCTGGTGATGCCGCCGACCAACTCGGTTCAACTGGCCCAACGAGCTTTGGCCGACATCCCCGTGGGTGGCAAGACGCCCCTGGCCGCGGGCCTGTTTCTGGCCCATCAGGTCATCCAGCAGCAAAGCATGATCTATCCCGATGTGGAACCATTGATGATCCTACTAACCGATGGGGCTGGCAATGTCTCCATCGGCAATTTGCCACCGCAGGAAGAGGCCCACAAAATGGCCTCAAAATTTGCTTCCGATGAGATCCGCGCTGTGGTCGTTAACATGGAACACCAGACCTTTGATCAAGGCTTGGCCCAAACTCTGGCCAAACACCTGCGCGCCCCTTGCTACACCCTGGAAGACCTCAAAGCCGAAACGCTCTACCGGGCCGTGCGCGCCGAGATAGAAGGAGACTGATATGAAATTCGACAGAAGAAAGCTTGAACGGCGACACTTAATCTATTATTTGCGCGTTTTCGATCAGGAAACGGATCAACTGCTCGGGCATCTGGTCAATGTCAGCCCAGAAGGAGTCATGTTGATCAGCGAAAACCCCCTCGAAACCGAGAAACGATTTCAGTTGTGCATGCACTTCCCCGACAAAATTTTTGGAAAAGAAGGCCTGACCATCAAGGCCCAAAGTGTCTGGTGCAAACGGGACATCAACCCGGCTTTTTATGATATTGGTTTCAAGATCGAAGAGTTGGCCTGGGATGATGCCACTGTGCTCAAAGAGTTGATCGACCGCTTTTCTTTTTCGGAGGGATAGTTTGTGACGGGAGAAACGCGCGCTCTCGTTGAGGGTCCGCGTTGATGAGAGCGAGTGAATCAGTGCAGTAGTGGGGCAGGAATCAGTGGAACAGGATACCAGTCGTCTGACTCCTGATCCCTGATACCTGCTCCCTATCCCTCCCAAGGAACTTGTTATGACGAAAAGAACAAAACCACCGCTGCACCCCATGCCCAAAGGGCACGCAGAACGGCGGTATGCTTCGCGAGGACGCGGAGTGCGCAGAGATTTGATTAAAAACGTTTACCGAAGGTACGCAATGAAACGAGGTTTTGCTTTGCTGGTTGTCTTGATCCTTTTCTCGCTGGCCTGCTCTTTGGGGGGATTCATCCAGCCGGAGGCGACTACTACCACGCCGGAAACGGTTGCAACAACGGAAGCCCCTACGAGGGAGCCGCGCCCCACTCGCCAGGAAAAGGGAGAATCCTCCCCCTGTGGCGATGGCGTTTGCAAGGGGCCGGAGAATCCGGACAATTGTCCCACTGATTGCTCTTCTCAAGAAGTCGAAGAATCCGAACAAAAAGGAGATGCCTCTGCCGAGTTGCTCCCTCTTTACCTGGGCGTTTCCGTTCACCTGGAGGGCTGGAAGCTGGGCAATCAGGAATTGGGCTACAATCAGCAAGTTTATGAACGTTATCGTGAGAACATTTTGGCCTATTCGGACTTGGCCAATTCTTACGGGATGCCCTTTACCTGGGAGACGGCCAATCTGATCGAGCCCAGCGCGGCGATGGAGCCCAACGTGTTGCTGGAATTGTATCAGCGCGGTGATGGCGTGGGCGTGCACGCTGACCTGGGCGGCCAGACGCCGTACCCCGGCGGTGAAACGAAGTTCAGCCGAGATTTGAGCGAGTTGCGATTGGCGATGGAGGCGATGGGGATTCCCGTCACGCACGTCTCCGGGGTTTGCTCGACCTTGGATTGGGTCACGGCGACGCGCGAGGCTGGTTATGAGGCGGTCACCGGCGTGGTGGAATACTGTCTCAAATCGCTGCCGCTCAACCAGCAGTCGGACGAGATTCGCTCCTGTGAAGCTCCGGGGTTGTGTCACGATCCCTATCCCGGCGACATTCCCTCGTTGTTATATCCCTGGCGGGCCGCTGATGGCCGCTCATGGACCGACGCCGCCGAACGGGGGTTATTGATCGTACCCGCCGCGGGAGCGCTGCCGTGCATGTCTGAAGCAGGGGCTGCTTCCCCCTGTGATTTGCAAATAATCGAAGAGGCTTTAGCCGCCCGCCAACCCGGCAAATTCCACTCGCTCTTTTTCATCTGGAGTTATGGTTCTCCGCTGGAAGAAGCTTTGTTACGGAATTTTTATGAGGGCTTGCAACCCTACGTTGAGCGCGGCGAGGTGGTCTGGCAGACCATGCCGGAACTGATCGAAACGTTCGAGATGTTCGAGTAAATGACAATTTACAACAGAAGTGGTGCTTACTATGAACAAAGAAGCTTCTTTTTCAACCTGGCGCCCACACCCCTGGCATGGACTGGATGTGGGTCCTAATCCCCCTCACACCGTCCATGCTTATATTGAGCTGGGGCCTTTTGACCTGGTCAAATACGAAATTGACAAAGAGACCGGCTACTTGCGCGTCGCCCGTCCCCAACGAACGTCCTCTCATCCACCTACGCTTTATGGTTTCATCCCTCGTACCTTCGCGAGTGATCGGGTAGGCGCGCTGATGGCCGGATCCAGCCGCGGCGATAAAGACCCGTTAGATATTTGTGTGGTCAGCGAGCGGCCGATTTCACGCGCTGAGGTGATTCTCAATGCCCACGTTGTCGGCGGCATTCCCATGCTGGATAACGGTGAAGCCGACGACAAAATTGTGGCCGTACTGGAGAACGATCCGATCTGGTCAGCGATTGGCGATATTTCGAAACTTCCCCCGGCCCTGATCGAGCGCTTGCAACACTATTTTTTGACTTACAAGCTGGATTCAACTCACACCGGCAATGTCTCCGTTGGGGAGGTCTATGGGCGCGATCACGCTGAAAAAGTGATTCGAGCGGCGATGGAAGATTATGACGAGACGTATTGCAAATGAGACCTGATCGAGGTTCTGGCGCGCAGAAACAACAGGCCGCTTGCCCATAAAATTGAAGCAAGACCCTGCTTAATCAGTTGCAAAGGGCCGGGATTTATTCAGTTGAGCTTTGTTGCTCTGGCTTTCGGTCGAGCATCTGCATCTGCGAGGCGACCACTTTGGTGTAATAGCGTGTGTCGCCATCTTGTTCGACGCGATCGATTTTCAACCGCCCTTCCAAGAACACCAAGCTCCCTTTACCCAGATACTGTTGGCATATTTCAGCCAAACGACCCCAGGCTTCAACATTGAACCAATCCGTAGCTTCTTTGGATTCGCCGTCGCTCTTCCAGCGCCGGGTTACAGCAACTCGAAAAGAGCATACTTGCTTACCCGAAGGTATGTAACGAGACTCCGGATCCGCCCCCAAATATCCGATCAA
This sequence comes from uncultured Anaerolineales bacterium, assembly GCA_964544065.1. Classification (GTDB taxonomy): domain Bacteria; phylum Chloroflexota; class Anaerolineae; order Anaerolineales; family UBA11858; genus JAYELX01. Next base: position 4,486 of record CAZJBA010000080.1, on the reverse strand, counting down.
CTGAACTCGATTGAGACCAGGCATAGCGTCCCTCCTTCTAATGAATAACAAACGCGGATATACTTAGTGTAGCGGAATTAGAAAAAATGTCAAGTACATTATACTTGCCAATCATTATAAAAAACCATTTCTAATATCAGTGTATGGATAATCGATAATAAAATCAATTAAAGAGTCTGTTTCCATAACTTACACAGAAATAAAGTATACAATTGCGAATAATAACGAGCAAGCTTGCCGTTTTGGGGGGCGATTCATATAGTAGGAGCTTTGTAACCTTTCAGGGTATAAATATAAGACCCCCAAATGGAACCCGGATCGCCAGGGGCGCGCCTTCGGCGATCTGCGTTCTATTTAGCGAGGGGCGTGGAACGCTCACGGAGCTTTTTTCAGGAGAGCCAAGTTTTGAGGCAGGAAAAGGAAACGTTCTCCATATCTGTTGCATCTCCCTGCAAAGGCTGGTATCCTTGGTGAGAGGAAAACATTGCCCAAGCCAAGCATAGTAGAAAACGAGGAACGATGTACATTGCTATAGAAGGCGCTATCGGCGTCGGAAAAACTACCCTTGCCCGTTTGTTAAGACCAGTTTTCAATGCTACCCTTCTCTTGGAGGTATTTGAGGAGAATCCCTTTTTGGCAGATTTCTACGGAGATCGGGATCGCTACGCCTTTCAGACCCAAATATTTTTCTTATTGAGCCGCTATCACCAACAAATGGATGTCGTCAAGCGCTTGAAGACAGAGGTCAACCTGATTGCCGATTACACCTTCGACAAAGATTCTCTTTTCGCTTGCATCAACCTGGATGGCGACGAACTGGAAACCTATTATCAAGTTCATCACGCCCTGGCCGAACGCATCCCACCCCCTGACCTGATCGTCTACCTCCAAGCCGATACCGATGTGCTGATGCAACGCATCACCTTGCGAGATCGCCCCTACGAAAGGGATATGGATCGAGATTATATTGACAATCTCAACCACACCTACGAATCCTATTTTGGTGACGATTACAATGGCTCTGCTATCGTACCCATTGACACCAACCAACTAAATTATGTCTCTAAACCTGAAGACTTAAAATCGGTTGAGAATCGCATTCGTCAAACCCTGGAAATGCCTCCCTTCCAGAAAGAACTTCCGCTTGAGATTAAACGCAGTGCGTAGTGCTTCGGAGCAAAAATCCGTGTGTTCTTCCCCCAAGGGATGCAAAGCGTGTGTCTTCGTGGTCGCCATGGGCGTGCAGAGCAAGAAACCCATCAAGGACTTACACATTTCAGCACTAGATACCAAGCAATCGCCAAAGAAGAGAGTACAGCCTATGAAAATCACCCCCAAGTACTTACAGGGCCTAGCCGAAAACACAGTCGAAAGCATGGCCAAAGACAGCTTCGATATTCTGGCTGCCTTTCTATGGGGGTCATTGGTTTCGAAACAAGATCCGTTTTTGAACGAAACCACGGACATCGATCTAGTTTTCGTTCACAATGCCCCTCCCCAGGTGCGTCGCGAGATTCAACACCTGACCGATCAGATTCATTTGGATATCGCTCATCATACCCAAAAGGAATATCTCGAAGGAAAGGAATTGCGGCTGGACCCCTGGCTGGGCCCCAGCCTGTTCAGCGCCAAAATTCTTTATGACCCCCAACATTTTATGGATTACACGCTGGCCAGTGTTCGAGCCATGTTCTATCGTCCGGATCATGTCATGATGCGGGTTCGCCCCCTGGTAACGCAGGCGCGTCAAAATTGGTTGGAGCTTCAGACTCCCCCAATGGAAGACTCCCTTGAAATTGTGACTCAGTATCTCGAAACCATACGGCTTATTGCTAACACCGTCGCCCTTCTCAATGGCGAAAACTTGACCGAACGCCGCTTCCTGGCCTCCTTTAGTGAACACGCTCAAGCCTTGAATCGACCTGAATTGTATGCTGGGCTGTTAGGATTGCTAGGAAGCTCACAAGTGGAGCTCGATACCTTGCATGACTGGATCACGGCCTGGGAGCGAGATTTCCAGGCCCTCCCTGAGGAGCAAAGGCCGAAACAGTTACACCCCTACCGGTACGGATACTACCGACAAGCCTTCAAAGCGCACCTCGAAAGTGCCCATCCCAAGAACGTGCTCTGGCCCCTGCTAAGAACATGGCAACTAGCAGCGACAGCGAATTCCACTACCTGGCAAGAGGTTTGCTACCAACTTGATTTCCTCGGACCGGGATTCTCCAACCGCTTGCAAGGATTGGATCTCTACCTGGAACAGATTGAAGCGCTAACCGAAACGTGGGCTCAGGAACACGGGGCTTAGTCTTTTGTCTCAGAGGTACAGGTTGGCAAAACTACATTGAACGTAGAGCCCTTCCCAGGCCCCGCACTATCCGCCCAAATTTTGCCGTCGTGTAACGTCACCAGGCCGCGGGCAACCGGTAGCCCCAACCCCAACCCCCCATGTTCACGGATAAGATGATTCTCGACCTGATAGAATTGTTCAAAAATACGCTCCAACGAATCAGGGGGAATGCCAACACCGCTATCTTCAATAGCGACATGAACCTGATCATCCTTTGTTGTAACCCGGACCGTTATTATCCCTGGCGGATCGGTAAAACGGACGGCATTATCCAATAAATTGACAAACACCTTTTCAAGACGCGAGTCGACATTGATCCAAATCTTCTGCCAAGGTATTTCAAAAATTACAGCTAAGTCTTTTGTTCTAGCCATCGGCTCAACTTCTTGATGGGCCCTTTGGATAAGTTCTTGAACAGAGGTAGGATGGGGGTAAATCTCTACCCTTTCACTATAGATGATATTCATGTCAGTGATATCGTCTACCAAGGTGCGCATTCGCAGGGCTGCGTTAACAACTGCATTGGCGTATTCCAACAACTCGCTTTCCACCTCCTCTTTCAAGAAGCTTGCATACCCTAAAATAAGCCCCAAAGGCGTCCGCAATTCATGAGACGTGATCGCCAAGAAATCATTCCTGAGCTGGTCAGCCTGACGTAATTCCCGATTGGCTTGCTGTAGTTCATCCACAATGCGAGCATTATTGATCGCTACAGCCGCTTGTGAAGCCACCACCGAAAGAATTTGAACATCACGAGGGGTAAAGCCGGACTGCAATTTGTTAACCACCTCTAGCACGCCGATGGTTTGATCACGGATGCTCATCGGCACCCCCAAGAGACTGCAAACCGAATAATCTGTCCTGTTTTCAATTTGATGGCAATGCCGCCGGTCTTGAGAGACATCATTGACCAGGATATGTTCCCGGTCTAGAAAAACCGTTCCGGCGAGGCTCTCATCCAGGGGTACCTCAACATGATCGAGTTGATCAGCTTGATCACCGGTAGCAGCAGCGAAGAACAAACTATCTTTCTCTTCGTTATACAGCAAGATAGACCCCGCTTCACATTCAAGCAACTCCTCAGCAATCTCTAGGATGGTGTGAAGGAGGGGGTCCAAATCCAAGATGGTATTCAACTTCAAGCTAATTTCAGCAAGCGTCTTGAACTTATCGATCTGTTGCAATTCTCCAGTATCTTTTCTGGTCATCGGGATCACCGCCAAGGATTATTCCAAGCGAATCATATCAGCCATGCTCATATTGTATCGCGATTTCAAGGAGAAGAAAAATTAGACCTAAACTGTTTCACGTGAAACACTGAAGTTACACACTGCCAAAATAACGCCGAAAAGAGCGTTGCGCAGCCCAATAGCCTTGCTCAATCAACTCCTGGGAATATTGATCATAATCGAGAATCCGGGCCGCGGGGAAGAAGTCTTTCGGGGCGACGATGGCGACCTTGACTTCCCGGTAGCGCAGCGGCGTGCGCCCTTCGGCGCGCTCCCGGCGGGCGAGTTGATTGTAGGCCTCGATCAACCGCAATCGCTCCCGGAAGGAGGCCAGCAAAGCCCAATCCAGCGTTCAGATGATAATTTCAAATAACTCTTCAAACGTGCCCAATCCGCCCGGCAAGGCCACAAAGGCGTCGGCCAGTTCGGCCATGCGGGCTTTGCGCAGGTGCATGGTTTCGACGACTTCCAGGCGAGTCAGGTTGGAATGAGCCAGCTTGGGGGGTGTTGAACATCTCCGGGATCACGCCCCACACTTCCCCTCTCGCCTGCATGGCCCCCTCGGCGAGGGCACCCATCATGCCCGTGCTACCGGCTGCGTAGACGATCGTCAATCCCTCCCTGGCGATCAATTCTCCCATGCGGCGAGCAGCGGCGAGGTAATCGGCGGGAATCTTATCGGAGGAACCACTGTAAACACAAAGTAAGCGTTCAGGCATGTCACCCTCGCCGTAGGCGTGCCGCTGGCAAGGGAGCGTATTTTGCGAACGAAGGGTCTCCCAAGCCCCATGAGAGGAGATTCTTCGCCGCCGGAAAAGCGTTGGCGGCTTGCGCAGCCATACGGTGTACGCCCATTTGGCGTGCCTTGCCCAGCGGGCACGCACAGCGCGGCAAGAATGACACCCCC
>CAZJBA010000079.1:0-14217 GCA_964544065.1 uncultured Anaerolineales bacterium | reverse complement strand
AGGTATCGAGATCAGCATCAGACTCGGAAGGCAAAATAATTTCCCACTTGGTTTGGTCTTCTAAGCCATTTGAATGTACCTGTCCCGCCGACCTGCGTGGTCTGTGTGAACTTAACAAGGGATGTTCACCTCGAATGTCCTCCCCCTTTTTTTACTATTCGATCGGTTGTTACCAAAGCGATCAATGGTTTGATGGCTTGCATTTTTTTCAAAGTGATACTCAATGGTTTGATAACTTGCGTTAAGATTGGCCCGAGGATGGACAGAAACAAAACATACGCTGCTGCCAAGGCTCCTAGTTGTGGGTCAAGGCCTGCTGCCACTCCTAGGCTGGCGATCAGGATAGAAAACTCGCCATGTGCTATCAATATCGAGCCTGCTCGGAGACAGCTTAACTTGCCTGCACCGGCTCGACGTGCTGACCACCACCCGGATAGAAGTTTGGTCAGTGTTGTTAGCAGGCCTAATCCTACTGCCGGTATCAGGACGGGTGGCAAAACAGCAGGGTCGATCTGCAAACCGAAGAAGAGGAAGAAAATTGATGCAAATAGATCACGCAATGGACTGAGGATTTTGCGGGTGCGTTCAGCTATTGGCCCCTGTAAGGCGACGCCAACAAGAAAGGCCCCAACCGGTGCGGATATTTGTAATTGCTGGGCTATACCGGCCACGAGCAGAACCAGACCCAATGTGGAGAACATAATCACCTCGTCTGATTCGTGCGCGATTAGATGGCCTACTACTTTACCATAATGAGTCGCAGCGAATAAGAGCACGCCGACACCTACCAACGCGATCAGAATGGAGACCGTCGCCGTTGCCGGGTTTTGCCCGGCCAAAAGTATGATCGTCAAGGGCAGATATATCGCCATGATTAGATCTTCAAGCACGAGAATACAAATCACAATTGGCGTTTCTTCGTTGTTCATCCACCTTTGTTCGTCCAATATTCTTGCTATCATGCCGGAGGAAGAAATATAGGTGACACCACCCAATAGCCATGCAGCAAGAAGGCCCCAACCCAACATAAGCCCCAAGAAGAACCCGGCTGGAAAACTGAACAAAAAATCGATGATGCTATCTGGCAGACCGGTGCTGAGAAATCTGCCCAATTCTTCACCTGTGTATTCCAAGCCCAGTGTAAAGAGAAGCAGGAGAACGCCGATTTCAGAACCAATATGTAAAAAATCCTCGCTAAAATGAATTGGTAGTACCCCACCATTTCCGAAGGCGAGGCCTGCCACCAAATAAAACGGAATGGCGGAGAAACCAATTCGGCGAGCAAGCCGGTCAAGCAGGGCCAAGCCAATCACAATAATGCCTAGCTCGATAAGGATTAGCGATACAGAAGTATTAATCATCGTAGGGCCATAATAATAAATTCACTTGATAAACTCTCTTTGTGTCTTCTCAACATTGTGATGAAATAGATTTGCAGCCGGGATTTCTACGCCGCGCTTCGCTGTGCGCACCTTCGGTGTTGCGGGCCTGCGGCCAGGCGCACACCGGGACCCCGTGGAAATGAGTTTTGGTAATCTCGGCTACGTGACACCGTTTTTTTGAGAAGATACCACTCTTTCACCTCAAAAAAAGAGCCGCAACTTATGGTTGCGGCTCTCATCAAATCGAAACAGATCCTCTTTAATGTTTAATGCCCGCGAACCCTACCCCCCTCCATATGAGTGCGGAAATCCATCAGGATCGTCCTCGAGAGGAAGCTGAATCTTCAAACCAAAAAAAGCTTGCTTTTTGTTCCAGGTCATTGAATGTTGTCTAGTGCCTCCAACAGCAGATTTTACGATAGAATAATTTCTCCGTCAAGATCGGCACAATCGATTTTCGCGGATGCGTTTTTTCGGTATCGGCTAGATTCTTTGTAAGAACTGTCATCGCCAAATTTTTTCAAGAGGGGAATCCCTGGTGACGAGAAGACCACAGGTCCAGCCTGCTAATCCCGTTGATCCTGTCTAGGCGGGTTTGACGGAAACCCGTTCCCATGTTACCGTCTCCCTATGCATAAGATCGGAGAGTTGAACGAAAACCACCTCCATGCAGCGCTAAAAGCCTGGTGCGCCCGGTCCCAAGATCAGGTCGAAGTGACCATCGCTTATGGCTATGTCATCGATGTCTTTCGGGATGATCTGTTGGTCGAAATTCAGATGGGCAATTTCTCTGGCATCAAGACCAAATTGGCCTCTCTGGTGGAACACTATCCCCTGCGCCTGGTCTATCCCATCGCCCAAGAAAAGTGGCTGTTCAAACTGCCCAAAGAGGAGGCGCTGCGTCCATCCTTTCTCTGATGTACAATAAAGGATATTCTTCAAGCATCTATAAGTTCGTTTCAGTCGGGAGAATTAGAAACGTTGCCTGCGGAGCAAGTAGCAGCGAATCTTGGCCTCGAGTGGTGAGATGCTACGGGTTGAATTTGTAAAAGCGGCGGAAAAAGGTTTGGGGGATATTGAAAAACATATAGCCCAACGTATGGTCCAAAAGATGGCCTATTGCTTGTGGCAAATGGAGGCGATCGCCCAGGTGGGCAAACGAGGATGGGCTTCTTCTTTCACAGACATGGCTCCCTTGAATTACGGCTTTTTTCTCATTCCATCGCTCCCGCGGTGGAACGCCATGCCGACGCTCCGCGTCTTCTTAAACGCAGAGACCGGGGTTCGGAAGTGCATGGCAGCTTGTTGAGTCATTGCTTCAAGGTGAAGCCAACCCCGATCATGCCCGCGCCGGAGTGGACCGATAATCCCGCCGTGAGGTTGGTGATCAAGATGTCATCTGGACAGGGGACTCCCTGATCTTTCATGAAAGACTCGAATTCTTGGGCTTGTTCTTCGGACGCGACATGAACGATGCCCATCCGTTCGGGGCATTGTGCGTCTAGTTTTTCGGAGATCAGTTCGAGCAAGCGCGCCCAGGCTTTTTTGCGGGTTCGCACCTTTTCGAGCATATCCAGTTTTCCGTCCCGGATGGTCAGGATCGGGCGGATGTTGAGCAGGTTGGCCATCCCGGCGGTCAGGTGGCCCACTCTGCCGCTCATAGCCAGATATTTCAGTGTTGACAGCGCTCCAAAGAAGTGGGAGCGATCGCCTACGTCCATCGCCTTTGCGATGATCTCATCTCGACCGTAGCCGTCACGGGCCAATTGAGCAGCCTCGAGGGCGATAAAAGCTTGTCCCAGCGTCAGGTTGCGGGAATCAACCACGGTGATTGCTTTGTCGGGGAGCGTCTCCCTGGCTGTGACGGCAGCGTCATACGTGCCGCTGACTTCGCCGCTGACGGTGAAGCAAATCGCCTCCTCGGCGCCATCCGCAAAGGCTTCTTCGAAGGCTTGAACAAATTGACCCGGTGAGGGGGCCGAGGTGGTCGGGATTTTTCCCTCCCGGTCGATGCGCTCGAACAATTGCTTGTCGTTGATGTCGATTTCGGTTTGGAGCGTTTCCTCCCCAAAGTGGATGTTGATGGGCACCTGGCGGATCTGATATTGCTCGGCGAGATCAAAGGGCAGGCTGCTGTCCGTGTCGGTAATGATGGCTATGGATGTCATCTTTCCTCCTTGAAAATGATTTTCCTGTCAATCAGTTTAAACCAAAAAGCGGCCTGTTGGTTACGGGATGTTCGCAGTGGGGCCGCTTGTTGGTTCTCTTGGAATCGGTTTGTACGCTCAGGCAAATTCTTCCATCAGCCGCATGGGCACGACGGTTGCCCCGACGATGCCAGGCCCGGTATGAACCCCGAGGACAGGGGAGATACGCAGGGTTTCCAGGTGGGCGATGGGTAGGCGCTCTTTGAGCATCGCGGCAAATTCATCGGCTTGATCGGCCAGTTGGCCGTGCATCACAGAAACCCAAAGGGGCGAATCATCTTGATACATCTCGGCGAGGTGATCCGCCATCATGGTGAGTGTTTTTCGGAGCGTGCGCGCTTTGCCCACCGTGCTGTATTTGCCGTCTTCTCGGTCAACGCGAATGATCGGTTTGATGTTCAACAAGTGGCCGGCCAGCGCCTGGACGCGTCCGATCCGTCCGCCTTTGGCCAGGTATTTGAGCGTGTCCAGGGAGTAGATCACCTCGGTATGTTCGCGAATGTGATCTATTCTTTCGATAATTGCTTCTTTGGCCCAGCCTGCTTTGGCCGCCAGCGCGGCGGCGAGAACCTGAAAGCGTTGCCCGCCGGAGAGGGTCATGCTGTCGATGGCGGTGACAACCGCTTCCGAAACTTGTTCCGCGCCCATTTTGGCGGCTTGAATGGTGCCACTCAAACCTGATGAAACGTGGATGGAGAGAATCTCCTCCTCGGCGTTTGCCAGCGTCTGGTAAAGCTTGGCGAAAATACCGGCTGATGGCTGCGCCGTCGATGGAATTTCAGGGTCCATTGCTCGTAATTTGTCGTAAAATTCATCGGGGCTGAGATCTGCCGAGTTGATTTCACCTTCGGGAAACTGAATGAACAAGGGCGCGACGGTGATGCCCAAGGACTCGATCTCTTCGTTGGTCAGATCAGCGGCGCTATCGGTGATGATTTTGATCATAAAAAGCTCTCTTTCTCCTACATTGAAACTGTTTCCTCTTCCGGACGGGCGATATCTCCCCTGCGATGAAGCCAGTCTGGCATAAAGGTTGTTTGATATTACCATAGAAAGCACTTTTCCACAGAGCAATTTCGTGCGGTCTTTATGATCCATCTGTGGCTTGCCATCTCCCCTTGAAGCGCTTATAATTTGCGCTCGCAGGAAAGGAGATACTTGGAATTTTTGCAGGAAAAGATAGCGCAAGGCCCTGAGCAGCCCAGCCGGGTTTGCAGGGTGACGAGGATGAGGGTTCCCCATCGCACGATGGGGCTAATCTTGACCCCGGTCAAGAGAAAATCGAGAGATCAGCGGAAGCCCTCTGGGGACGCCATGCCCCATATCTTTTCCCTCCGCAGCAACGTGACGCTCAAATCCCTTGGGAGACCGGGGGGACAAAGGCGTGACGAGTGGCGAGAAGCAACCTTACGCCAGGTTTGATCGAATCTGATCGAAGTCGCGTATATCATCTGAACTTGGCAAGAGACGTTTATCGTTGAATCTAGTTTTGGAGGGACCCCTTATGTGTGGAATTGTTGGCTATATTGGCCCCCAGGATGCAACCCCGATCATCTTGGATGGGCTCAAGCGTTTGGAATACCGCGGCTATGACTCCGCGGGTCTTGCCGTTTTACAAGATGGTCAGATCGAAGTGCGCCGAGACGCGGGCAAACTCTCCCAGTTGAGAGCGCTTGTCGCCGAATCGCCTCTCCATGGCAATATCGGCATTGGGCACACCCGCTGGGCCACCCACGGCGAGCCCAACGCCCGCAACGCCCATCCCCACCTGGGCATGACGGGGGATGTGGTCATTGTGCACAATGGCATCGTCGAGAACTTCCTCGAGTTGCGTGAGGAACTCGAAGCTGAGGGGGCGCATTTCAAATCAGAAACCGACACCGAAGTGATCGTCCATCTCGTCGAGCGCTATCTCTCTACCGAAGGGGATATTGCTGAGGCCACCTGCAAAGCGCTGAGACATCTGCGCGGCGCCCACGGCATTGTTGTCATGTCGCGGCAAGAACCGGACAAAATCGTCGCCACCCGCATCGGTAACGCTGGCGGCGTCGTGATTGGCTTGGGGGAGGGGGAAACTTACGTGGCATCGGACTTGCCTGCGATTTTAGAACATACCCGCAAGATGGTTTTCCTGGAGTCTCGCCAGATGGCGGTGGTCACCCGCGAGGGCGTGCAGGTCTCCACCCTGGACGGCGAGTCGGTCGCCCACGAGGTGAATGACATTGCCTGGGACCCGGTATCCGCCGAGAAGGGCGAATACCGCCACTTCATGCACAAGGAGATTCACGAGCAGGTCCGCTCGCTGACCGATACCATCGCCGGGCGCGTCGATTTCGAGCACAGCCGCATCCGCCTGCCCGACCTGAATCTCACCCCGGAGTTGGCCAATCGGATCAACAAAATTTTCATCACCGCCTGTGGCACCGCTGCCTATGCGGGCATGGTTGGCAAGGTGCTCATCGAACGGATCGCCCGCGTCCCTGTCGAGGTGGAGATCGGCTCGGAGTTTCGTTATTGCGATCCGATCATCGGCGAAGACGATGTTCTTTTGTCGATCAGCCAGTCTGGCGAGACAGCCGATACGCTGGCTGCAATGGAAGAGGGACGCAAGCGTGGGGCGACGTTGTGGTCGATCGTCAACGCGATTGGCTCCCAGGCGATGCGCATAGCCGATGGCTACATCTCCATGCAGGCCGGCCCGGAGATTGGCGTCGCCTCGACCAAAGCCTATACCGCCCCCTTGGTAGACCTTTACATGCTCGCCATCCTGCTGGCCGATTTGCGCGGGATGGTAGATCAGGCCAAGCGCCGCGAGTTGATCGCCAATTTGAGTCTTATCCCTGCCCTGGCCGGCGATTGCCTCGACAGCGAGGCCGAGGTCGAGCGCATTGCCCATCAGTTGGTCGATACCCGCAGCGCCCTCTATCTTGGGCGAGGCATCAATATGCCCACCGCTTACGAGGGCGCCTTGAAGCTCAAGGAGATCTCTTACATCCACGCCGAAGGGTACCCGGCCGGAGAGATGAAACACGGCCCCATCGCCTTGATCGATTCGGAGATGCCCGTCGTGGTGATTGCCCCCCGTGATCCCTGGTATGAAAAGATGTTCAGCCAGATCGAGCAGGCCAAAGCCCGCGGCGGCCGGGTGATCGCCGTCGCCACCGAGGGGGATGATCAGATTCCCTCGATAGCTGATCACGTTATCTGGGTGCCCGAAACCCCCTGGATGCTCAGCCCGGTGACCACCGTGATCCCCTTGCAGATTCTCGCCTATCACATCGCCGCCCTGCGCGGCCTGGACGTTGATCAGCCCCGCAACCTGGCCAAAAGCGTGACCGTGGAGTAACGCAACACGATCCGAAAACTTGACCCTGGCGGCAGCAAGTCGCTGCCGTCAGTTCCTTTTAAAGAGAGCTTGATGAATATGGAATTATGTTGAGGAAAAGTTACAATGGAAGAAACTGCACTCTGTTGATTATCTCTTCAGGCTCACCAACTTGTGCAATCATTTCAAGATCATTTACACAAACCCCGATTGACACACGCAATTGATGTCCGTAAATCACCCCATAGAAAAGAATATCTTCCTGTATTCGTTTAGCCGCCTCTTCTAGAAGATCATCATCTTGAGTAAACAATACTCGTTTTAATTCCGTGGCTCGATCCAGCAAATCATCATCGGCGTATTGATGCGTTCCATCTTCGTGCGCTGTAAGCACATCGACCCCTCTCAAACGAAGCCCATTGGTTATCGCTTTGGGCACATGATGATCCATATAGAGCGCAAGCGCCATTAGATTAGGCCCTTTTCTTTCAGTTTGGCTACAAGTGGCGATTCCCCAAAAGAACGCCGATATTGACCGACAGATGACAAACGATTCTCGATATCTTCATCGAGTTCTTCTCGGTGATCCCAATAATATGCAAGGGCCGAATGTATTTGCCCCATGGTTAAATGTGGAAATTGAAAATGCAATTCTTCCGGACTCCAACCATAAGCAAGGTGGGCTAAGACAAGTTCTACAACCTTCATTGTTGAACCGAGTATCACTGGCACTTGTTCTTTATTTAGCCCTACATGCTCATAACAAGTTTCTACTATCATATAGGCACCTGTCTTAATACTTTTTAGCATTGATAAGGAGCCGTGATTAAATAACTTGCGCATTTGCACTCCAACCCCGCACGGGGATGAATCCCCGTTCTACCTAACAACACCCGATAAATCGGGTTTTGCAGCCGGATTCATCCGGCGTTGTTATGTAGCAGGGTGATTTATCGCCCTGCGGGTGGCGCAAGGAATGAGAAAATTATTTAATCACCATTCCTAATTGAAGTATATCATGGAAACCACATTTTCATCTGACGCGCTGTCCAATGAAAAAAGCCCAGCCAATGCTGAGCTTTTCTGGCGGAGAGGGTGGGATTCGAACCCACGATGCCGTGAGGCATACGCGCTCTCCAAGCGCGCGCACTAGACCAACTATGCGACCTCTCCAATCTAGCGGGTGGGATTATAACATATTTCTTTAGCCAGGGAAAATTTTCTCGCAGATCTCCGGGGCGAATTCTGCCACCATCTCGGATGAGAGCGCGTTTTGTTTGCAAATGGCCGCGTAGAGATCGGCGCTGAGGCGTTTTCGCCGTGCCTGTGTCTCAACATCGAGCTCCCACAAGCCAAACCGTTGCGTCCAACCCCGTTCCCATTCGAAGTTATCCACCAGGCTCCAATGGAAGTACCCCTCAATCGGCCAGCTTCGAGTGACGCCATGCCACATCTGGTGGATGTGTTCGATCAAATATCGCCGCCGCAGGTTGTCCTCTGGGTCTTCAACGCCGTTTTCAGTCACAATGATGGGCTTGTTGAACTGCAATCCCCACCGCAGCGCTTCCAGGAATCCCTCCGGCTTGTTGGCGATGAAACCGGTGGGGCTGCGTTCGGCTTCCGGATCATAAAATCGCTTGCTGAATAGGTCGCCGGGAGCGAAGGGCTTGAACGCAACCAGCTCGCGAGTGTAATAGTTGATGCCTAAAAAATCCTGCGTCCCTTTCGCGGCCGGGACCCGTTCCCGCTTGAAGAGGAAACGTAAAACGCCATCGCTCGCGGCCAGCGGGAAGAAATCGTTGTAGAGCCGAGACGTCAAGTTGGCAATCCATCCATCGGGTGGAAACCAGCTTCGGGCCGGGTGCATACCGCGATAATTAACGGCCAAGCCCACACGGGCCTCAGGCTGAATTTCATGAATGGCGTGGTAAGCTGCTGCATGTCCCTTGAGCAGGTTGGCCATCACTTGGAATGCTTTGTTGAGATCCGTCTCCCCGGGAGGGAAGTCGCCCATGATGTAACCCAGGGTGGTGTAAACGTTGGGCTCGTTGATGGTGCACCAAAGCGAGACGTACTCTTGCAGGGCTTCGACCACCTTGCGGGTATAGGCTTCGAAATCTTGGACAATGGAAGGGTTTTCCCAGGCACCCATCTCCGTGAGCCAGTACGGGTCGGTGAAATGGTGTAGGGTTATCATGGGCGTCAACCCGCGTTCGGCCAGACCGCGCACCATTTGGCGATACTGGTCCAGGGCGTCTTCATCCCAGCGGTCGGGCGTTGGTTGGATCCGGCTCCACTCGATGGAAAGGCGATGGGCATTTTGCCCGGCTTCGACGGCGCGGTCAAAATCTTCCTTCCAGCGTCCATTCCACCAATCGCAGGCCAACCCGCAATGGTGCCCGGCGACGACATGCCCTTTTCGCTCCCAGGCATGCCAATTGTTGTTGGTGTTATTGCCTTCAACTTGATGGGATGATGTAGCCGTCCCCCATAGAAAACCTTTTGGAAAATGGAATGTTGCTTGCGCCATGTTAGCCACTCCGAGTGTTCCGATTCTGTTACCCGTGCAACCTGCAAACTGCATACTTGCAACTTGCCCACTTGTATCTTGCACCTATTGTAGCCCGCCAGGTGGCTTTTGACAAAGTCAAAGTGTCTTCTCAATAAATCGGGGTAAAGCCTCAAGGGTGTCATTCTTGCCGCGCTGTGCGTGCCCGCTGGGCAAGGCATGCAGAGCAAGGGTGCTTTTCGCTGTGCGTGCCTACGGCAACCCGAAGAATCTCCTGCTTTCATAGAGGGAGACCCTTCGGTCGTTTATCCTAGCGTTTTTTGCTAGGATAAACTCCCTTGCCAGCGGCACGCCTTGCCCCCAGGGCACGCATGTCGTAAGCACGCCGTCGCTTTGCACGCCCTTTGGACGTGGGCGAGCGAGCGCGGCGAGAGTGACATGTCTCAAGCTTCCCCCCACCTTTTTGGAAGATACAATTCAAAGCGGTTCTGTGGTATCTTTAAGCAAGGCACCTTCCCAAAGAATGATGAGGTGGAACAAAAAATGACCTACACTGTTTATCTTTCCCTCGGCACCAACCTCGGAGACAGGCGCGCCAATCTGCAGGCGGCTTTGGAGGCTATGCAGCCCAAAGTGCGCCCCTTGGAGGAATCACCGATTTATGAAACCGAGCCGTGGGGCTATGAAGACCAGCCAGATTTTCTCAATCAAGTTGTCCGAGCGGAAACGGAGTTGGCGCCTCGCCAGTTATTGAATCATCTCAAGGAGGTTGAAGAACAAGTGGGCCGAGAACCCACTTTCCGATATGGGCCGCGCCTTTTGGACATTGACATCCTTTTCTATCAGGATTGGATCGTTGACGAACCTGATTTGGCCATCCCGCATCCGCACCTGCATCAACGCGCTTTTGTGCTCGTCCCGTTGGCCGATCTGGCCCCCGATTTTCGTCATCCCAGCTTGAGCCGCACCGTTTTGGCCTTGCTCCAAGACGTTGATACCCGAGGCGTCAAACGCTTGCAGAGTTCAGGTCAGTAGACTATCATTCCCTACCATTGGCCTTGGACGCAAGTGAGAAACTTCGTTTTTCGGCCCAAAACCCGGGAGTGAAAATTGGATTATGTTGATTTTGATTGCTCTTCTGCTATTGTTTTTAATCCCTGTGGTCATACTCGTCTTGAATCAAACCCAGGTTAAGACGGGCTATGCCTGGTTTTTGGCCTTGAGCGCCGCTTTTGTGGCCTGGTTGCTGTTATGGTTCGCTTCAAGCAAAATTCCGGCTGTGATCCCTTTGTTGGATTGGCAAGCCGAAGGCTTATTTCCGGCCGCGTTCACCCTTTTTTTGGATCCTATCTCGTGGCCATACGCCCTTGTGGTTGTGACCTTATCGTTGGTCGTTTTGCTCACCGATGTGCTTGAATACGGAGAAACTGACCCCAACACCTGGGCATCGGTTTTGGCCATCACGGGATTGGGGGTGTTGGCGATTCTGGCCAAAAATCCGATCACCTTGATTTTTACCTGGGCAGCCATGGATATATCCGAGACGTTGATGCTGCTCCAAAGAGTATCCACCAGTAGTTATCGCGAAAAAGTGGTCATCGCTTTCTCTATGCGAGCGGTTGGTGTTTTGCTTGTGCTCTCCGCGGCCTTGCGAACGCGTTTTTTGGGCGCCCATTTGACCTTTGAACAGATCCCCTTGGATGTTCGTTGGTATTTGCTCCTGGCGGCTGGATTGCGTTTGGGCGTTTTCCCGCCGCATCAACCGTTCTTTCACGAGCCGACTTTGCGCAGGGGCTTAGGCACTATCGTTCGACTCGTTCCCGTGGCGAGCAGTTTAACCCTCTTAGCCAGAGTGGCAGATGCCGGCGCTATGCAAAAAGGAGTGCTTCCATTGCTTCTAGGCGCTGCCCTGGCTGCTCTTTACGGCGGTCTGGCTTGGGTCCGCGCCAAAGATGAACTTGATGGACGCCCTAACTGGATTCTGGGGATAGCTGCTTTTTCTTTTATCGCGTCTTTGCGCGGGTTATCGGACGCCAGTGTGGCTTGGGGTTTGGCCTTGATCGTTTCTGGCGGGATGCTTTTCTTGATGTCGTTGCCAGGTCGTCAGAGCTTGATCCTGGGGTTGGTTGGGCTTGTCAGCGTATCCATGCTCCCTTTTACACCTCATTGGCAAGCGGTGGCGATTTATACTGACTTGTCGATACTATTTGTGATCGTTTTTATGCTGGCGCAGATTATTTTGTTGTTTGGATTTTTACGCCACCTGTTGTCTAAATTGTCCCTCCAAAGCAAGCATGAGGCCTGGATGTTGATCATCTATCCGTTGGGTTTGACCTTATTGCCTCTGACCCATTGGGGGGAGACATTGCTTGGGAGCGGGATTACTCGGCCTGATGGCTTGATGCTCGCTTTGCCGTGGTGGGGAGGTGCGTTTATTTTGGGGCTGGTTGCTGCCTTGATTGTGGCCAGCCGCCGAAACATTTCGCTGCCTCCACAACTCGTCGCTGCCATTGGGACGGGGCTATCCTTGCGCTGGTTTTATCAATCTTTGTGGTGGGGCTATCGAACGGTGAGCAAGTTGTTTTCCGCCATAGCCTCCATTTTGGAGGGAGAAGGGGGCATCTTGTGGGCAATTTTGTTCATGCTGCTCTTGTTCGCGGTGTTGCAACAATGGGGGGGAGGGTTGCAGCCATGACGATACCTGCTATCGCTCCATTGGCGGTAGTCTGGGTAGCAAGTACCGCCGTGATTCTTTTGGTTAGTCGTGATTGGCGAGTGAGCATCAGTGCTTTGGGTGCGCAGTATTTGGGTGTATTTTTGCTTGTTGCATTGACTTGGCCGTTTGAGTACGCAGTGATTAAACTGGTGTCAGGTTGGATTGCCGCCGCTGTCTTAGGGATGGGGTTGATGGAACATCCCAAGGCCTGGGAGCAGGACATGGTCTATGGCGTAAGTGTTATTTTGTTTCGTTTGTTTATCGCTGGCTTTGTCGTGCTCGTGATCTTATCCTCCCTGCCCGAAATGTCTGATTGGTTTGTTTGGGCTGAACAAGAACAACTATTAGCTGGTTTATTATTGGTTGGGTTGGGTTTATTCCAACTAGGATTGACCGTCCAACCTGTTCGGGTGATCGTAGGTTTATTAACGGTCTTATCGGGCTTCGAAATTTTGTACGCTACCATGGAAACCTCTTTGCTAGTCAATGGGCTTTTGGCAGCCATCGTGCTTGGCGTCGCCTTGGTTGGATCATATCTAATAGTAACTCCAGATTTGGAGACAGAGTCATGAACGCGCCGATTCTTTGGATTTTCGTCCCTGCTGTCTTGTCCTTCGGTTTGCTTTTTTTGAGCCGTCGCCAAGTCTGGACTGCGCTTATCAGTATTTCGTTCACTTTGTTTCTGGCCGGAATGGCTTGGGCTTTTAAGATTGGAGAAGTTATTTCCTTGGGGCCTTGGGATTTTGTCATTGACGAGCGACTCCTGGTACTGGGGCGTAGCTTTGTGATTGACAATGGAGATCGCTCTCACCTGATTCTCTTTTTCGTTGCCCTGGCGTTTTGGTTTTTTGGCGCTTTGGCGGTGGATGTGCCCCGTTTCTTTGTTCCCCTGGGTTTTGGGATGGTTGTTATCTTGATGGCTTCTTTGGCTGTTGAACCGTTTCTCTATGCGGCTCTTTTGATCGAGATGGCTATCTTGGTTAGCGTCTTGATGCTGACGCCCTTTGGGCAAAACGTGTCTCAAGGTGTGTTACGCTATTTTGTCTATCAAACGTTGGGAATGACCTTTATCTTGGTTGCTGGCTGGTTTCTGACTCGTATCGAGCCGGATTTGGGTAACCTTCAGGGCATTGAACAAGCCGCTATTCTGTTGAGCCTGGGGTTTGTTTTCTTATTAGGCGTTTTTCCCTTGCATAGCTGGATTCCGATGCTCTCAAAAGAAACCCATCCTTATGTGGCCGCTTTTCTTTATTTTGCCTTGTTTAGCGTTGGCTCCATGCTGGGTTTGGATTTCCTCAATCGTTATCCTTGGCTTCAAGAAACCTTGGACGTTTTGGAGACGCTGCGCTTCTTAGGCGTGGTCATGATCGTTGTCGGTGGGATAGGAGCAGCGTTTCAGCGTGATTTGGGCAGCATGTTGGGGTATGTGGTGGTTGGGGAGATTGGCCGGACCCTGTTGTCAATCAGTTTGCCTTCGGGACAAGCTTTGAGCTATGCATTATTGTTGCCGCGCATCTTGTCGTTGGGCGTTTGGTCGCTGGCGCTTGCCGTATTGCATTCCCACGTGGAGAATTTTCGTTTCCGCACGGTCCAGGGCATGGCGAGACAATTTCCGATTGTTGGCGCGGGGGTGGTGTTTGCGCACTTGTCCTTGGCCGGGTTTCCGCTCTTGGCGGGATTCCCCGTTTATTTAACCTTGTGGGAGCAAATAGCCGCTGAAGGGTCTTTGGCTGCCTTTTGGGCCGTCCTTGGAAGTGTTGGGCTGATCGTTGGAGCTTTACGCTCTCTAGCTGTGTTGGTCATGGGGCCGGAAGAATTACCCTGGCCGCAAGAGCAAGAGGAACATCTCTTTGCCCAAATTTTGATTATCTTTGGTGTGGGGATGCTGTTTGTAACCGGTTTGTTTCCCCAATGGTTCTTCCCCTTGTTGCGATCTTTGGCCTTTGACCCCATGATATAATTTTCTGTTGGGACAAGGTGTCTTGGCGAGAGTGGCATTCTCTGCCGGGAGATGAATTAAGGTCTCATCAGCGGGAGCCTGCTCAAAGGAGTCAGGTTATTCACAGCGTTTTAGTATC
>CAZJBA010000078.1:0-14362 GCA_964544065.1 uncultured Anaerolineales bacterium | reverse complement strand
GCGGCACGCCTTCGGCGATCTGCGTTCTATTTAGCGGGGGGCGTGAACGCTTACAGCAATTTTTCGACAGCTTCCATCTTTAACTGAACAAATTATTCATCCAACCAACTTTTGAAGTGTTCGGACAATAACCGCTCGCCTCTTCACCGTGAATCACCTCCGATTGCCCCAGGAAAAATGAGCGTTGATGTTGACTCACAACTTCTTCATCGGTATAATCTCAACTAACAATTGAAAACCACGCTCCCGGGAGGAGTAGGCGGAATCGGCGCCGCTAGAGAAAGAATGGCCACAGGCTGAAAGCCATCCTCGGTTGCCCTCCCCCGAAAGTCACCCGGCTTGTTCACCGAAGAAATCCATTTTGGAGAGTAGACCGGTACGGGTAAGCCCGTTACAGCGCAACTTTGATCGGCCCAGCGCCCGTCAAAGGTCAAGAGCGCCAGCGAAAAACGTTGGCGAAGCGAGGTGGTACCGCGGAAGATCGATCCTTTCGTCCTCAGGTGGACGGAAGGATTTTTTTGTTGGAGATGGTGATTGGGAATCAGTATACTGGGAATCGGTAGATTGGTCATTTGTGAACCAGTTTACCAATATACCGCTATACCAACTTACAAACCTACAACACACAAACGGAGAAACAAAATGGCAAAACACGAACTACCCAAAACCTATGATTTTGAAGCCACCGAAGAACGCATCTACGCGATGTGGGAACAGGGCGGCTATTTCAAACCGAGCAACGATCCCAACGAGCCCGGACACGATCCCAACATCGAGCCCTACGTGATCTCGATTCCGCCCCCCAACGTTACCGGCAAGCTGCACCTCGGCCATGCCATGTTCGTCAGCATGGAAGATTTGATGATCCGCTACCACCGCATGAAGGGGATTCCCACCCTGTGGGTGCCAGGCTCCGATCACGCCGGTATCGCCACCCAGCTCAAAGTGGAGCAATCCCTGCGGGAAGAGGGCACCACCCGGGAAGAGATCGGACGAGAGAAGTTCCTGGAACGAACCTGGGCCTGGAAACACGAATACGGGGGACACATCACCAACCAGATCCGCCGCCTGGGTGCATCCTGCGATTGGGACCGCGAGCGCTTCACGTTGGACGAAGATTTGCAACGCGCCGTGCGCGAAGCCTTCGTCAGCCTGTGGGAAAAAGGGCTGATTTACCGCGGCCCGCGGCTGATCAACTGGTCCCCCGGCCTGAAGACGGCCGTCTCCGACCTGGAGGTGGAACACGTCGAGGAGCCGGGCAAGTTGTACTATTTCAAGTACATGATCGCCGGATCAGAAGACTATATCCCCGTGGCCACAACCCGCCCGGAGACAATCCTGGGCGACACCGCCGTGGCCGTGCACCCCGAGGATGAACGCTTCAAGGAATATATCGGTCGCAAAGCGGTCGTGCCCATCCTGGGGCGCGAGATCCCCGTCATCGCCGATGAATACGTCGACCTGGCATTCGGCACCGGGGCACTCAAGATCACGCCCGGCCACGACCCCAACGACTTCGAGATCGGCAAGAAGCACGACCTGGAATTCATCTCCGTGCTCGACCGCGAAGCCAAGATCAACCAGAACGGCGGCCCTTACGAGGGGCAAGACCGTTTCGAATGCCGCCAAAACCTGTGGGAAGATATGCGCGCCGAAGGGTTGGTGCTCAAAGAGGAAGATTACGTCCACCAGGTGCCCCGCTCCCAGCGCGGCGGTGAGATCATCGAGCCGATCATTTCGACGCAATGGTTCGTCGACATCCAGCCGCTGGCCGAAAAAGCGATCGAAGCGGTGCGCGACGGGCGCATCACCATCGTGCCCGAACGCTTCTCCAAAGTGTACTTCAACTGGATGGAGAACATCCGCGACTGGTGCATCAGCCGCCAACTTTGGTGGGGACACCGCATCCCGGTGTGGTACTGCGACGAGTGCGACGAAGTCACCGTGGAACGCCAAGATCCCAGCGAGTGCGCCCACTGCGGCAGCACGGACATCCATCAAGACCCCGACGTGCTCGACACCTGGTTCTCCTCCGGGCTGTGGCCTTTCTCCACCCTGGGCTGGCCCGATCAAACCGCCGACCTGGCCTACTTCTACCCCACCACGATGATGGAGACCGGCTACGACATCCTTTTCTTCTGGGTGGCGCGCATGATCATGATGGGCCTGGAATTCACCGGCGAAATCCCCTTCAGCGAAGTCTATCTCCACGGCCTGATCCGCGACGAGCACGGCAAGAAAATGTCCAAGTCCTTCGGCAATGTGATCGACCCGCTCGAGGTGATGGATGACCTCGGCACCGACGCGCTGCGCTTCACCCTGCTGGTCGGCTCTACGCCCGGCAACGACATGAACCTCAGCCTGAAGAAGGTGGAGGCCAACCGCAACTTTGCTAATAAAATTTGGAATGCGACTCGTTTCGTCATAGGCATGTTGGATTCTCTCCCTCACCCTATCCCTCTCCCAAAGGGAGAGGGGACTGAGCCCACAACCCCCAAAATAAAACCACCGCTGCCAGCTAAATTGCTCCAACGTGCTCGCAAACTGCACAAAGAAGCCACAGATGCCGAGAATTTACTATGGCAATTAGTACGAAATCGCCAACTGGGTGACTTCAAGTTCCGGCGACAACATCCCTTCGGTAACTACATCCTAGATTTCTATTGCCATAAAGCAAAACTCACAATTGAAATAGATGGTGGTCAACATGCAGAGGATGAACAAGCCCAACGGGATCAAGAACGCACAGAAAACTTAGAAGCTGAAGGCATCAAAGTTCTGCGCTTTTGGAACCATGAGGTTCTTACCGAAACAAAATCTGTTTTAGAAGCCATTTTGGATGAATTAACCTCACGCACAAAAGGAGATGTTGCTGGACTCCCCTCTCCCCGCGGGATGCCCAAAGGGCACGCAGAGCGAGGGGCTGGGGGTGAGGGAACCTGGACTTTAGCCGACTCCTGGATTTACGCCCGTTTGCAAGGCTTGATTCGCGACGTGGAGCGGCTGTTCGGCAACCACCAATACGGCGAAGCGGGCCGCCAGATTTACGACTTCTTCTGGAGTGCGTTTGCCGACTGGTACATCGAGATCGCTAAATTGCAGTTCGACGAAGGCGGCCCCCGCGCCTACCAGACCATCCGAACGCTGGTGATGGTGCTGGATATGAGCTTGCGCCTGCTCCATCCTTTCATCCCCTTTGTGACCGAGGAACTCTGGCAGCACCTCAAGGCGGCTTGCCAGGATTGTGAAGCTGATCTCGGCCCGGAAGGGGGCTGGCCCGAAGCCTTGATCGTCGCCCCCTGGCCTGAAACCCGCCCCGAGGAAGATTGGGAATCCGGCAAGGTGGCCGACTTCGAACTGATTCAAGAAATCGTGGGCGCAATCCGCAACCTGCGGGCCGAGAAACGCGTCGATCATGGCCGCCGCATCCCGGTGACCTTCGCGGCCGGAGACTATACTCCTACCCTTGAAGCGCAAGCCGCGACCATCGCCGCACTGGCCAAGCTGGACCTCGCCAAGACCGAAATCCACGCCAGTCTGGACGAGAAGCCCGAGGGCAGCATCGCTCTAGTGGTTGGCCCGGTGGAAAGCTATCTCCCCCTGGCCGGGTTGGTCGATCTGGAGGAAGAACGCGCCCGCCTGGAGAAAGACCTGGCCGAGGCCAAGGGGCAGATCAAACGGCTGACCGGCCTATTGGACAGCCCCTTCTCCGAAAAAGCCCCCACCGAGGTCGTCCGGAAGGAACGCGACAAACTGGCGAGCTATCACGAGACCGCGGAGAAATTGCGGCAACAGTTAGATGCGTTGAGTTAACCAATAAGAAAATCAATTGGGCAAAACCTCACAGGTCTTCGAGACCTGTGAGGTTTGATTCGTTTACGTCGCCAAACAACGTTGGATGAAATCAAGCGTGATCTTGGCGACCTGATCGCGTTCATAGTCCAGGGCGACGCAATGGCCGGAATCCTCCATCCAGTGGGTTTCCTTGACCCCAGAGCTGACTTCGGAAGCAATCATTGCCGGGACGCTGGGATCGACGAGATGATCGTGGCATCCCTGGACGATCAGCACCGGGCAATGGATGTCAGGCAATCGCCGCCGCACTTGACCTTGCAGGCGCAGCAATTGCTGGGTGGCGCGCAGCGGGTTGACATCGTAGCCTTGCCAGGCCAAGTCGCGGTCGCCGCTTTCGCTGGGGACTGCGGTGACAAACGGGGCCAACAGATAGAGCTTGAGTCGGTCGACCCAACCGAGCGTCAATTGCAGGGCGGGGGCATAGGTGAGGGCACCCGCGATGGAAGGATGTTGACTGGCGAGATAGAGCGCCAGCAATCCACCGGTGGATTCGCCGCCGACGAACACTTGCTCGCATTTGGACTTGAGAGTCTGGTAGCTCGTTGTGGCCGTGTCCAGCCATTCTCGCCACGAATGTTGGTTGGCGTCTTTGGGGCTGGTGCCGTGGCCGGGCAGCAGCGGCCCGGCCACCGTTGGCCCACGCTCGTGCAGAGCGTGGGCCAGGGGGCGTATCTCCGCCGTGGTCGCCTTCAACCCATGGATCAGCAGGACGCCCGTCGGCCCCGCCTCCCAGGTGAAGGAATCGCCGGGCAGGTGTGGTTTGACCAGGTGGGGATTTTCGTTCATAGTAGTCGTTATGTCTTCTTTCTGTCAACTCAGGCTATGATCAAAAAAAAATGGAACCCGGACCGCCAGGGGCGTGCCTTCGGCAACGCGGATTATACGGATTTACACGGATTTTTTAAATTTTATTCGTGAAAATCCGTCTCAGGCGACGAAATATCATCCTGTTTATCCTGTTCATCCTGTCAACGTTTCACCCCGCCTCCATTCGACGCTCCAGCCGCTCCAGGCGATGTTGCAGTTCCGGCAGCCAGCGGATTCGCTCTTGGCGCGGGGTCGTCGGGGCGGTGACAAGGTCGATAGCAGCCTGGGTGTGGCGAGCGGCTTCGGCGAAGTCGCCGCGGCGGTGCTCGTAGACTTTGGCCAACTCAACGTGAGCGTAGGGCTGGCGGTTGCGAGCGGCTTGTTCCCATAACATCATGGCAGTGGGGAAATCTTCTCGCCGCTTGTGGAGCAGGGCGAGCAATTTGACGCCATCCCAATAGGCTTTGCCGCGGGCCTCATTCCGCTCCATGCCCTGCCGCAAAAGGTGCATAGCTGTGTCGGTTTGGCCCATGTCGGCGTAGAATTTGCCGATCGCGAACAGATCGGTGCCATCTTGAATCGCACCCTCCAGCGGGTCGGCGATCAGGGCGGCGACATGGTTGAGCAGAGCGGCCAGGGAGATCACGTCCATCTCGTTGTGGTAGAAAACGCTCTCCAACGGGCGGGCGTCCTTGGTGTGCAAGTAATCGAAAAAGAGATCGGCGACCATCTGGCCAGAGACATCCTTCTCCGAGCGGCGCAGGCCGAGGATATGAGTCTCCAGGTCGCCCAAGGTGCAACCGGTCAGGCGGTGGCGCCACAAGCGGCGGGCCAAGTGTAACAAATCGAGGTGCCCGCTGTTTTGCAGCGGAGGCGGCCATCCGTTCAATTTGTAGCGGGTGTTCAACAGGGGCATATCGAAGGATTTGCCGTTGTAGCTGACGATCACCTGACAGGGGGCCAGGAATTGCTCCAGGGCAGCCAGTTGAGCGGTCTCTTCGGCCGGATCGCGCAGAAAGAATTGAGCCAGGCGGAAATGGTCGCCCTCGAAGCGGCCCGCACCGACGAGAAAGGTATACGTCCCGGTGCCGCCCGCCAATCCGGTCGTCTCGGTGTCGAGGAAGACAAAATGCTCCAGGTCGAGGTCTGCTAACGGGGGGTGTTCCGCCCAGGAGGCCAGAATAGCCGGGGGCCGGGCACCACGCAGGGGAACGGTACCCGCCTCGAACCCGGCCGCGTATCTCCGCTCCACCACAAAGGTATCCCCATGGGATGTGGAGCGCCATTCCCCATCCAGAACCCGATCAATAGGATATTGCTCCTCCACCTTAACCGGTTTTGGAGTCGGAATCTGCTCGGAGCCCAGTTTGACGCCCAAAGATTTTAATTTTTCTGAGAGAGAATTCATTGGATGCTGAAGCTGTTTTCTGATAAACTTGGGGGGTAGTATAAACCCATCATCCCGATCTTGCAAAGGTTGCTATGCTCCCCGTTGACCCAAAAACAGAGCGGGCCGAAACTCGTCCCTCTGAAGATGATCGGCCCTCTCTCGCTCTCTGTGTTCATGGCCATTTTTATCAACCTTCCCGTGAAAACCCGTTGACTGGGACCATTCCGGAGGAGAAGGGGGCTGAACCCTACCGCAATTGGAACGAACGCATCCATGCTTGCTGTTATCGCCCCAACGCCGAATTGGGCAATTTCGAGCGCATCAGTTTCAACGTCGGCCCGACGCTGTTCCGCTGGATGGAAAATTATGACCCGGTCACGCACAACCGCATCATCGCCCAGGACCGCGCCAACGTGCAGCGTTTTGGAGTCGGCAATGCTATGGCGCAGGCGTATCATCACACCATTTTGCCGCTGGCTACCCGCGCCGATAAGGTTACCCAGGTGATTTGGGGCATGGCTGACTTCGAGCATCGTTTTGGCCGCCCGCCGGAGGGGATGTGGCTGCCCGAAACCGCGGTCAATCTCGAAACCCTGGACGTCCTGGCCGAGCAAGGGATTAAATTTACCATCTTGGCGCCCTGGCAGGCCGATGTGCCTGAGCTCGATCCTACCCAGGCCTATTGGGTGGACGTGCCCAGCGGTGGGCGCATGGCGGTTTTCTTTTACCACCGCGGCTTGAGCAGCGGAGTCAGTTTCAACCAACGTTTGACCTCCAACGCTCATGATTTTGCTCTCAAAGAGTTGAGCACTCGGTTCGAAGATGGTCCGGAGCCTCAATTGTTGCTGGTCGCCTCGGATGGGGAATTGTACGGCCACCACCAACGCTTTCGGGATTGGTTTTTGGCCTATTTGGTTAATGGGGCCGGGGCGCGCGCTGGGGTACGTTTGACCTATCCGGCCCTGTGGCTGCGCCAGCATCCGCCCAAAGAGACGATTCAGATTCGTGAAAACACCTCCTGGAGTTGCCATCACGGAATCGCTCGTTGGGAGACGGGTTGCAATTGCACCTCCGGCGACAGCGGTTGGAAGCTGCGCTTGCGGGTGGCTTTTGAGCACCTTGCTGGAGGCCTCGATCGGATGTACGCCAGGGAGATGCGCACCTTGAACCTTGATCCCTGGAAAGTGCGGAACACATATATCGATGTGATCTTGGGGAAACGCTCCTTGCAAGCCATCCTCCCCGGGCGACTTCCCGCCGAGGAGCTTGAGCGGGCTCGTTTGCTGCTGGAAGCGCAGCGCGAACGCCAGCGCATGTTCACCTCTTGCGGCTGGTTCTTTGAGTCATTTGAGCGCATCGAGCCGCGCAACGCCATCCGTTATGCTGCCCAGGCAATCCGATTGACCCGCCAGGCGGCCGGCGTTGATCTGAGCAAGCTGGCCCAAAACCACCTTCGCCACGTAAAAGGGGAACAAACGGGCTTGCGCGGCGATCAGATTTTGAATTCCTTTTTACGCCCCGATCCCATCCGCCAGACGGACGGCATGATTTCCTGATGAAACCCAAAGCCCTGCGCGCAGATTTCCTGCTCCTGCTGGCATCGGCCATTTGGGGATTGGCTTTTGTGGCCCAGCGGCTGGGCATGGATCACATGGGCCCCTTCGCTTTCAATGGGGCCCGCTTTGCGTTGGGCAGCTTGGTCTTGCTTCCCTTGATGATTCGTCAATGGCGCACCGAGGCAACCCCTACGTGTCCACCCAAAAGCCTCTATCTCGGCGCCGCGCTGACCAGCATTTTGCTCTTCCTGGGCGCTTCTTTTCAGCAGATTGGCATGGTTTCCACCCAGGCGGGCAAAGCGGGTTTCATCACCGGCTTGTACGTCATTTTGGTACCCATCTTGGGCTTGTTTGTCAGCGAGCGGGCTCGTTGGGGCACCTGGATGGGCGCCGTTCTGGCTGTCCTGGGGCTTTATTTTCTCAGCGTCACGGGCAAGTTCACCATCGCCCAGGGGGATGTCTACGTTCTGCTCAGCGCGCTGGTGTGGGGCTTTCACGTCCGGGTAGTCGGCGCCTATACCCGCAAGATTGGCGCTTTGCGATTGTCCCTGATTCAATTTGCGGCGACTGCTGTGCTCAGTTTCCTGATCGCTTTTCTGGTTGAGGAGGTGGATATCCAGGCCTGGGGTGGCGCCCTGATTCCGATTCTCTACGCCGGAGGCTTGTCCGTTGGGGTTGGATATACTTTGCAGGTCGTTGCCCAGAAAGACGCACCCTCCGCTCATGCAGCCATTCTCTTGAGCCTGGAGTCCGTTTTCGCCCTGGTGGGAGGCTGGCTGCTCCTGGCAGAGACTCTCACCCCGCGGCGGATGCTCGGCTGCGCCTTGATGCTGGCGGGCATGTGGGTCTCGCAGCTAACTCGGGTTAAGCGAATCTAAGTCGGGATGAGACAAATTTTTACCTCAAATCTTAAAAATATTTAACGCAGAGTCGGGGAGACGCAACGCCAAGGGCGCGCACGCTGTGCGTCCCGCAAGGGGAAGCGAAGGCACAGAGTTTTTAATTGTTTTTCTCCGCGTCTCTCTAGGCGTGCTTTCTACGCCCTCTCTACGGCTCTGCATTAAATTCCGTGTCTCCTAACAAAACAGGCAACCTGGCTGGGCACGGGTTGCCTGTTTTGATTCATGCTGGGGGGAATGCTTTCAAAACTGGGTTCGCTGGGAACGGTCTTTGTTGTACGCCTTGTTGCCGCTCCCAAACGAGATGGGGTGGTAGGTCGGCTCGCGCTCAGAGCGTTGATTCTCGCTCCGGTTGGGTTGCTTCGGAACCGGGTTGAACGAGCTAGCCCGCACGGCCCGCCGGGACTTGGAAGAGCTGCGGCTGTAACTGCGCCTGCTGCGGCTGCTGCGCTTGGCCGTTCCCAAACGAGCCTGGCTGAAGAGCCGATCCCCGGCCACGGAAATGGTCCCGATGATCAAAACGCGGATCAGCCAGACCATGATGGCCACGAAGACGGGCACCACTTTGAGCAGGGTGTCGCGGGCGATCACGGCGTTGCCCAGCGATTGGTGGTTGAGAATAGCGATGGAGACGCCCCACCAGGTCAGGATCGCGTTCATCAGGGCGGCCAGCATCCAGGCGCCGAAGAGGTACCAGACCTCGGCGGGTTCGTCCTGGCCTTGCTCTGGCGTGAACAGGCGGGCAATCCCGGCAAAATCGATCCCGCAGAAGGCAATCGATAGGATCGTCGCCCAGGTCACGCCAAGGAACTCCAGATTGCCGAGCACGTCTGAGAGAGCAAAGTTGGTTGTGCTGTAATTGAAAACCTCGAAGGCGAACAGGGCGGTGACGATCAAGGCCCCAAAGAGGAGCCCGCGCTGGATGCGCATCTTTTTGGGGAAAATAGAGACTTGAGATAACATGGAAACCTCCTATCAGGATGGAAATATTGGCCTGTAAGAGATTTATAGAACAATTGTTCTAATTTGTCAAGAGCCTTTTGCACAAAAAAGCCCCAATTTCAAGACGTTGGAATTGGGGCTTAGTTCGTGTAAGCCACGAAGCGTATTTCAGCGGAGTAGCGTTTTCGTCCATTCTGACGACACTCCGCTAGTACCCCGGAACAAAAATTCGTAATGGGTTTTGAACTCTAAGAACTTAACCACAAAGGACACGAAGGACACAAAGAAAAATTTTGATTCTAACGTTTTTGTGGTCATCCTCTTTGCAACCGAATGAATTCGGTAGCTGATATGCAAAACCTGTTTGCTTACACAATCAGTACTAGGCTGCGTGCCTGACTACGAGCAGGGACTTCACCCCCAAACGACCTCCACCAGCTTGGGTAGAATCCTGCCGGCTTCGCCCTGAAAATGATGCTGAACGCGGTCGCTGATCGGCGTCCGGTCCGGGTTGATCTCAACCACGAGCGCGCCCGCCTCAAGTGCCAGGATGGGCAGTGATGCGGCCGGTTGCACCACCGCCGATGTGCCGATCGAGAAGAAGACGTCGCTCTCCCGGGCTGCCTCGAGGGCTGCATCCAGCGCGCCTAGCGGCAAATTCTCCCCAAACCAGACCACGTCCGGTCGCAGCAGGCTGTCGCAGTGGGGGCAGTGGGGCGGGGGAGTCTCGGGTTGCTCCCAGCGTTCCACCACGGCGCCACATTGAGAGCATGTCGTCCGGGTGATATCTCCGTGCAGTTCAATGATGTTCTCGCTACCGGCTTGCTGGTGCAGCCCGTCCACGTTTTGGGTGATCAGGGTGAAGCTCGCTCCCTGCGAACGCAGCTTCGCTTCCATCGCTGCCAGGGCCTCATGGCCGGGGTTGGGCGCCACGCCAGCGATCAACTCGCGCCGCCACTGGTACCAGGCCCACACCTTTTGCGGGTCGGCGCGGAAGGCCCCCGGGGTGGCCAGCTCCTCAGGTCGATACTTCGCCCACAAGCCGGTTTGCGCCTCCCGGAAGGTGGGCACCCCGCTCTCGGCGGAGACGCCCGCCCCGGTCAGTACGGCGACATTTTGGGCCGTCCGTAAAGTTTCGAGCAGTTGGGTGGAGAAATTCTTCATGCTATCTCTATATTGTCTAATATACCGAGACCGGAAGGTGTCTTCTCAATATTTTGGGGAAACGATTATGTGGCCGGGGTTTCCACGCCATGGGCGCGCAGAGCGACCCCGTGAAAGCAAGATTTGGTACCCCTTCGGGCACACCAAATGGGTGCACACCGTGTGGCTACGCGAAAATCTCAGCTACATGTTCCCCGTTTCTTTGAGAAGATACACCGGAAGGGTTTCAAAAACCTATCTGATCTTGCAATATGCAGGTCAACTGAGCCATGCGGCCAAACGGGTTTTGATCGCCTTCAGCCTTGTTGAAGAGATCCGTCCTAGGCGGGCATTGATGACAGCAGGCATTACCGTTGCCAAACGCCCCAATCGGATAACGGAACGAGTTTTCAGGCCAGTATCGGGGAAATCTTCGTCGCTAACTTCGATGATCTCGTCAAAATCGGGCACAGCCTGGTAGACTCGCGAGCTAATCAATGCTAACAATAAATCGGCATGGCGACCTGGGGTAATTGCAACCAGCAAAGCTGGTCGCAACTTGCCAGCTTTTAGATCTGTGTGTGGAAA
Organism: uncultured Anaerolineales bacterium; assembly: GCA_964544065.1. Classification (GTDB taxonomy): domain Bacteria; phylum Chloroflexota; class Anaerolineae; order Anaerolineales; family UBA11858; genus JAYELX01. The sequence continues at coordinate 3,182 of CAZJBA010000078.1, read as the reverse complement.
ACGGATCAGGACAATGTCACCAGCTTTCATAAGTGATAAATCTCCTGGGCATCTTCCAGCGTGTACTCCACATCGTCATCTTCGGCAAAGAACTGGCTCAAAGCAAACCCCTGCCAAAGCTGGTCATCCCAGTCCTGATAGAGTGGCTCAATCCCACGCCTACTCATCACAAAGAAGGCGAAGTCTGCAATTTGTTCTACAACATTATCCGGCAAATGCCTGATTTGTTCTTGTAATTGTGTCCGGAGTACTTTTATGTTCATTGTAAACACCTCACACCGCTAGAGAAACGTTTTTTGTCTCACATTTGGGAAATATTATCCTCTTTCAATTTTATTATATCACCTCAACACTCCTTAAAACCCGAGAGGGGCAAGCCATTTTCTTTGAAACCTTTCAAGTCTAGCATGCTTAGGAATTGATTCCGTGCAGCGCTCAACGCCGAAACTTATCCCAATACCGCCGCATCGCATCGGCGGACATGAAGGAGGGGATGGCAGCTTCATACGAAGCGATCCGCTCGTCGCTCAGGCCGGTTTGCTCGGATTGGGCCTTGATCCACTTGAAGAATTTCTCCCGGACTTCATCGGGGCTGAGGTCTTGAGTCAGGACGCGCTCCATCCAGGCTTCGAGGTCATCGAGACCGTCCATCACCGCGGCGATGTGCGCTGCGACATCGTCGTAGATGCCGAAGTGCGTTGGGGCGATGCGTTGGAAGTCGATCTCGGAAAGCCGCTGGATGCTCTCGCGCCAGGATTCCAGATGGAACTCCGGCGGCACGGCAGGGATGCGCACGTGGGGTTCTTTGCCCGGCCTGGGGATGCGGATACCGCCGACATCGCCGGTGAAACAAATGTCTTCGAAGTGGTAGACTATGTGGTGGCGGGCGTGTCCGGGCATGTCCAGGGCCGTGAAAGCCAGGTCTTCGATGATGATTTCATCGTTGTCATAAAGCACGTTGACGCGTTCTTCGGGCACGGGGAGCACATCTCCCCAGAGGGCATCCATCTCGTCGCCGTAGATGCGCTCGGCGCTGCTTAGCAGCCGGGCAGGATCAATCATGTGAGGGGCGCCGAAGTTGTGCACGTGGATACGAGCACCCTGGCGGGCCCACCAACCGGACGATCCGGCGTGGTCCAGGTGGATGTGGGAGACAAGCACGTCGGTGATGTCGCCGGGGGTCAGGTCGTGTCTGACGAGGGCCTCTTTCAGCGCCGGGAGGGTGGTGCTCGGGCCGCATTCGACCAGAACCGCGCCGCGGCGGTGGGGAATCAGGTAGGCGGCGATGGCGTTGGCGAGGCCTTGGAAGTGAAGATCGAGGGTGTAAACAGGGTGTGTTGGGGGCATGGGTATTCGCTTTCTCGACAGGATTAAGTTTCAACAGGGCAGGCAACCGCGAGGGAGTCCGTTGTTCAGCGTCCAAAGTGAATTTTTATCCAACTGATTGGCTTTCACATCTTTGGGAGAAACTTTGATTCAATTCTCTTTTTCTCAGAATGAAGGGTCTCTGGGATTTCACGGAGTGAGCCCCTAAAGGTTTTCAAAACCTTTAGGGGCTTGGCTTCTTACCCCGTAAATCCCTACAGAGCCAGAATGGATTGTGGGCGTTACAACTATTATAACTGAGGCGGTTCCCCTTGATGGTGTAAAAATATAACGCGGAGTCGCGGAGAAGCGCACGGTGTTGCCCGTGGGGCGTACACATCATCCCTGTCGGGAAGGCGCAAAGAAAAACATAAAAACTCTGCGTCTCCCCGGTCTCCGCGGCTCTGCGTTAAGGTGTTGTAACCGTTCAGGGTCTTAGTAAAAGATCCCGAAATGGAACACGGATCGCTGTGCGTGCCCATGGCAACAAGGATTAGGCAGATTTTCACAGATTTTAATTTTTTATCCGCGGAAATCAGCTATATTCGCGTAATCCGCGTTCTATTTAGCGAGGGGCGTGAACGCTTACAAGGTGTTTACCGCCCTACGTAGACGTGATACTCGTACACATGGGTGCCGGCGGGGAAGTCCTCTTCGGCGATACCATCATTGAACGAATCCGTGAATGTGATTTCCGTCTTGACGATGTGCTCGCCCACGGCCCAATCGCTGAGCACGGTGTAGTAAGCCCGGCAGTGATTGTCTTCGAAGACGCCTTCCAGCTTGGCAAAATCTTCCAGGGGCACGTTTTCGCCGTTCAGGCTGAAGGCCAGTTCGATCTTCGACCAGTTGTCTTCGAAGCTCTCCTGGTCCGCCGTGCACCAGGCGTAAAACCACATCACCTTGCGAGATGTGTTCAAAGGCACGGTGAATGTATAGGTCTCTCCCGCTTGCGATAAGGATTCATCTTCGTAGTTTTCTTGGGCAAAGTCTTCCAGCCACTCGGTCTGGGCCTGGAAGGCGGATTCCGCTTCGGCCTTGGTGCCCACCGTGGGGGAATGTTCGGGGGTCACGCCCGCTCCCAGCGGCTGGCTGAGGGTCTCGATGGCCTGCTCCAGGACCACATCTCCTCCCTGGACATATTCTTGTTGGACCGTCTCCTCGGTCAGGGGAACGTCCACATCGGGGACGACGCCCGTCCCTTCGATGATGATGTTGCCCTCCATGTCCTTGGTCATCCCTGTGGGCGTTTGGAAGCTGTAGCCGCCCGGCAGGAGGTACTGGCCGCGGGCCACCTCGCCGTAGATGCCGTTGGTAGCGTAGTAGCCAAAGACGCGCGTCTGCTCCAGTTGGCCCAAGACATAGGAGACATCTTCGCAGGCGCTAGCGCAAGCCGGGCCGACCAGAACGGCCAGTTGTCCGTCGTAGTGGAGTTCATCGTCGGGCTCGGTGTAATCGGGCGGGCCGTAGGTCTCGAACTCGCCGCTCTTTTCGCTGTAATAATACGAGCGGCTGATGTCGATGCGCTCCTCGACGAAGTAGCTGGCAAACAGAGTTCCCAGGGGGCTGCCGCCGCTGTTCTGACGCATATCGATGATCAGGCCGGGGACCTGATTTGCGATCATCCGCTCGAGGGCGTATTCCCACAGGCGGATGATCAGGTTGATGTCCTCCGAGAGCGACGAAATTTTGATATAGCCGTAACCGCTTGGCAGAATCTCGTAGGTCACCGGCAGGCTGTTGTAATCGAAACCGGCGAAGAAGCTGGTTTGGGTGAAGGTCTTGCCTTCGGGCACGGCCGTCAAGGTCGCCGTGGT
>CAZJBA010000077.1:1260-14576 GCA_964544065.1 uncultured Anaerolineales bacterium | reverse complement strand
CGCTCTGCGTCCCGCCAGGGGAAGCGCGGCGAGAGTGACATGCCTGAACGCTTACTAAAAATAATTTACTTTACGATGTATTCAAAGATGTCGTCTTTAAACCACATATCCCGGCAGCAAACACCGGCTTACTGACACTGACCTAACCAAACACGAGACAACAAGAAGGCGGCGCCCTTGTAGACGGGACGCCACCTTGCGACAAGCAACTATGGATAAAATTATTATCAGGGATTTAAAAATGAAGGGGATTATTGGAATTCATGAATGGGAACGTAGCCATCCCCAAACCATTTTGATCAACCTGGCTATCTTCACCGATACACGCAAAGCGGGTCAAAGCGATCAGATCGACGACTGCATCAATTATCACACCGTCGCCACAAAAGTCAAAGAGCACACAATTACGATACAGCGCTTCACGGTTGAAGCATTGGCTGAAGATATCGCCGAGTTATGCCTACAAGAACCGGGGGCCATGAAAGTTCACGTACGAGTCGAAAAACCCGAGGCGGTTTCATTCGCTCGATCCGTGGGTGTAGAGATTGAACGCTTCAAAGAAGGCTGAGCGATCTGCTAGAAGCGTAAGGGGGTGGAACCGCGGGTGATGTTATCCAAGAATTCTTGGCGAGTGGCCAAGCTTTTCCGGAACACACCCAGCATGGTTGAAGTCGTCAAGCGAGCATCATGCTTCTTGACTCCGCGCATCATCGAGCAAAGATGGAGACCTTCCATAACGACAGCCACACCTTGAGGGCGAATCAGGGCCTGAATCATATCAGCTATTTGCCTGGTCATACGCTCTTGAACTTGCAGGCGGCGGGCAAACATGTCAACAATCCGCGGAATCTTGGATAAACCGATAACTTTTCCGCTGGGGATATAAGCAACGTGTGCACGCCCTAAGAATGGGATCATGTGATGCTCACACAAGCTATAAAATTCAATATCACGAACGATGACCATATCATCATAGGTGACATCAAATAAGGCGTCGTTCAACAATTCGATAGGGTCGGTCCGATACCCGGCCAGCAACTCTGCGTAAGCTCGAGCTACTCGATTCGGGGTTTGTTCCAGCCCCTCCCGATTTGGGTCTTCGCCAATTGCCGTTAAAATTTTGACAACCGCCTCCTCAATGCTGGCTTCATCCATTTCATCTCGGTCTAACCAATTTTGGTACTTGTCAATTATTTCTTGATGGTCTTGCATGAAAAACTATACCTTTCAACTCTTTATCGTATCTTCGCTAACTTACTGATCCGAACATATTCTCCTGAACTCTTGGATGTTGGGCGAAGGTCTCTCGACCGAACTCCACACCAATGGCTGCGGTCTACACGGTGTGTCCCTACGGGAGGAGCCCTTGCCAAGCGGGTTTTTGGTCGAAAAAAGATAGTTGTTCACTTTATGCCCAAATCCAATTGTTTAGTTTTTAATGACCGGATCAGTTTAAGGACTCTTAGAACGGAAACTAGTTGAGCTAGAAAAAGTAATTATACGTTGATCTACTCAAAAAGGGCAAATGAATATGAAAATATCTCCAAAAGCTAGTTGCAAATTCCTGTTAAAAAAGATACAATATAGCAAGGATTTATGACAATTGGAGTTAAAAATGGATTTGCTCAAGATCTTACGCGATGTAGAATTATTCGATGGGCTGACCGATAGTGATTTGAAAGAAATCTCTGCCATTTGCGAGGTCAAGCATTTGCAAAAAGGAGACGTTCTGGTAAAAGAGGGCGAACCCGGACAATCGTTCTTCATCATAGCAGAAGGCGCGGTGAAAATCATGCTCAACTCATACCAGGATAGCCCCAAAACCGTTCTTAATCTGGGCGTGGGGCAGTTGATCGGTGAAATGTCCTTGGTAGAGCAAAGTCCACGATCAGCTACCGTCGTCGCCATCGAAGAACCGACGGTTATTCATGCCATCCGTCACGATGAGTTTCATCAACTTTGTGAACGTAAAACTCGCATTGGCTACATTACAATGCGCAATATGGCAGCAGACATTTCTTTCAAACTGCGTCATTTTAACCTAAGCAGATAACATTGAAGATCATTCTAAAGGAATATAATGGCTGTATATAAAGTCAGCTACGTAATTAAAAATAGCGATCATCCAGGCGGAATCATCAATTTGGAAGAGCAGCCCACAATTGGCCAAAAAATTCAACTTGGAGATCTTGAATTACAGATCATTGAAATCTTTGAGTTGATGCCTCCCCGAGGCGCTTTCAACTATCTTCATGCTACCTGTGAACTTGTCAAACAGGACACAAGGCCCTAACGTAATATAAGCAATTCCAGTACCTTCTCAAAAAAGCGAGGGCGAACGCCGTTGGTTTTCCCCAAGATATCGAGAAGATACCGATTCCATAAATGAAAAAGCGGAGGCTAAGAGCCTCCGCTTTTTGACTGTAACCGAGGAACTTCATGCCCCGCGCTTATTAGGAAAATACGTAATCGAACTCAATTAAGCAATTTCAGGTTCAATGACTCCATATTTTCCATCTCGTCGTTTATAGAGGACGTTGATTTGACCTGTATTGGCATCAAGAAAAACAAAGAAGTTTTCATGGCCAAGTAATTCCATCTGCTCAATGGCTTCTCGTTCATCCATCGGGGTCAAGATAAAATGTTTTCGGCGTACAATTTCATAACTTTCTTCGCTTTCATATTCTTCCATCAGTTCAGCAGCCACTTCAGCGGTTGACATTCTATTGCGCTGCTCGTAATGCTTGCCTTTATATCGCTTAATTCGGCGTCGAATTTTAGGAAGAGCTTGATCCAAGGCCGCAAAAATATCATCGGCTCGCTCCTCAGCTCGCAAAATGTATCCCTTTCCTTGAATCGTAATCTGAGCTACATAGCGATCGTTAACGTCACGGGCCGACTCAATGTAGGCCAAGTCAACGCGGACTTCGTTGATGTTGGTAATATACCGATCTAATTTGGATACTTTTTTGTTCACATAATCACGAGTTCGATCCGTTAATTGAATATCTCGACCATAAAGTTGAATATCTAGTGCCATCTTATACCTCCAAATCTTAACTTTGAGTTCCCTGAAAAAAAGGTGCTCGGAGGGGTACGGGTGATATGAGCTTTTTTCAGGAGAGCCAATCTCGTTAGTTCGATGAAAGCGGCGCACGAGCCAAGGTTAATCCATAGACGTTGTCAGCGCCAACTTGCCACAGTGCGCTTGCACACGCCTCTAACGTAGAACCACTCGTAACCACATCATCGACAACCAATACTGTTTTACTTTCCACTAAAGAAGATGAAGAACGAAAGGCGCCATCGACATTCTGACGGCGCTTTTGCAACGTTAATCCAACCTGAGAAACCGTATCGCGGACTTTCCGAAGCGCTCTAGGTTTATAGGATAAACCTAACCCAAGGGCTAGTGGTTTAGCCAGTAAACCAGCCTGGTTATAGCCTCGTTGCTTTTTCCGCTTCTTCCCAATCGGGACCGGGGTAACCAAATCAATAGCCCAGCCTTGACGTTCTAAACAGTTCATCATGCTGTTGGCAAAAACTACGGCTAAAGCGATATCGCGCTTATATTTTATCCGGTGTAAGGCCTGTCGAAGTGGGCCGCCAAAAATAGCCCAAGAGCGAATCGCGGTCATACCCGGTGGATTCTTTTGACATCGATCACAGACCGAATCTTCACCAGCTTGTAACTCTTGGCCACAGCACTGACAATAAGGCGGCTCAACGCGACGCACTTTCTGGTGGCAATCCGAACACCACCTTACTCGTGGAGCGCCACAACCAGCACATGTGGGCGGGAACAGCCAATCCAGTGCCGTTCGACTCCATTGATAAAGCACATATTGCCAGGTCATCGTTTCGCCGCCCGAAAACAAGGTTTAAAACATTTGGCCTAAAGCAGATTGCATCAATTGAACCCCGGCTGGCCCCAACAAAAGGATCAAGAGTGAGGGAAAAATCAATAATCCCATCGGGAAAAGCATCTTAATTGGGGCTTGTTGGGCTTTTTCCTCCGCTGCTTGACGGCGCTTAATCCGCATTTGCTCGGACTGGATCCGGAGTACTTTAGCCATGCTGACGCCCAACTGCTCGCTCTGGATAATGGCGGCAACAAAGCTTGTCATTTCAGGGATACCAATCCGGTCGGCCATGTTGCGCAACGCTTCGCGACGCAGTTTTCCCAATTGAATCTCACGTAAGACTCTACTAAAAGATAACGCCAATTCATTATCCCATTTCTCGTTCACCTTCGCCATAGCGCCATCAAACCCTAACCCAGCCTCAACACAAATTGTCAATAAGTCAAGGGCATCGGGCATGGCTTTACGGATTGAATCTTGGCGTCGCCGAATGCGACTTTGAAGCAAGAGTTGAGGCAAGTAAAAGCCAACAAAAGAAAACACTATCACAAGCAAAAGCTTTCGCCCCCAACCCCAACCAATAGAACCAATCGAAAAAATGAACAGCAGGAGTACAGCGATTCCAATTGCCGCCCCAAAACGAGAAGCCCAAAAAATTGTAGGCTCTAAGCCTCTAGGATTTCCCGCCAACTCGATCTTACGAGCCGTATCGTCGAGCGCATTTTGGGGAGTAAATCGTAATGCAAATTCGCCTAAACGGCGAGCGATGGGGAAAACAACCCGCTCAGTCAAAGATTGTGACATCTCGACTTCTTCGAGGCTGACCATCTCACCACGATTAACAAATTCGTTCAATCGCTCTTCCAAGGGATCGATTTGATCAGCACGATCGCGCAAGCCAACTAACACCAGGATCACAGCACCCACTAAAATAACCCCAACAATAACGAGAATAGCGGTTATACTCATAAAATCCCTCCGAGATTAAACCTCAATTTTAGCTATCCGGGTCATAACAAAATAACCGATTATAACTAAAATGGCCGCGGCTCCAAATATCGCGAAACCACATAGTTGAACTCCGGGTTGGAAGACCGACATCATATACTCACGATTGGCCAACATAAGGACCGCAGTCATGATGACAGGAAGCAATGCCAGGAACCGGCCGGAATACATCACCTGAGCGGTCAACACTCGAATCTCACCTTTAAGACGAATACGTTCGCGAATAGTATAGGCGATTGTGTCCAAGATTTCGGCCAAATTGCCGCCGACTTCGCGTTGCACGTTGATGGCTGTAATAATCAAATCCAAGTCATCCGAAGGAATGCGACGCAACATATTTTCAAGCGCCTGCTCCATCGAAATGCCTAATTGCATTTCTTGAACAACCCGACGAACCTCATCTTTAATGGGAGCAGGCATTTCCTTGCTGACTGCCTCCATCGCCTGAGCGGTAGAAAAACCTGCCCGCAGGCCATTAACCATCAAACTCAACATATCGGGTAATTGCTCGCTAAATTTTTCTAATCGTTTTCGTTGTTGGCGACGAACATAAAAACGGGGTGCAAAAAAACCGGCGACTGCCCCTACGATGCCATACAACAGGTCTCTGCCCCCAAGGAACCAAGCAGCAAAACCAATCCCAACCGTAGCAATCACGATAAGGGCAACGTACTCTCCCGGGCGAAACTTTAAATCCGCTTGGGCCAAGTTTTGAGAGATTCTGCCTCCCCACGAAGTTCCTTCAACCTGGACATTAACCCAGTCTGACAGAGCTGTAGTGCTGTCCGAATCGTCTACAGGCGCTTCTGCACCCACATAGTCAATTAGGCGTTCTTCCACTAAAGATTGCTCGCTTCGCACCGAAACAACAACGCCGACAATCAAAAGGATGAAAACTAGCGCCCCTCCACCAATTAAGAAGAGTGTTGGCACTGGCATACGTATCTACCTCAAACTACTATTGATTACTCTATTTCTACCGACGACCACTAACCCCAAAGACGGATGGGGGCAAGTGAATTCCTGCCGCTTCAATTTGGCCTAAAGCTTTTGGTCGCAAGCCAGTAGGCCTGAGCTCCCCAATGACAACTCCGTCATCAATGCCGCGTTGTTCGAACTTAAAAATATCTGTCATCGTGATTACATCCCCTTCCATACCCACGATTTCAGTAATATTGGTCACTTTTCGACTGCCATCGCGGAAGCGTTCCTGGTGACAAACAAGATCAATGGCCGAAGCAATCTGTTCACGAATGGCCCGTACAGGCAGCTCCATGCCAGCCATCAAGGCCATGGTTTCAATACGAGCCAAGGTGTCTCGGGGGCTATTCGAGTGAGCTGTTGTCATAGAACCATCGTGGCCCGTGTTCATGGCTTGCAACATGTCCAACGCCTCTTCATCACGAATCTCACCGACGATGATTCGATCAGGACGCATACGCAAGGAGTTGACAACAAGTTGCCGAATTGTGATCTCTCCGGTGCCCTCGATGTTGGGTGGGCGAGACTCCAAGGGAATGACATGCTCCTGTCGAAGCCTAAGCTCAGCCGCATTCTCAATGGTGATAATGCGTTCATCAGAAGGAATAAACTGAGACATGATGTTGAGCAAGGTTGTCTTTCCGGACCCGGTACCTCCGGAAATCACGATATTCAATCGCGCTTCTACACAAGCCTTCAAAAATTGTAATGCCCCGGGTGTAATGCTGCCAAATTCAATTAATTCCTCGATGGTGATTGGGTCTTCGGGAAATTTACGAATGGTGAGGGTTGGGCCTACGAGCGAAATCGGTGGAATGACCGCATTTACACGAGAGCCATCCGGCAAACGGGCATCCACATAAGGGCTGGATTCATCAATGCGTCGACCTAACGGGGCCACAATTCGATCGATAATGCGCATCACATGTTCATCGTCCTCAAAAGACAGCGGAACACGTTTAAGCTTGCCCTTCCGTTCAATGTAGATGTTTTTGGAACCGTTGACCATCACCTCGGTAATCTCTTGGTCCTTTAACAAGCTTTGCAAGGGGCCAAAGCCTAAGATTTCCGCGGCAATTTGTTCAAAAAGCCGATGTTTTTCTTGGCGAGAAAGGACAATGCTTTCTTCCGCCAAAATTTGTTCAAACAAATCCCGAATTGTTTTCCGAACAGTTTCTACTTGGGTGACGTCCGTTGTGGGATCTAGCTCTACCAATAAACGGTTCTGAACGCGAGTCTTTAGATCAAAATACGTATCTCGCTGAGCATCACCATCGGGAGGGGCGACTCGACGCCCTTGCAAGGATCCCAGCCGCGATGAACCAGAGCCGCCTTCATCGGAATCTGTTTGGCCTCGCTCTATTCGACTAAGTAAAGACATATGCTCACTTCCTAGTCTGTCAATTGACAAGTTACATCGTTACTACATCACGCGCTTCATCGAGTTCGGCCAGACGTTGTCGAACAAGCTCGGCCAACTCGGTTATTGACTGAGAAATAGAACTCTTTTTATTATTCAACACAAACGGTACTCCCCGATTCGCTGATGGAATAGCCACTCGCTCATCCTTAGGGATAACAAGCGAAACTTCATGGCCTAAATTTTCACCAACAGCCTCGGGCGTAATCGGAAGTCGTTTATCATAATGATTCAATAAAAACAAAATTCTCTCAGGTTCAAGTCCCAAAGCATCAGATAAATCCAAGAAAAGCCGGGCATCATTGATGGAGGGAATGTTCTGAGTAGCAATCATCAGAAAGAGGGTGCTCACATCAATGGCGCTCAAAACGATATCGGTGAGATGAGAAGAGGTGTCAACAATGATATACGAAGAAACTCTTCGCAAATAAGCCAGGATCTTACGAAATTGATCAGCGGTGACGTTCTCGGCATATTCAGGGCGAGATGGGGCAGCCAAAACCTTAATGCCGGAACTCTCATGCCTCACCAAAACATCATCGATCACATCATTATCCAAGTCATCAGCGCGAGGGCTCAAATCTACAATGCTGTTCTTGGGTCTCTCCTTCAACATGACGGCGACATCGCCAAATTGCAACTTAGCATCTACGATCACTACAGGCGTTTCAGGGCTATGCAGGGTGATCGCCAAATTCGTAGCCACTGTCGTTGACCCAACCCCACCTTTGGGACTAAAAACGACAATCACTTTTCCATACGACTGCGCCGAAGAAACCCCTCCCTCGGTCGCTTGAGTGCCACTATCTACGGGGTAGCGATCACTCATCTTCTGCCGTTCTGCGTGGGCCATCTTGCCCGCCCTTCGAATAGCGTGGATCAATTCATCAACAACAGGCGGTTTGGTTAGAAAATCGCGAACCCCAACCAACATTGCTTTACGCATATAACTGGGATCGTTCTGAATGGTCAAAACGACGATCTGCACAGAAGGCAATTCTTCTCGAATAGCTTCTGACACTGTGATGCCATCCATATCTGGCATGTTAATGTCCATGATGACAACGTCCGGAGACGTGTCGCGTGCAAGTTGAATACCTTCTCGCCCCGTTGCTGCAACACCGCTTATTTCAATGTCGCTTTCGAATTGCAGAAGTTTTCGTATGTTTTCGCGAGCCTCTGCTACATCATCAACGATGATAACTTTTATGGTAGCATCTTCTCCTGTCATTTAATTTCTCCAAATAGTATCTTCTCAAAATTTCAGGGTCCAACAAGGGCGTACACGTCCAGCTAGACTGAGCGGGTAACGCCAAAAAAGCTCCACGCAGAAGACCCTCTCCCCAGTTTTTTGAAAAGATACTCCAAATACAAGTAAACCTTATTCTTCGGTTTCAGATGGTTGTTGCAATTGAAAGGGTGATTCGGACACATCAGGCCTCGGCTCCGTAGCATAAGGAAGTTTAGCAGGAACCGGAATGCTATAGACATCGAGCAAATATTGCAAGGTTGTCGCCTCGGTGGAGGTTATCGAGTCATCACCGGCCGCTCGAAGCGCCATGGTAAGCTTCATTTCAGCAGAAATCAGATAGTTGAGCGTAACCGCTTCTTGAGGCGTAACAATCAAAGTGACGACTTCTGGTGGGGCGAGAGTGGGCGCCTCTTGTTGTTCACCGCCTTCTTCTACTTGAAGGCCTTCTCCCTCTCCCTCTTGCTCTTGCCCCTGTTCAACCGCGGCCGCGGCTGCCTCCTCTTCCTCCGGAAGAGGAAAATTGCCCATTTGTAAAACTTCGGCATCATGAAGGACAATCTGACTCACCAATCGAGGTCGTTGAAGTTCCGCCGGCACGACATAGGTCAACTCATTTAACACCGGATCCAATTCAGTTCTGCCTTGCAACCCTGTTGCACCGCTAACCTGAATCGTGATCGTGTTCGCGCCTGATTCTGGATCTACAGAGGGCCCAATCACAGTACCAAGCTGATTTGGAAGTATTGATTGAAATTCACTATCAAGGTCTACAAAAGGCATCGAAACAATGACACTGACATGGTCTCCCGGTCGAGGAGCATAAGACACACTGGAGAGTCGATCAATAGGGACAGAGACAGCAACCTTGCCACGCGGAATCTCCAGCGCGGCCAAGGAGCCTGTCGCAGAAAGTTCCTCCGCCTTCGTGACAAGCATACCGATTGTCACCGGAACACCCGGTTCGAGATCAAACTTGGCTTGTCGCCCAACGACAGCTTCTTTCTCCCGGAACAGCTCAGCATAAGCTGCATCCTCGGGAAATTCAACGATTTGTAACACATTCTCCGTCAGCTCTGCACCCCGAGGAACCGGTTGTGAAATGACGACCACATCTACCATGTTGACAACCGGTGTAGGAGCAGGGGCATCTTCTGCTGTTTCAACGGGCGCCGGTTGCAAAAAACGCTGCCAAACAACATACCCTCCCACGAGAATCAGGATCAGAATAAAAGCTAAATAGAAGAAAATTCGTCCTCGACGCATAATAGCCTCCCAATTGTTCGGCCAGATTCTATAACCAAATTACCATTCCATTCATCCCCACCCATCAATTGTTTCCAGTTTGTTAAGATTGGGAAAAAATCATATCTATAGTCTACCTGATAACGATGATATTGACCACCCCTAGTCAGGCAGTGAAGTGCACTCCAAAACCGGAATCTCTCTCAAACCAAATAAAGCCCTGCCCAAAGGGCAGGGCTTTATTCGGAACATAAAATACAACTAGATATTGGTAATAACATTGCTAAACACGTTGCCAATAGCGGGGCCAAGCAGAGCAAGAATAACTATCACGACAACGGCTACCAAAACAAGGATCAAAGCATACTCAACAAGACCCTGGCCCTTTTCCTTCGGTGCGAACAACATAATTATACCTCCTTTCGAAAAATATATTCCTTGGATTTCAAGGTTGATACTATTATAGCAAAGCCCACAAGCTTTTCAAGTACAAATAGCCTTACGAATCTGTAAATACCTTCATCTTCAGGTAGTGGCGAGGTTTGATTGATAGCAAAAAAACTAGCTGACAGTCACTTAATATTTATTGATTTGAATTGCCGATAGGAAGTTGGAAACGAATATAATTGCCCTGCCTCATGTTGTCTTTTTCCAACTCCATGTAACCGCCTAACATTTCAATGCGGTCTTTTATCACTTTGATGGTTAAACCGCCCCCCTTGGAGACTACATCCTCGTTGAAGCTTTTGCCATCATCCTCAATAGAGATAGTAGCCGTTGAATCACCAATATCCACCTGCACCCTGACATGGGAAGCTTGGTTCTGATGTTGAGAGAAAAATAACAACTCTTGAATTGAGCGGAAAATGACCACTTCAATATAAGATTCCAAACGTCGTTCTACACCCGTTATGCCTAAATCGATTTCGACCGCTGCATGCTCTTGAAAAGTTTCGCTGTAACGCTTCAATGTGGGAATCAACCCCAAATCATCCAACATCATGGGACGGAGTTCAAAAACAAAATTACGAACCTGCTGAAAAGCCGCTGTGGAGGCAGCTTTCAAGTCCAACAATTCTTCTCTAGCTTTCTCTTCGTCTATATCAAAAAGACGCATAGCTATTTCGGTTTGAAGGACAAAATTAGAGAGCGCCTGAGCAGGGCCATCATGCATCTGGCGAGAAAGACGCTGACGTTCCGCTTCTTGGGCCTGAATCGTAGCCTCAACAACCCGAAAAGCTTCCTTTGTTGAATCTTGCAAAGAAGCCGAATCACCCTCTTCAAGAGCCGCCAGCATGCTTTTAAGTGAATCCCTATGTTTTTCTAAATGGGCTCTATCGCTTTGAAATTTATCAACTTTTCCCCGCATGACAAATAAACGCTGTTGTGTTTCCAAAGCGAGATCATACACCGAATGTATTTCGTCCAACGAAACCGAATTCGACTGGTCGTGAATCTGCTGAAGGTGCGCGGTAACCGACGCATTTCGCTTGGCGAACTTGCTGACCTCGGCCTGGCTCTGTTCCAACTTCAAATTGACATCTCGCAAAGTGCGATTAACTTGTTCGAGCTCTTGTTCCAAGTCACTTCGCAACCCCACTAGAGAACCACGCTGAGTCCGATCGTTCAAAGTCATGCTTCACTCCACAGTATTCAAATCCATATCCTCGCTGGAATCGTGGTCATAGAGACGAAACCAACCACGCCGCAAAGCATAAACTGTCGCCTGGGTGCGATCATCAACGCGCAGCTTACGCAAAATTGAAGTAACGTGGTTTTTTACCGTTTGATAACTGATTTCCAACAAAGAAGCAATTTCCTTGTTGCTCATGCCTCTGCTGACATACGATAAAACTTCCATCTCGCGAGGAGAAAGCGGGTGTAACGGTTCACCGGGATCACTATCATTCCCGAACATTTCATCAAGACGTTGTTTTAGCCACACATCTAAAGCCTGTTGATCAAGGACATCTCCCTCCACAACGAGCTTGCCATCAACAACTTGACGCATCACACGGATCAAATCTTCAGGTTTGATGTGTTTGGGACAATATGCCGATGCGCCTGCCCGCATGGCATGAATGACCTGCTCAGCGTCGTCGTAAGCTGTCACAAGAATGACGTGCGTAGGTATTTTTTGGGATTTGATCGCGCTCGTAACTTCAAGACCGTTCATGCCTGGCAGATTCATGTCCAGAACAACAACATCGGGGGGATTTTCCTTAATTATTTTTAAGGCATCATCGCCGTTTGAGGCTTCGGCAAGCACCTCAAGATTAGGCTCAAGGGAAATGGAATCAACAACACCTTGACGGAACAGCGGGTGATCATCAACAATAATGACAGTAGTTTTCTTCATAAAGCAACTCCCTTTTCATTAGAAATCTCTCTGTGAGTATAGCACAGGAGTACTAACCAGGCAATCATTCAAAATGCAATTACCCGGAATCGGCAATGGGTACACAGCCATATTTTCATGATGATCTAGCCAAGAAAAAGGAGATTCAGTCTGAAACTCGGGGCAGGCTCCCGCGACCATAGCCGGGTACCAGCCCGGGAAGGTGACCAGGTAATCCGCCCCCTGGGAGTGCATATACGCCTCCAGGCGATCTTGATCCCGAAGGAACGGAATCACGTCCGGCGATACTAATCCGGCTAAATCGAGGATTGAACGATCGGCAAAATAGCCCAATGCACCGATGTCGTGGGCGGCAATAAGCGCATCTTGAGGCGTGTTTTTCGCCACCCAACGGGCCACGGTGACCATTTCGGTCTCGATGACGGCGACATCTCGACCATAAGCCTGAGCACCCAACCCAAAGAATATAAACAGCAGCAGCGCGGCAGCGACCATCCATGCTTTACCAACGGCTCGCTGATACCAGGTTTCCGTGTGGAACTCAAGGAATTCAACCAGGCCAGCAAAACCCCACAAGAAAAAAATCGGCATCATCGGGATAAGGTAGCGGCCATGCTGATAGGTAACGGGCAAACGCCAGGCATACATGCTCAGGTATCCTCCTGCCCATAGTACTGCTGCTATTCCGGCCCAATTCCGGTGACGGATCTGTTTCGCCAAGGTGAGTAGAAAGCCAGGCAGCAATATCGCGCCAACTCCAACAAGGGGCAAAACGGCTTGATCCAGCCAACGCCGCAACAATGGAATCTGTCGATGGGAGGCATACTCTGCTTGTTTGGCATAGAACGTGTTCGGCCACCAGGCGTCTCCTACGCTGCGATTAAAAACGAGATAAGGGCCAAACAAAAGAACAAACCCCAGCATCACCAAAGCTACTATCCTAAGTTTTTCCCACCACGAATCTTGCAGAAAGAGAACAACAAAAAAAGCAGGAGCTAATAAAGTGATTCCACCGGGACGCACCCAAATCGTCAGACCTATCAAGCAGCCAATGATCATGCCGTTTTGCTCAATCAACTGCGATTGTTTGCCCACATGCAACAAAAGCAACATCAAGGCAGCAATCAAAAAAGCAAACAAAAGGGTTTCCATGCCAGAACCCGCTGCCCAAACAAGATGCCATTCCAACAC
>CAZJBA010000077.1:0-1160 GCA_964544065.1 uncultured Anaerolineales bacterium | reverse complement strand
CCCCACCCGATCACCCGCTCCCCCACAATGAATAGAGACAAAGAGATCACGAGAATAATCACAGCGCCACTAAAAACGCGTCGCGCTTGTTGCTTCTTCCAGCCGCGAACGCGAGTGCCCCAAGCAATGAAGCGCTCTAAACCCGCCGGGGCCAAGGCCCAGAATAGTGGTTGCAATGCCGCGCCGGAATGAAAAAATCCGCCCCGCGCCCCGGCAAAGGGAAAGGCCAAGGTCATGGCCGCAAGCGTCAAGAGCCAAGCCAGCACGCCGATTCGCACCCGCAGATCACGGCGATGGTGCCAAGCCCCCCACACAATCAGAGGCAACAAAACGATGCTGCCCTGAACGGCCAGGGCAGTTTGCAAATTTTGGCCCAAGGCCCACAAACGGGCTTGTAAAATGGATTTGATTCCAGAACCCCACCAGCGGGAAAAGGTGAGTTGGTCGGCGGGATAAGCGTACAACTCATCGTAATCAGTCAGCCATAGAGCCCGCGACCCGCCCGGGGCAAGCGGAGTCCCAAAGACGTGCAAGTTGCGGATCAACCAGGGGCCCATGATGAGGAGGTAGCCCAATAGAATCAGGGCAGAGGTTGAGGCGAGGTGCGAGATGCGAGTCGTGAGTCGCGAGTCGTGAGTCGCGAGTCGTGAGTCGCGAGTTGTAAGGTGCGAGTAGTAATATCCAGCCACGATTGCAACTAGCATCCACAACAGGCCGTCTGCGCGGGAGAGGTGCATCAAACCGGCGAGGAGGCCCAGTAGGAGCCAATGAGCAAGGGGATGAGGGTGCGAGGGAGAGGAGGATAGCAGCAGGAAGAAGGATACTCCCAAAACCATGTAAAGGGCAAAGGTGTCGGTAACAGGCAAAAAAGGCAAGTAAAAGACGGGGAACACGGCCAAAAGTCCCGACAATGTTGCCAGGAAGCGATCCTGGTTGAGCCGAAAAGATAACAGCGCGGTCAGGGGAGGCACCAATCCGGCGAGAAGCAAAAATCCACTCCGGGCAGCGAGAAATGTGAATGCGTCAAAAACTCGCATCCCCGCGGCCGCAAGCAAAGATGTCAACGGCATCCAATAGGCATGGGAGGGGTGAGGAAGGCCTTGAGGATCGTCTAAATAGTTCCAAAGAAAGGGCTCGCTGAAGCCCTCACCCTTGGCTAT
>CAZJBA010000076.1:0-14578 GCA_964544065.1 uncultured Anaerolineales bacterium | reverse complement strand
CGATGACTGAGCCGTTACATGGAGACTTATTATGACAAAAGATCAACAGATAACATTTATTGGGCCTGGCGTCATGGCGGAAGCGATGATCGCTGGCATCATCCGGACGGGATTCGCCTCTCCGGAACAAATCGTCGCTTCGGGGCCGCTGCTCGACCGGGGCAAAGAGCTCGAGGAACGCTATGGGCTCAGGTCCACCGACGACAACGTTGCTGCCGTAAAAGGCGCCGAAATCGTGATCCTATCGGTCAAACCTCAACATCTCAAAGCGGTCTTTGACGATTTGCATGATCAGGTTGACCCTTCTGCCTTGGTCTTATCCATTGTGGCCGGCGCGACGTTGACGAAAATTGCCCAGGGGTTGAACGCGGAGAACATTGTCCGTTCGATGCCGAACACCCCGGCTCAGATCGGCGAAGGGATCACGGTTTGGACCACCGCGCCAACCGTTTCCGCTGCTCAGCGGGAGATGGCTGCCCAAATTCTGGGCGCGCTGGGCGAGGAGGTCTACCTCGAAGAAGAATATTATCTCGACATGGCCACGGCACTATCGGGCACAGGGCCGGCTTACGTTTTCATGTTCATGGAAGCCATGGTGGACGCGGGCGTCCATCTCGGTTTCCCGCGCCGGATTGCCGAGCAACTCGTCGCTCAAACGGTGCGCGGCTCGGTAAATTATTATCAAAAACGGGATGAACCCGTTCACCTGGCGCGGCTGCGCAACCAGGTCACCTCGCCGGGAGGCACCTCCGCGGCCGCCTTGTACTATTTGGATAAAGCTGGTTTTCGTACCGCTATCTCGCGTGCAATTTGGGCGGCTTTCGAGCGCTCTCAGGAGCTGGGATCAGACCCCCATGCCCAATCACCCGAAGCGTGAAACTAGACAATCTATTCTCTTTCAGGTATCATCTTGGAAAGCAATCATCGTTTGATTTTCCCCTTTGAGGGCTTTTCACGATCCCCTTTATTCGTTGCTTGAGCGAATTGATCAAATCAATTTGGATCCCAACGTTGTTGGCGAAGCCCACTATGAGACCGCTCGAGAAGTTCAACAGGTGCTGCAACGTTACAAAGACTTGCAGGACATTATCGCCATTTTGGGCATTGACGAACTGGGCGAAGAGGAAAAGGTGCGTGTTTCCCGCGCTCGCAAGGTTGAGCGTTTTTTCTCGCAGCCCCTCTAGGTTGCGGAGCAGTTTACCGGCATTCCCGGCAAGCACGTACTGCTGCACGAGACCGTGCGCGGCTTCCGGCAATCCTTGATGGCAAATTAGATCATGTTTCTGTTGAAGTGCTTCCGAGCTTGGTAACAGTGTTGGTCGACGTCGCTGAGGATGTTCGCGAAATTAATATTGAGCGCCCTCAAGCGGCCAGAGACCGGCAGAAAAATTCCTGGCTGAAGGCCCTCCTCCTGATTCCGACGCCTATTTACGCATGGAGGCGGCCTTGCGGCGTTCTCGACTTCGCTTGGATGCTGTGCGCCGTTATCGTCGCAAACGACGCCATGAGGCGCCACCTTCCTTGAAAGATCAATAATCAGTTATGGCCCTTTTTTCCAAAGACCTAGGTATTGATTTAGGCACCGTTCATACTCGGATTTCCGAGGATGGTCAGTTGATTCTGCAAGAACCCACCGTTGTGGCCATTGCCGTCGATGAATTGAAGATCGTTGCCTTGGGGCAAGAGGCGCAGGATATGTACGGGCGCGTCCCCGAGAGCCTGGAAGTGGCTTACCCGCTCCAGAATGGCGTTATCGCCGATTACGAGGTCGCCGAAAAATTCTTGGAATACTTGATCAAGAAGGTGAGCAGTTCGATGCACTTTTTCAGGCCTCGGGTGATGATGACCGTGCCCAACGGAGTCACCAGCGTCGAGCGTCGCGCCGTTCATGAAGCTGCCTTGGAAGCGGTCAAACGGGACGTGTTCCTGATTCAGCAGCCTATGGCCGCGGCCCTGGGCGTCGATCTGCCCTTCCACACCCCCACCGGAAACATGATCATTTGCCTGGGCGGCGGTTCTACCCAGGCGGCCGTTTTGGCCACCTATGGTATCGTCTCGGCGGAGACGGTGCGCGCCGGTGGCTTGCAATTGGACGACGCCCTGATGACCTATGTGCGCCGTAAATATGGCATGGTCGTCGCCCAACCCACCGCCGAGCGGATCAAGCTGGCCATTGGCGCTGCCGTCCCCTTGGACGAAGAAGAGAGCATTGAGGTGCAGGGCCAAGACCAGGTCACCGGGTTGCCGCGCCCGCTGACACTGACCACGGGGGAGATTGTCGAAGCCTACGAAGGCCCTTTGGGCCGGATTGTCGAGACCTCGCGCAGAGTGTTAGAGAAAACGCCCCCCGAGCTTGTTTCCGATATCATTGACCGCGGCATCGCCCTGTGCGGTGGCACTGCTTTGCTGCGCGGCATCGATAAATTGCTGACCAAAGAACTTGGCGTCCCTGCCTATCTGGTCGATAACCCCACCACCTGCGTGGCCGAAGGGGCCTCTTTATCCCTCCAGGCGGGTGTTTACCCCAAGCTCAAACGCAACCTTCCCCCAGTTTAAATTCCCTTTTCCTACAATCATTTTTAACGCAGAGACGCAGATTTTTTTATTTTTCTCCGCGTCTTTGCACCTCCGCGCCTCTGCGTTAAACTTTTCCCTTTGTTTGCCAGGATGGTATAATTCCCGCACTTATGTTTATTGATGAAGTAACCATTCATGTACGCTCCGGGCGCGGCGGGGCGGGTGTTGTCCGCTTTCGGCGTGAAAAATATGTTCCCTTTGGCGGACCCGATGGCGGCGATGGCGGCCATGGCGGCGATGTCGTCTTTCAGGTTGATCCCATGCTCAACACCCTGGCTAAGTTTCGACGCCAGCAGCATTTTCATGCCGAAGATGGCGCCCGCGGCGGAAGCAAGAATCAAACCGGCAAATCGGGCCAAGACTTGGTTGTACCGGTCCCGCCGGGCACGTTGATTTTCGACGCCGATGCGGATGAATTGTTGGGCGACCTGACCAAGCCAGATCAACGCTTGGTCGTCTGCAAGGGAGGCGCGGGCGGGCGCGGCAATGCCCGGTTTGCCACCTCCCGCAACAAGGCCCCCCGCATCGCCGAGAAGGGCGAACCGCCGGAGGAGCGCACCTTGCGCTTGGAGTTGCGCCTGATCGCCGATGTCGGCCTGGTCGGCGTGCCCAACGCGGGCAAATCCACCCTCCTTGCCGCGGTGACCAACGCCAAGCCCAAGATCGCCTCCTACCCTTTCACCACGCTGCAACCCAACCTTGGCGTGGCTGAATTGGATATCGATACCAATCTCGTCCTGGCCGATATTCCCGGCCTGATCGAGGGCGCCCACGAAGGGGTCGGGCTGGGCTATCAATTCCTGCGCCACGTTCAGCGCACGCGCGTCCTGATTCATCTGCTGGATGGCCTGTCGCAAGACCCGTTGGCCGATTTCTCCCAGATCAACACCGAGCTGGCCCTTTTTGACCCCTACCTGGCCGAGAAGCCCCAGATTGTGGCTTTCAATAAGATGGATTTGCCCTCCGTCGTCGAGAATTGGCCCCAGGTACGGGATGCGCTGGAAGGCCGCGGGTACGAATCGCACGCCATATCAGCGGTAGCAGGCACCAACGTGCGCCAGCTTCTCTATCGGGCCAAGCAAATCTTGGATCAACTGCCATCCGAATCCGAACAAGGAGTCGAGGAATCTGAATCAGACCAGATGCCCGTCTATCGTCCCGAAAGTGACCCGCGCCAATTCTCAATTACGCGCACACGCAGCGGCTACCGGGTTGCTGGAGATGCGATCGAGCGCGCCGCCGCCATGACCTATTGGGAATATTACCAGTCGGTGGACCGTTTTCAGCGCATTTTAAGCACCCTGGGGATCGAAAAGGCGCTGCGCAAAGCGGGCATTCAACCCGGCGACACCGTTTTCATCGGCGACCACGAGTTGGAGTGGATGGAAGAATATGACTGATCTGCCCACCTGGTTTCGACCGCAATGATTTTGAGGGGTGCATGATGCGACGACGGACTGGCATTTTTGGTGGTACCTTTGATCCCCCTCACATCGCTCATTTGATATTGGCCGAAGAGGCGATTGCCGCGCTGGGCTTGGAGCGGCTGCTTTGGATTTTGACCCCTGTGCCGCCGCACAAACCGGAGCAGCGAATCACGGCCCCGCGCCATCGCCTGGATATGCTCCGGGCCGCGATCGGTGATCATCCTTGCTTTGAACTCTGCCGCGTCGACATCGATCGTCCACCCCCACATTATGCCGCCGATTCAATGCGCCTGCTGCGGGAGCAATTTTCTGAGGATGAATTAATTTATTTGATGGGGGGAGACTCACTGCGCGATTTGCACACCTGGTACGCCCCGGGGAGGTTTGTCTCCGCTTGTGACACAATTGCCGTGGTGCGGCGCCCCGGCGTGGGGGTTGATACCGATACCGTCGCCGCCCAACTCCCCGGCATCGAGGCGAAGCTCCGCTTTGTTGATGCCCCCTTGCTAGACGTTTCCGCCTCGAATATCCGCGCCCGCATCCGGGAGGGGAAGCCGTTTCGTTATCTTCTGCTTCCCGTGGTGTATGAGATCATTCAGCAGCGAGGGTTATATTTGTGCAAGTAGTAAACTCCTTATTACGCTCATTCTTCATCAGCATAAATATCATACATGTTGTTCGCCTGGCGATAGGCCTCTCGAAAATGGTCGAGCTTAACCATCTCGCCATCTTCAAGCGCGTACCAGTGTTCCCAGCCGTTGCATGATTTGCCATCGGAAAGATGTTTCCCTGCCTGGTGGATGGAGCCCTCGAAACCGTCGTTGGCCCGCAGTTTGGCGTTGGGCTTGATCGTCGCCGTTCTCTTTTCGTCTTTACGAAAATATAAGATTTGGCCGGGGGTCAGGTAGCCGTTTTCAACCAGCGTGGAGAAGGGCACCCGGGCGACGCGCTTTTTGCGGCTGCGCACCTCGAAGGTGGCCGGGTCGAATTCTTCTGGCTGGATGGCATCGATCCGTTCTCCTGCCAGGGTTGCATAGCGGGCTTCTTTTTCGATCCCGATCCATTGGCGGTGCAGCTTCTTGGCCACGACGCCGGTGGTGCCGCTGCCGAAAAAGGGATCCAGCACCACGTCGCCCGGGTTGGAGGCGGCCAAAATCACCCGGTAGAGCAGCGCCTCGGGTTTTTGGGTGCTGTGGGCTTTGTCGCCGTTTTCATCCTTGAGGCGCTCGGAGCCGGTCGCCAGGGGCAGCAGCCACCAATCGGAGCGCATCTGCTTGTCGTCGTTCAAGCCCTTCATGGCGTGGTGGTTGAAGGTGTAACGGGCCTCTTCGCCCGTGCTGGCCCAGATCAAGGTTTCGTGGGCGTTGGTGAAGCGCACGCCGCGGAAATTGGGCATCGGGTTGGTCTTGATCCAGAGCACGTCGTTGAGGATCCAATAACCCAAATCTTGGATGATCTTGCCAATCCGGAAGATGTTGTGGTACGAGCCGATCACCCAAATCGTGCCGGTTGGTTTCAGGACCCGTTTGCAGGCACTCAGCCAGGCCTGGCTGAAGCGGTCGTAAGCGGCGAAGGAATCAAATTGATCCCAGTTGTCATCAACGGCGTCGACTTTGGTCATGTTGGGGCGATAGAGTTCCTGCTTGAGTTGCAGGTTGTAGGGCGGGTCGGCAAAGATCAAGTCGATCGAGTTGGCGGGCATGCTTTCCAGCACGTCCACACAATCGCCTACGATGATTTGGTTGCGAGGTAATGTTTCCATTTAGAAGGTCACGAAAAATGCGAACAATGTATCAGGAACTTTAACGCAGAGAAAAAGTAAAAACTCCGCGTCTCTGCTTCTCCGCGTTTTGGCGTTAAAGTTTTTTAAGTTTCGACGTAAAAGTCTTGTCTCAAGCGAGAGGTGTGAACTTTCACCTATTTTTTACGGTGACTGAGCAGTTTCGTTTAAGCGTTGCGTTTACGCAAAGATCAGTTGCGCCGCGACCCCGGCGAGGAGGGGGACAGCCAGCGCCAGAGTCCAGCGAACAGCCGTAAAGCGCCAGCCCATGAAGGGCAACTCGAAGGTCACGGTCAAAAACGCCTGGGTGGACCAACTGGTGATCAGGGTAATCGCCGCGCCCAGCCCGGCCCCGGCTTTGTAGAGCACGGCGATCAGGGGGAAGACCACGTAAGGGCCGCCGGGTAGGAACATGCCCAATACCTCGGCCAGCACGAGACCTTTCCAGCCGCTGTTGGGGCCAATCCAGGTTTGAACCAATTCGGTCGGAGAGAGCACGTTGACGTAGCCGGCGATGATAAAAGCAATGGCCAGCAAGGCGGCGTTGCGCAGGGTCACCTCCCAGGCGATCTTCAGGCCGCGTTGGAGGCTCTCGTCCCGCCGGAGCCAGGCATAGATGATCAGGCCCAGGGCGATGATCCAGAGAATGATCGTTGTGGTGGTCATGCTTGTTTCTCCCCGGGTTGGGCGACGGCGGCCCGAATCCGCTCGATGTGGCCGCCAAACAATGCCTGAGCGACGATGCCCAGCACGGGAGGAAAGATAAACGTGATGGCGAAGCGAATCAGGGTCAGTTGGGGCCCCAACAGGGCGAATTCTGTGGGCAGGCGCGAGACAGACCAGAGATTCTTTGCTGTCACGAAGGCGATCAAGACTCCTAACCCGGCTCCGGTTTGAAGCAGGGCGCTAGCGATGGGGTAGTAGGCATAGGGCCCGCCAGGGATCAGCGCGCCGCCGATGCAAGCCAGGAGCAGGCCGCGCCAGCCCGATTCAGAACCAAGCCAGCGCTCGACCATCTCTCTCTTGACCAGCGCCTGGATCAAGCCAGCCGTGAGAAACGAAGCGATCAATGAGAGTGCGTTTTTAAGCAGCAAGTTGAGGCCGCTGCCCAAGCCCGCCAGCGCCATTTCGAATCCGCCGCGCTGCCAGGCGAGTCCTCCCAGCGCCACAGCGACAAGAGCGATGATGATGGGTAGAAAGTCGCGGTTAGCCTTCTTTTTCATCGAAGAGTCCCTTCATGGTATTGATTGATCAAACTTGTTGCCCAACCCCATCCTTACCGACACCCGCTAACTGCCAACCGATCCCTGTTCCCTGCTCCCTGATACCGGCTCCCAACCCCTCACTCCTCTTCTTCCTCGGGAGCTTTAAACTCGAAAATCCATGCCTGGCCCTTTTGAATCAACTCCGTATCGCTGCTGACGACTTGAAAAAAGGTGGTGCCCGGTTTGAGGGCCAGAGGAGCGCCGTTGGATTTTCGAATCGCGAGTGGTTTGTAGACTTCGTTGCGCTCCCAGCGAGCATCGAAAACTTGACCGTTTCGGAACAAATAGGCCTCGCCGCTGCCGGTCAGTTGGATGTCGATGATTTCGGTGCTGGAAGAATGGTAGAAAAACTCATGGGGCACCAATAGAACGATAAGATTGTCCGTAGAGATGGGGATACCGGTATAACGGTCGATTAATTCCATGTATTTTTCGTCGCCGTAGGAAATACCCTGATAGCGGAAATACGCTTTGCTGCCGGGGCGGTAGCTCCAATAAGAATAGCTTTGCGAGGAATAGAAGAGAAAGACCTGATTGACATCTGTTTGGCTGGTTTTTTCTAAGGCGTCAAAATAGTTTGTCGCAATATCCCGGCGACTATTGTCGATGCCGCGTTGGGTGATCAATTGGGAGAGCACGTGGGTATTGCCGAAGATGTTGTTATAGCTCGAAATGCTTTCATCTCGGCACAGGTAAGGGGTGCAGACATTGACAAGCCCGTTGATCATCAGTTTGGGGTCGATATGCTCCTCTAAGTAGCCGTACACATCCCGCGGGGTGCCTTCATCTTTGTAAGCGCCGCCGAAAACGAAGGCGGCATTGTACATGTTGGCAACGTGCGCGTCGAAGATGCGCGCCGATCGAACCGGGCCGACCCGTTCGACATCGTTGCCATAAAAAATGGCGATCAAGCGGGTCAGTCCGTATTCGAGATAGTATTCGAAAACGTGATCGGCCATCGAGACGCCCGCCGGTGGCAGTGTATGCAGGGGAAACAGAGCCACTTTGATAGCGATAGGAAGCCGGTCTAACAGATTAGGATTGGGCACCAGGGAGCCGGTTAATGGGTTGATGTATGCGGGCACGTTATTGGGCTGTACCCGGATGAGGGGAGGGAAGGTGATGGCAGGCGTGGGGGTGGGCCAGGGGGTATAGGTCGGTCTGCGTGTAGGAATTTGCGTGGGCTCGGATGGCGTTATGGTCGCGGTCGCCGATCCGCTGTTGGGATCGATGCTCCAGGGGGTCGACTCGCTGGTAACTGATTCGGCGACTGGTTGGATGGACTCGAGAAATTGCTCCTGATTCAGGGCTGCCTCGGCAGGTTGGCAAGCTGTTAGAAGTCCGAGCAAGAGCAACAGAATGAAATGACGATGGTTAGGCATAGTGGTGTAGGTGCACGTTTTCGTTACTGTACAGTACTTACGCGGTTTGTCAGGATTCAGTCAAGTGCGTGAGTCCTATTGTAATTTGATCGTGGGTGCTTATCATACCGCACTTGCTTGTGCTTGCCAAATTCGACGGTTGTACGAACAACCTGCTCTTCCGCCCCATCCCCAGGGTGTCGTAGCCGGCGAGAACCGCCCGGAGACGGGCTTATGAGCTGAGAAGAGAAGTCATCTTTCTATTGCCCTGTTGCCCTGGTAGAATGAGACCTCCAGTTTGAACTTACTGCGGTATAATGAAACCATGTCTTTTTTGACCAAATGGTTGCAAAACTCCAAAATTGAGCGTATCCCTTGGGACAGAATCGTTTCCTTGTCCGCAGGCGCATTGTTACTCGGTTGGCTTCTGCATACGCCGCCAGGCTTGCTGGGTAAGGCCGACGCGGTGGGATACGCGGTCTGCCACCGGATTGATTTGCGCTCCTTTCACCTCGGCGATCGGCAGATGCCCATGTGTGCGCGCTGCACCGGTCAATACCTGGGCGCCATGTTAGGCATCCTCTATCAAAGTTTCGTTGTTCGGCGCCGAACCGGGCGCCCCCCTTGGAGGGTCATCGCCGTGTTGGCCTCTTTTGTCCTGGCTTATGGGGTGGATGGCGTCAACTCCTATTTGCATTTGCTGCCTGACATGTCCCGCTTCTATCTCTATGAGCCCCATAATATCTTCCGTTTGTTGACCGGCACCGGACTGGGTTTGAGCGTCAGTATTGCCCTGATGCCGGCTTTTCATCAGACCATTTGGCGGCGCCGGGACCGTCGTCCGGCCTTGGATGGCATTTTGCCGTTGGCCGGATTGGTGGCCGTGGCTCTTCTCTTGGATGGGCTTGTCTTGATGGGCAATCCTTTCGTCTTGTATCCCTTGGCTTTGATCACCTCCGCGGGGGTATTGGTGCTCTTGACCATGGTCTACGCGATGGTTTGGGTGATGCTTTTCCGGATGGAAAATCGTTTCGATCGATGTAGAGACCTGATTTTGCCCCTCTCGGCCGGGTTTATCGTCGCCTTACTGCAAATTGCCGCCATGGATTACGTTCGTTATTTTTTCTTTGGTACCTGGGAAGGGTTTCACTTCGGTTGATGATGGATATATTTACTGCTTTTGGACTCTCGGCCAGTGCCGGGCTAAACGCCTACATTCCCTTGTTGGTGGTTTCTCTGTTGGCCCGCTTCAGCGGCTGGATCGAATTACACATCCCCTGGAACGCCATGGAAAGTTGGTGGGTAATCGGCGTTTTGTTTCTGCTTTCTCTGGTAGAGTTTTTCGCCGATAAAATACCTGCTGTCAATCACGTTAATGATCTCATTCAGACTTTTGTGCGCCCCACGGCGGGAGCGATCGTCTTCGCGGCCAGCGCCAACGTCGCCGAGGTTCATCCGGTCCTGGCCATGATCGCCGGTTTGCTTGTCGCCGGGGGAGTCCACGCGGCCAAATCGGTGGCGGTTCGTCCAACGGTGACGGCCGCGACAGGTGGCACCGGGAACGTGCCCGTCAGCATTTTGGAGGATCTCATTTCGACGATCTTGTCCATCTTGGCGATTGTGATTCCTGTGCTGATCGCCGCGGTGATCATCTTGTTAGTCTCTTGGGTAATTTGGTACCTGTGGCGTCGTTCAAATCGGCAATCGCTGGTACAATAAATAGATAAGGAGGTTTGATATGTCTTATTCCGGTGGCGCCTCGCCAACACAGCCCAATAGCTCCATGGCGGTTGTCAGCTTGATTGCAGGTGTTCTTGGGCTGACCTTATTCCCGGTGATTGGCAGCATTGTGGCCTTGATTACCGGTTCCATGGCCAAAAAAGAAATTGCCCAAAGCGCCGGTTCATTGGGCGGAGAAGGATTGGCCAAAGCAGGCATCGTCATGGGATGGATTGGTATCGGCTTGACCGTATTGGGACTTTGTGTCACCGGTGTTGCCATTGCAGTGCCCCTTTGTCTGGCTGCTTTTGGAATCGCCTTTGAAGAGTTCGGGGCTTTGCTTCCGGTAGTGGGCTTGTTCGTTTAGTCTTTGAATTGATCAAGGAGGATGGTATGGCTGATGAACTGAATCAAGTAGATGAAATGGTTACGGATGATGTTGAAGAAAAAGGTATGGATAGCAAAGTTTGGATCATCATCGTTGTGGTTTTGATCGTTCTTTGCTGTTGCTGTGTTGTGGCCGGGGTTGGCGGCTGGTGGCTGTGGAATAACGGCGACGAACTGTTTGACCTGACAGCGCAATTCATCAGCGGTCTGATCTAGAAGAAGCAAGTATTCGAATTGATGATGGCACAGTCTCCCCCGGCTTCGAGGGGAGACTGTCATATATGGGGAAGATTAGCTGGCTTCGGGAGCAAGCCAGCTGCGCAGCCATTTCAAAAATGAAAGCTCTTTTCAATATTTGTGGGTTTTTGTCCCCTATAATAAGGGCACTTCCACGTGTTTAAGTGAAGGCGGTATTTCTGATGAGACGCAAGCGCATTGGCCTGATGATTTTTCTGCTCTTAGTCGGTCTTGGGGTGTTGCTATTGGTTGGCCTGCTGCTGTTTTCTTTCCTAAGCAAACCGGATCAACGGCTAAGCCTGATTAGCAAGCCACCGGAGGTGACCGTTCTGGAGCCTGCCGATGGCACCATCATCCGGTCGGGGCAGGGCGTTGTGATCATCGCGACGGTTCGATCCTCTCTCGGCATCCAGCGGGTTGATTTGCTCGTCGATGGCCGGATCGAACAAAATCATTTTCCGGATGGGCAGGGGGATGAACAGATTCAGGTTGCCTTCCCCTGGTTTGGAAGCCAGTCCGGGGCCCATGATTTCCATGTGGTTGCTTACGATCTCAGCGGCCAGGCCAATTCTTCGTCTCCCCGGCGGATTGGCGTCTGGGCTGATTCCGATGATTCCGTTGAGGCCGGGCAGCCGGGGGATGATGGGGGTGGGGTACCGGATTCAGGCGAGGATGAATCTGGCCCTGATGGGGCCGGGGAGCAGCAGCCTCCAGGGGGGCAGGATCAGGCTCCCGGAGCAGAATCCCCGCCCGAGGGCGAAGCCGTTGATCCTGCCGCGGAGCAGGGCGCCGTTCCGGATTTGGAACCTCTGCCCTTGCCGCCTCAACCCGAAGATGAATCTCCCGTGATCACGTCCTTTGAGGCCGAGTCGCAGCGGGTGAATGAAGCGCTGACGGCTTGGTTGCGCATAGCCGCAGGAGATGACCTCGGCCTGGACCGGTTGGAGGTTTTCGCTCAGGGACCGGAGGGGGGCGGCGAGATGCAGCGGGTGGCCTGTGATGGCGAGCGGCGTTGCGAGTATCAGGTGGATGTGCCCGTTGCGGTGGGGACGTGGTGGTTCACGGCCCGGGCGTTCGACAACAGCGGCCACGCTTCTGAGCCGGTGGTGCAGGTCTTGGAGTTCATCGGCGAGGCGGATCAGCCCCTGGCCGTTGCCTTTCAAGGTTGGCAGGCCGGTGCATGGGCCGAACATCTTTTTCCCGATGGCGCCGTTGTGGCCGCGGCGCTGGTGGATGGCGATCTCGGCGATCTGTTCGTGGGCCTGCCGCCGGGCATTTTCTTCCAGGCCGATCGAGGTCCCATCCTGGATGGCTTTGTGCTCGATGCAGACGGCGCGCCGATATCAGGTGTGGAAGTGACCCTCTTCTGGCAGGATTTGAGCCGCCAATTCAGGCGCACGGATGAAGAGGGCTATTATAGTTTCGAACATCTGGATCCGGGGGTCTATACCCTCGTTCCGGCCAAGCGGGGCTATTCCTTCCGGCCTTACTCGCACACATTTCAGCTTGAAGATTTGCGCAAGAGTGTCTTGTTTAGCGGCCAACGGGCGACCTACACCCTATCGGGGACAATCCTCGATCGGGAAAACCGCCCGCTGACGAATAAGCGTGTTTTGATTGAACGCTGCCTGCCTCCGCTGCAATCGGAAGGGTCTTCACCTGTCGAACGTTGTCCCACCACCCGATCCCTGACCGAGGCCAATACGGGCGCAACCGGTCATTGGAGCAAAGACGAACTCCCCAACGGCATTTACCTGGTCCGACCTTTTGACGCCGGGATTGAATTTTTGCCAGCGTATTATTACGCCGAGATCGAAGGCCAGGATGAATGGATTGATTTTCAGGCTCAGGGAGAAACTCCGGAAGCAGATCTGACCTTTTCGATTTCAGGGCGCATCCAGAGCGAATGTCCCTCTGAGAAGGGCACCTTTGGCCGCACGGAGTGGCATTGGTTCCCGCCGGGCTTCTATGAGCGCGCTGGTGCCGATTGCTCACCCGGAATCACGGAGCGCTCTTCCTGGTTTGGAGCAGGGGAGGCGCGGGTCAGGTTGTATGCGTGTGCGGCCGATAGCGCTTTTCAGTACGGCGGCGTCCATCCCGAACATGGCCAGGCTTGTGTTGGCCCTGCCAATCAAGATCGGCGCTCCCAGGTTGCCGAAACCGACGGGGATGGCCGTTTCAGCTTCGAGGGCTTGAGGCCGGGCACGTATGAGCTGCGGCCAATTAGTTTTGGGCTGCCAGGATATTTTGCCTGGGATACGGGCAGGGCCCTGGCGTATGCTCCTTCCAATGCTTATATCAAGTTGAGTAATCGCGATGTATTCATGGTTTTCAAATCTAAATTGACCGGACAATGGCAGTGCGGTTACGATATCTACCGCAGTGGGGTTGAGGAGGTCTTCGATGCTTGTGCCCCCTCCCCGTTGCCCTGAGGTGAGGGAAACCTCCGCTCCGAAGGATACCGTTATGCTTTTTTTCTTGGATGAACGTGTTCGCAGATTTCTCCTTTTGATTCTTGTGCCATTTGTTTTGGCCGCCTGTCAACTTGTTCCTACGAACGGGCCGAACGCTTCTGTCTCTGGTAACATCGCGATCATTGCTCCCCCAGACGGCAGCCAGCTCGAAGTGGGGGCGTGGGTTGATGTTCAATCCCAGATTCAAGAGCCGGGCGGCGCTCGCGCTGTGGCGCTCAGTGTTAACGAGGTTTTGTTGCGGCGAGACGCGTTTTCAACGCCGATGTACGATGGTGTTCTCAAGCAGCCCTGGCGCCCGATGGAGCCGGGGGTCTATACGCTCCAAGCGATGATGGAAACCTCCCAGGGTGAAATCGTCTCATCGCAGCCTGTTACCGTCACCGTCGCCGGCGATGGGGCGGTCGTGACAACGCCGCCATCGGTTGTTCCCACCACGGCAGTTCCTACCACGGTAGTTCCGACAACCTTCGTCCCCACGACGGCAGTCCCCACCACGGTAGTTCCGACGACCTTTGTCCCCACAGTGGTGACTATTACGGTCACTCCCTCGCTGACACCTTCCAAGACGGTCACGCCGACGTTTACTCCCATCCTGCTGACCGCGCCGGAACCGCTCTCTCCCAGCGGCACTTTGGCCTGCGCAGATACCACCACGGGCATCACCCTGTCCTGGGAGGCGGTCAGTCACCCTCATGGTATCGATCATTATGAGTGGGAGTTGGAAGGGGGCGAAGGTGCCCAGTCCGGAACGACCAGCGCCACCCAGGCGGAGATCGCTTCGATCAGTTGTGGGTACTCGTATCAGTGGCGTGTCCGTGTCGTAGGTTCCAATGGGAGAGTTGGCCCTTACTCGGACGATCTTTCCTTCACGATTGATTGATAGCGCCCACTGAAAAAGCCGTTTTTTCCGAGACGAGCCGGGGTGATACCCCAACTCAAAAGTTGGTTATCATAACTGTATGACGTGAGTGAAGAATTATGAATGAGAGGATCTGTGATATTTGCGGGAAGCCAGGAGCAAAGATTCGCCGAGTAACCAGGAGTTATGGCAAAGGTGATAGTTTGCTCGTAATTGAGAACATACCCGTTGTTCGGTGTCCAAATTGTGGGGAGAGCTATCTTACCGCAGACACATCGCATCAAATAGAGCGGATCAAGATACATCGAAAGAGTTGGGCCGAAGAACGGATTGTTCCAGTTGCCGCATTCACTTAACTCCATCGAACATTATGACATGCGTCGGCTTCAAGCGCGTATCGTGAAGGCGACGAAGGGTTGAACCGTGTCCGTGATAGGGCATTAGAGAGGCTTGAGTGGTGTGCGTTGAAAGGCGCACGCACCCGTTTTTAGG
>CAZJBA010000075.1:0-14836 GCA_964544065.1 uncultured Anaerolineales bacterium | reverse complement strand
GATGTCTACATAGTTGTTGCGTGCCACCGCGGTGATGACAAAGGTGGGGGGAACGCAAGACCCACAGGGGGTGCATCCACATTGGATCTCATACCCTGGCGAAACGGGCCCGCTCGCTCCTGCCGCGGCTGCTTGGGTTGGCAGTATAAACAGCATGGCAGTAAGAACGATTGCAGATAGATATTTCATAGTGAGCCTCCTCGTGATTGGTGCGATGCAATCGCGATTGAATGGTGCGTAGACCTATTTTTGGACTCAACTGCTCTCCTCAAAGCAGTGGCGTCCTGTATCCCGCATGGGGACTATTTATAAGCATAACCGGGAAAATCGTTCAGCGCAAGAGGTGTTTTGCATTGATTCTGCAATTTTATAAAGCACTATTTGGGTCGCTAATCATATCAGGCATATGGAATGGTGGGTGAGTCCCCCGTGTTGACGAGATACCATTTTCCCTGATCGCGCCCAAAAAGGAGGTGATAGGCACGATTTCCGGGCGTCATCACCAAGACGTGGTAGCCGTCATCCCCTTCCCATTGGCGGCCAACGGAATCGACCCGGTAGGTACGTTGCTTCCATACAAAACTCATAGGGATGATCTTTCCTTCTTGATCAAAGCGGGCAGTAACTTCAATTCGTTCCATATGTTCCTCAATCGAGATGACTAATTTGACAATGCCACATCAAACGTTTGTTCTATCAAGGTGAAGGTAGTTCGCCGGTTGAGCGGTGTCTTAAGCCTGCCGAAGGGTGGGCGCTTTTTACCGTATCAAACCCAAGAACGGAGTTTAGGTGATGAAACGCCCAAAATCTTGCGACTGAAGTCGTGCATAGGAGCTTCGCTGGGCGTCCACCTGCGTGGACGCAGCCGCGTCGATGGATGAAGATCGACGTTCGGCGATGGCCCCAAGGGGCGATTGATGGACTTTGAAAATTTGGGATGGTTCATATGGCAAGGGGATTAAGGTTACACTTTTGCCGGGGGCATCCCTTACGGTGTATACCCATTTGGTATTGGGAACAAAGCAAACGCCGGTCCGCTCTGCGTCCCCGTTGGGCAGGCGCGCCGTTGGCGGGCGGAGAATTTGTATGCTTCGACTCGGCTCAGCACAGCGTCGAGACCAAGTTTGCGGGTTATCGTGCTACAGGGATCGCCCTTCGGGTGTGTGGAAAGGGAATGTTGCTGTATTAGGTCGCTAGGTCTCGACGCCGTACTGAGTAGCCGAAGGCCTATCGAAGTATACATTTTCGCTCGCTATGCGTGCTTCGCAAAACTACAGCGAATGCTTCGCTTTGCGTACCTTTGGTATTGCACGCCTCCGGCGACACTCGACCGGCGCTGAGGTATTTTACAAAAAGTGTTACCTTATTCGTGAACCATCCCGAGCCAACTACGATTAATGATGCAACTTTTCCGCCGCGAGGAAGGAGAACCCGTTTTCGGTTAACGCCCAGGCGGTCTTGTTCAGCGCGTCGATCTTGTCCTGGAAGTTGAGCGCCAGCGCGTCCCAGTCGCCGGACTCGATGATCTCTTCTTTGTCGCGGAAATAGTCCAAGATGTCGGAGGGATGCTCGCGGGTCTCGTCGATCGCAGGGTCGCCACCCTCGTGTTTGGCCGAGATGTTGGCGACATGATCTGCAATTTCGACCAATTCATCGCGACGATTGTAGGGCTGAATGACGATGCTCTTGAACGTCTCGGTGATATGATGCTCGAAGCGGACAATGTCCTCAAAGCCCCATTCCTCGCGGAACTGGGCCGTGACTTCCATGGTCTCGTTGTTGACGCTGTTGCTCCAATTGAAGCCAATCAACGGGCTGGTGCCATCACCACGGGAGAAGAGTTTGGCCCCCAGCAACGTCCACAAGGCAGCATAGGGATTGTCGTTGCCCATAAAGACCGAGATCTTGAATTCGTTATCCACGCCCAAACGGTGAAGCATATAGCCCAGGAAGACGGTGCCAGGGTTGATGTTCAAGACCTGGCGGATGCCATATTCGGTATAGTAATAGAGATATTCATCCAACCATTGAAGAGCGTGCTCGTTGGGTTGGCCGACTCCGCCAAAGTAGCCGGTGATCGTTTCCGGGCCGCCCAGGTGGATGTTGGAGCCATCGGTTCCCTTGGTGTCCAATGTTTCCACATAGCTTGCGCCAACGATCTGCATGGCCGTGGCCATGGCTGCTAAATCGCCGTCGGCTTCCTGTTCTTTCATCTTGCGGACGCGAATGAAGCGACCGGGCACGAGCAATCCTTCTTCGATAGCGCGTTCCGCTGCCTCGATCAGGTAAGGGAAGTATTGGCAGGCACTGACTTCCAGGGTGACGGCAAAATCATCGGCAAAGGACATCTCATCGGCCTGATCGCCCAGCACCTTGCGGCGGTAATCGGCCACGCTGATGAAAGCGCCCTTGTCACGCTGCTCGATCAGCCACTCCAGATCATCGAGATAATCCGGTTGGGTCGCTTCTACCTTGGCGAGCAAATTATCCATCTCCCGGGCCTGGCGCGCTTTGGCGTTGATCTCCTCGGGGCTGCCGTATTTCGCCACCACATCGAGGAAGTCGTTCATCACGGTCATATCGGGATCAAGCAGAACAGCGTTGATCGCCTCGAGGCGGTCAGCGGGAATTTTGAGTCGCTTGCGAAGGTCAGACATGGTGTTTCTCCTTTCGGGATCAGGGGGTCAGGGATTAGGTATCAGTGTATCAGGGGATCAGGTATCGGGTATCAGGGTATCAGGTGTCAGGGGGTCGGGGGTCAGGAAATCGGCTTGTGGGGGTTGGAGATTAAATGAAAATCCGCCAGGCAGGGCCTGACGGGGGGATTTGCCTCGCCAAAGGGAAGATTTGCACCCAAAGGGCAATCCACAGGTTCCCTGCGTTGGCGTGAAATCGAGTTCTCATGGGGTTTGGATCCGGTTTTCTCTTTTGATTGTCAATGTTTGCTTGTCTCCTATTTTAAGTGAAAGCCCAGGGGAATGCAATCCTTGGACATGAGAGGCATCGAGTCCTAAACGCCATAGACATCCTTGACTTCCTGAATCTGCTCGGCGGTCAGCGGTTCCGGCTCGCCGATCTGCAAGGCCTGGTAGAGGGTTCTCATCCCCACCTCGGCGTCGTAAGCCCACTCGAAAGCGCGATCCAGGCTGTCGGCAATGGCGACGAGGCCGTGTTTATAGAGCAGAATCGCCTTCAATTCGGGTCTTTGTTTGAAAATCTGGACAGCGATTTCCCCGGCGGCGGCAGAGCCGGGGCAGGCCCACGGGGCGACGGGAATCGGCGCACCGAGAACAAACAATTCCAGGTTGACCAGGGGGACATCTCGGCCCGCCATTGCAAAGGTGATCGCATAGGGCGAGTGGGTGTGGCAGATCGCCTGGACATGGGGCAAGGCCCGCAGGATGGCCGTGTGCATCGGCGTCTCGGAGGACGGTTTCGGCCCGGACAATAGATTGCCGTTCAGGTCAACGATCGAGATTTCGTCGATCTCCAGTTCCGTGTACTTGATCCCGCTCGGCGTGATGGCGACATGGCCATCATCGGTGCGGGTGCTGATATTCCCGGCCGACAAGCGCACCAGCCCGGCGTCCTGGGCCCTGATCACACAATCGTAAACTTCGGTTTTGACGTTTTGGTACTTCATCGTGACTCCTAACAAGATCATTTTTCTATTGCTGTTGAATGTACCACAATTTTCGATTTTCCCCCACAAGAGTGATCAGGTTGTGAGGCGTCAAAGTGGTATCTTCTCAAAGAAACGGAGAACATGTAGCCGAGATTTTCGCGCAGCATCCTCGAAGGAGGGCCAAATCTCGCTTTCACGGGGTCGCTCGCTTCGCCGTGCGCACCTTTGGTGTTGCGTGCATCCGCATGCGCGCCCATGGCGTGGAAACCCCGAACAAGCTCAAGGTTTGCCGCAATTGTTCACCGCCCACTACTTACTCAATGTCATTAGGTTAGCAAACAAAGTGACCGGCACTTGCGCTGTTGCCCTTCAACCGAGAGCCCAACCGTGTCTGTACAAAGATCTTCCCCAGCTATTTGGTTCTCGAAGTGCCGGTCGCCTGGCCCCCGCACCTTAACTTAACGACATTGACTGCTTACTTCTCACTGCGTTCATGCACGTACTCCACCAATCGGCGCACGTTCTCCACCGGGGTGGTTTTGTACAAACCATGCCCCAGGTTGAAGATGTGCCCCGGCCGCCCGGCGGCCTCATCCAAGACACGGTCGACATGCGGACGGAGTTCATCCCAGGGGGCCAGGAGCGTCATGGGGTCGAGATTGCCTTGAATGGGCACCTCAGGCCCCAACTTGTCCCATGCATTTCCCAGTGGCATGCGGAAATCCACAGAGATCACATCACCGCCACAGGCTGCCACATCGTCCAGGTAGGGGAAGGTCCCCGCGCTGAAACTAATGATGGACACGCCTGCCGGTTCGAGCATCTCGAATAAGCGCTTGTTGTAGGGAGCAACATAGCAATTGTAGGACTCTTTGCCCAGCGCCAACCCCACCCAGGAATCGAACACCTGCAACGCAGCGGCCCCGGCTTTAACTTGCTCAAGGAGATAATCGGCCTGAACGGTTACTAATTTTTCCATCAACATATTCCAGGCCGAAGGTTCGCTGTACATCAACCCCTTGGCCTTGGCATAAGACTTTGAACCGCCCCCCTCAATGGCGTAGCTAGCCAGGGTAAAAGGCGCGCCCGAAAAACCAATCAAGGGGATGTCTTGGGATTCCAGTTCCGCGGCGACAATTTTGATCGCCTCCAGGGTGGATGATAGGTGTTCCACAGCCGGGGGCGTGCGCAAGTCGTCGATGTCTTTTGGGGTGGAGATGGCATTGTCCAAGACCGGCCCCACCCCTTTGACGAATTCCAAGTCCAGGCCCATGCCCATCAGGGGCGGCAGGATGTCGGCGAAGATGATAGCAGCATCCAGGTCGAAAGCCTCGATAGGTTGCAGAGTGACCTCGGCAGCCAATTCCGGGGTGCGGATGACGTCCAACATGCTGTGTTTGGCGCGCAGGGCGCGGTATTCGGCCATGTAACGCCCGGCTTGGCGCATCAGCCAGATGGGGGTGGTGTCTACAGGAAGCCCCTGACAAGCGCGCAAAAAGCGGGAGGCGGGGTGTTTTTGATTTACCATGACCGAAAAGTCTCCTCCGCTGCCCTGATCGTAGCTTCGATGGCTGTTGCGTCATGTACGGTAGAGGTAAACCCGGCTTCGAATTGGGAAGGCGCCAGGTAAACGCCGCGTTCGAGCATACCGTGGAAATAGCGCTTGAAGGTCTCGGTATCACTCCGGCTGACCGTGTCCCAATCATGGACGGGCTCTCCGGTGAAGTAATTGGCGAACATGGTTCCCACGCGGGTTTGGTGGAGGGGGATACCGGCGGCTTGGGCCGCCTCGCCGATCCCGGCCCCGAGGCGTTCGGCCGCGGCGTCAAGTGCGTCCCACACCTCAGGTTCTTGAAGTGCCCGCAGGGTGGCGATCCCGGCTGTCATCGCTAGGGGATTCCCGGAGAGGGTACCAGCCTGGTACATCGGCCCCACCGGGGCGACCATCTCCATGATCTCCCGTTTTCCGCCATAGGCCCCGACTGGCATACCCCCGCCGATGACCTTGCCCAAGGTGGTTAAATCTGGTTGGATGTCGTACAGCGTCTGCGCCCCGCCCGGGTGGACGCGGAATCCGGTCATGACTTCATCGAAGATCAGGAGAGCGCCGTTGTTAGCCGTCATCTCCCGCAATCCGGCCAGAAAACCGTCTTGGGGTGGGACGACGCCCATGTTTCCAGCCACGGGTTCGATGATCAGGGCAGCGATTTCGCCGGGATATTTCTCGAATAAAGCCGCCACCGAGTCCGGATCGTTGTATTGGGCTACCAACGTATCTTGGACGGTGGCCTTGGGCACGCCGGGAGAATCGGGCAATCCCAACGTGGCCACTCCTGAACCGGCCTGCACCAGCAGCATGTCAGCGTGCCCGTGATAGCAACCCTGAAACTTGATGATCTTATCGCGTCCCGTGTAGGCCCGGGCCAGACGCAGAGCTGTCATGGTTGCTTCAGTGCCGGAGTTGACAAAGCGAATCATCTCAATATTGGGCATGAATTCCTGCACCAGGCGCGCCAGTTCGTTCTCCAGCGGGCTGGGCGCGCCATAGCTCGTACCCAGATCGACGGCGTCCTTGAGTGCAGCAACCACGTCAGGATGGGCATGACCCAAAATGAGCGGCCCCCACGAGAGCACATAGTCGACATAACGGTTGCCGTCCACATCATACAGGTATGGCCCTTCTCCGCGCCGGATGAAAAGCGGCTGTCCACCGACGGAGCTGAAAGCCCGTACCGGCGAATCCACGCCTCCGGGGAGCAGGTTTTGAGCCTCTTCGAATAATTCGATCGAGCGTTGGATGGTCATAAGGTTCTCCTTCTTATCATCTGTAACACGTTAGATCCGTCTCACGCTGTGCCCAACACTTTCTCCGCGGCCAATTCTCCAGAATGGATACAATCAGGGATGCCAATGCCGGCATAGCCATTTCCCGCCAGAGCCAAGTTGGGGAAGGATTCTAAGGCGGCTTCAATGCGATTCAGGCGCGCTGGATGCCCTAGGTTATATTGAGGCATGGCCTCCTCCCACAAATAGACCCGCGTGAGGAGCGGTTTTGCGGTGATTCCCAAAGTACATTCTAATTCTTGACGGGCAATAGCCGACAAACTATCTTCATCCCATGATATTCTTTTTTCTTGTCCGGCGCGGCCAATGAAGACGCGGACAAGGGCGTAACCTTCGGGAGCGCGGTGGGGAAACTTGGTCGAAGTCCAGGTGCAGGCCAGGGCCTTGTGGTCCTCGCGGCGGGGAATGACATATCCGTAGCCATCCAACGGACGGGAAAGCGCGCTCTCCGGATAGGCCAACGTGACCGTAGCGGTAGAAACATAGTCAATCGCGCCCAGTTCAGCCGCGAGATCGGGAGCGGCATGCTTGATCAGGTCGCCGCTGACGTAGGCAGGCGTGGCCAGTATGATTCTATCCGTGGAGAGCGTTTGGCCATTTTCCAGCAACACCTTCCAGTTTCCGCTGTTGGATCGGGCTGCACGTTCCGCGCCAGCGTTCAAGTGCAAATCCACACCCGCGGCCTCTAAAACCGCTACCAGAGCCTCCACAATTTCAGCTAAGCCGGTGGTTGGGGTCAGGAAAATGCTCCGGGAGCCCGCCGTGGGACGGGGAGATTTCCCCTCGGTGCGGGCTTTTTTGGCCCGTTGCCTACGCACGGCCAATGCCCCTTTGACCAGGCCACCGTGCTCTTTCTCCAGGTCGCGCAAATAAGGAAACGTGGCTTGCAAACTAAGTTGATCGCCATCCCCGGCGTAGATGCCGCTCATCAAGGGTTCTATCAAGTTTTCGTAGGCCGAGCGGCCCAATCGACGAGTGACAAACGTGCCCAAACTTTCATCGCCATTCTCTGATGCCGTCGGAATGAAGAAGTCCAAGCCCATGCGTGCCTTGGCGGGCCAGGAGAGCAGCTTGGTGCGGAGCATGGGGCCAAATTCGGTGGGGATCATCATCGTCAGGCCGCCGGGCAGTTCGCGAAGACGCTCGTTTTTGAGAATGTACGTTTTTTTGGTCTTGGGATTGGTTCCCTGTAACCGGTCGGCAATGCCCATCTCTTTGCATAGCTGGACACCCCAAGGCTTGGTGACAATAAAGGTATCCGGGCCACCCTCGACGACAAATTGTCCTTCATCAAAAGGGATGCGCTCGGTGACGAGTTTGCCGCCCCAATAATCCGCTTGTTCTAAAACGGTGATCTTACTCGAAGATGCAGTTTGTTTTTGGGCGTAATAGGCTGCGGCCAATCCGGCAATGCCGCCACCGATGATGGTAATTTGAGAAATTTGGCTATGGTTTGTTTTCATTGGTTTCGATTCAATAGGTATCTTTCAGCCTGTCATAAGCGGGGCGCAGGCCGGTGTTTGATTTTTTCTGCTAAAGGAGGCTTGGGTTTCGAATTGGGGTTGTGAGGAAACCAGCCCAACTCAGCGCGCACGGCTTGGGTTTTAAGCTCGGTCGACCCCCACACCAGCGAGGCGCCGAAAACGCCCATCAGGGCAGACCCCCAGTCCGAGGGAACAAAAGCGGACCCAATCACGACCAAGATTCCCAAAGCCATGATGTACGGCCACCACAGGTAGCCAAGAAAATATTCACCGCGGATCACCCAGAAAAAGCCGAGTCCGATGATCAGGAGTGTGACAAGGCCAAGCAACAATCCGAATGGGTTCATGGGAAATCTTCCGCCCGTTCAAGGGGATGACCAACGGGTTCGCGGTCGAGCAGGTCACGCGCAGTAGCCGCGGGGCTCTCGTCCAGGATGCGGGCATGGCGGGGATTGGCGGGGTTGGCAGGGGCGTGGCCCTTGATCACGCGGCGGTGTTGGCGGAGGAACTCCAAGGCATCCCACAACAAGGTGATCCCGATGATGCCCCAAATGGCAGAAACTATACGGCGGTCGCTCATCAACGCGGCGACAGAAGTCGCCGCGCCCAGCATCAGAGCGATGCTGGCGGGCAGCCAAAGCGTTGGAGATCTATATTCGATCTCGCGCACGGCTACATGGCCAAGCCAAATACCCAAGAAAGTCGCCAGCGCTGCAACCGGGCCAACCCAATTCATGCTCGGTATCCCTGAGGCTCATACACACAGGCGGGATCACTTTCCATATAGTCGCCGATGACGCCATAGGCGCGTCCCCGCTGGCCGCCGCAAACGTGGCGGTATTCACATACCCGGCAACGCCCTTTCAACTTGCTGTAATCACGCAAGTCACGAAAAAGGGGCGCATTGCGATAGACATCAATGACATCATCGGTGCGAACATCTCCGGCGCTGAGGGGCAAAAATCCGGAGGGCATGATCTCGCCAATGTGGGAAATGAACAAGAACCCATTGCCATCGTTGACGCCCTTGGTGGGGCGATTCAGGCCATCGTCATATTGGAATCCGGCACCCTGGAAGGTGACGCTTTCACGCTCGCCGGATTCAGCCCGTTTGCGCTCGATGGCCACCCGCCGATACATGGGCGCAGCCGTGCCCTTAATGTCAAACGGTGCCTCTTTGGAAAGATCGTAGAGCCAGTTAAACACTCTTTCATGTTCTTCGGCTGAGATCATGTGTTCTACCTGGGCACGGCCAGTGGGGACTAAAAAGAAGACCGACCATTGCACGGCCTCAACATCCTGAATAAAGGGGACCATCTTCGGGAGCAAATCCAAGTTGAATTTGGTCACGGTGGTATTGACTTGCACACTCAAACTGACCTTTTTAGCATTCCGCAAAATACGCATGGTGCGCTTCCAGGAGCCGCTTACCTGCCGGAATTCGTCGTGGACATCCGGGGATGGGGCGTCTAAGCTGAGGGCGATCCGCCGGATTCCGGCATCTTTGGCCTTGCGAAGGCGCTCAACGGTGGGCATGCCCGTAGCCGTGGGGGTCAAAGAGCAGCGCAATCCCTTATCAGTGGCGTAGGCAATGATCTCAAAGAGATCGGGGCGCATCATCGGGTCCCCGCCGGTGAAAATCAGGATAGGACTGCCAAATTCTGTGAGGCGGTCGATCAAAGTAAAAGCTTCTTCTGTGGTCAACTCGCGCCGGTCGCGCTTGCGTTGAGCATCAGCGCGGCAATGTTTGCAGGCAAAGGCACAAGCACTGGTTAGTTCCCAGGCAATGACAAAAGGGGCCTGGTTGAAATCCGCGTGGACCATGCGTTTGTTGTGATACGTGCGTTCTTGATGAGCTTGTTTCGATAGAGGAGAATCAGTCATACTCTTCCTTGTCGTAGCGTGAGAACGTTTCAACGTTGGAACGTTCCAACGCTTAACCATCTTGCTGCTTCTTTGGCGTGGTAGGTCAAAATCAAATCTGCCCCGGCTCGTTTGATGGCGGTCAAGGTTTCTAGCACCACGCTCCGTTCATCCAGCCAGCCCTTTTGGGCGGCGGCTTTGAGCATGGCGTATTCGCCACTAACGTTGTAAGCCGCCAAGGGAAGTTCCGGATAGGCATCTCGTGTTTGGCGGATGACGTCTAAATAGGGCAAGGCGGGTTTGACCATGAGCATGTCTGCTCCCTCGGCTACATCCAGAGCGGCCTCTCGCAAGGCTTCGCGAGCATTGGCCGGATCCATTTGGTGAGATTTGCGATCTCCAAATTGGGGCGCGCCATCAGCGGCGTCCCGGAAGGGGCCATAAAAGGAAGACGCGTACTTGACCGCGTAGGAGAGAATAGGCACATGCTCGAATTGAGCTGCGTCCAGCGCTTCTCGAATGGCGGCTACCATGCCGTCCATCATTCCGCTAGGGGCAACAATATCGGCGCCGGCCTCGGCGTGGGAAACGGCCACCTTCCCCAACACGTTCAGTGTGGGATCGTTGCGCACATGTCCTTCCGGCAAATGGGCATGAGCGTCCTTTGTATTCAACACGCCGCAATGCCCGTGCTCGGTGTATTCGCACAGACACACATCGGTAACCACCACCAGCTCGGGGACGGCGTTTTTGATCGCCCGTACCGCCTGTTGCACAATCCCATCCGGGGCAAAATTCTCCTCCCCGATGGGGTCTTTCTCGGCAGGGATTCCGAAAAGAATGACAGCCGGAATCCCCAATTGAGTGATTTCTTGGACTTCATCGGGTAGTCGGTCTACCGACCATTGGCATTGTCCCGGCATGGAGACGATTTCTTCTTGCAGCTTCTGCCCATGACGGACAAATAGGGGGTAAATAAAGTCCGAAGGCGACAAACGGGTCTCCCGCACCATGCGCCGGAGGGTCTCGGTGTGGCGCAGGCGGCGAGGGCGAGAAATAGGAAAGTTCGGGAAAGTCGTCATAGGAAAGGGGTTAGGACGTTAGGAAGTTAGGAAGTTAGGAAGTTAGGAGGTTAGGAGGTTAGGGGGTTAGGGAGTTAGGGTTCGTGGCATGATCGCACATGGCTTGGATGAGACCTTCAATGGTGTATTTCTCGGCAACGATGTCCGCGGTCAGGCCCAATTCTCGGGCCGCCTTGGCCGTTTTGGGCCCGATGCAGGCTATTTGGGGATCGCCAGGCAGGCCTTGGGGATTGAGCCCCGCTTGTTGGATCAGGGCGCAGAAATTTCGAGCTGTGGAACCGCTGGTGAAGGCGATGAGGTCGACGCCGTCCCGCAGCGCGGCCAATCCGTGGGGGTCAGGCGCGGGAGGGACGGTGCGATAAGCAGTTATCACGTGGGCGATGCCATCTTCTGCCCGGATCGCTTTCGGCAACGTATCATGGGCAATATCAGCGGTGGGGAGCAGCACCCAGCGCCCGCGCAGATCGCCCAAGCCGGGCGTGATCGCTTCCCCGACATATTCCTGGGGGATGAAGTCGGGCGTGACACCGCGCGCTTGGAGGGTGGCTCCGGTTTTGGGGCCGACGGCTGCTACCTGCAACGTGGAGGGAAGTTGGGAAATCGAGAGCGCATTGAGGCGCTCCCAAACAGCATCCACCGCGTTGGCGCTGGTCAGCACCAGCCAATCGTAGCAGTGCAGGCGTTTCAAAGCGCGGTCAAGACTGGTCGTATCGGAGCTAGGCAAAATTTGAATAGTGGGGAACAGCACCGTTTCCGCCCCCAATGCACGCAACTGGCGGGAAAATTCTGCCGCCTTGTCTTTCGGGCGGGTAATGACAACACGTTTGTTGGTTAACTTCATGAGAGTAATTCCCCCGCCCCTTGCGTTAATGCTCTCGCTCCCAACTTCGCCCCCAGGGCTTGTGGGTCTGTATCCGTTGCGGAGAAATGCAATTGGGTCGCACCATCGAGATCGGCCACAACGGCCTGGAGGGTGATCTCGTTTCCATCAACGGTTGCCAACGTCCCCACGGGTAAGGAGCATCCACCCCC
This sequence comes from uncultured Anaerolineales bacterium, assembly GCA_964544065.1. GTDB lineage: Bacteria > Chloroflexota > Anaerolineae > Anaerolineales > UBA11858 > JAYELX01. The sequence goes on along the minus strand of CAZJBA010000075.1, from coordinate 2,906 downwards.
TAGCGTTTTCAAAAAAGCTCGTTCTGCGGAGACAGCCAGACGGGTGGGCAGATGGTCAATGGCTTTCAGATACTCCAGCGTTTGGGTATCTTCAGCGCGGCATTGCACGGCCATGGCGCCTTGCCCCGGCGCAGGGAGCATGATCGCAAAGGGCAGATATTGGCTGATATGTTCCTCTAGGCCTAACCGAAGCACCCCGGCGGCCGCCAGAACAACGGCGTCATAGTCCCTGCTCTGGGCCTTTTGGATGCGGGTATCGACATTGCCGCGGATGGGTTTGATTTGCAAATCAGAGCGATAGGCCAATAACTGCGCCCGGCGGCGGTTGCTAGAGGTGCCGACTACAGCTTCGGGGAGGAGATTGTCCAGAGTATGCCCGGCTGGGGAAACCAGGACGTCTTGGGGGTTGGCCCGTTCGGGAATCACGCCCACGATCAGACCGGGCGTGTCCCCGGTAGGCAAATCTTTTAGAGAGTGCACCGCGCCGTCCACCCGTCCTGAACGCATGGCTTCTTCGAGTTCATGGGTAAATAAGCCTTTCCCACCGATCTCGGGGAGCGGCTTGTCGATTACACGATCCCCTTTGGTCGTGATGGTGACAGATTGACAGCGTAATTCTGGCCATGCAGCGTGGAGCTGTTGACAAACCGTATTGGTCTGCCAGCGAGCTAAGGCGGAGGGGCGAGTGGCAAAGGTTAGTTTAGGCATAGGTTTCGGTGGGTGGTGATCAAAGATTAAACAAGTTGCGAGTAATCGTAGTGTGGACGCTGGCCTGAGTGCTACCGGCGACATCTCGCAAAGACATGGTTGGGTCGTGAAGAATCTTTTTGACAAGGGATTTGCTCAAGATTTCAATCTGGTGTTGTTGTTGAGAGGATAAATCGGGCATCTGGCGTAAGGTTTTTTCCAGTTCAGATGCCCGGATTTTGTTCGCTTTTTGGTGCATTGATTTGATAACAGGAACCACATCCAGGGTTTGTAAATAATCAAGCAGGTATTCTTTCTCTTGGTCGATAATTTTTGCTACGTAGGGAATTTGATATTCTCTTTCGGCCAAGGCATCGTCTAAGCGTTCAGAAAGAGCGTCAATATCATGGAGAAAGACTCCAGGAATAGCAGCAACTTGATCCTCTACATCCCGAGGCACAGCAATATCCATAATAATCAAAGGCCGGTCGGGGCGGTGGATCATTGCATCTTTAACCGCTTGATGGGAAACGATGGTGTGAGGTGCCCCTGTGGAAGCGATGAGGATATCGGCGTGGGGGAGCAATTCGGAAAAACGGTCAAACGCGAAAGCGCTTCCATCCCAGCAAGTGGCCAGCTTTTGAGCTTGTTCGAGCGTGCGATTGACAACCCAAATTTTAGATGCATCTCGCGCCCTTAAAGCTTTAATAGCCAATTCGGCCATTTCTCCCGCACCAAGAACGATAATCTGAGCTTTTTCTAAGTCCGGTACGGCGTTGGAAATCAGCTTGACAGATACTGAGGCAATCGAGGTTGGATTACGGCAAATTTTCGTTTCATGACGGGCTCGTTTCCCAGCTCGAATTGCAGATCGGAAGACTTGGGAGAGTATTTTTCCGGTCGTGTTTTGGCTGCGAGCGATAGCCAGGGCCTGATTCACCTGTCCTAATATCTGTGGTTCCCCCAGCACCATCGAATCGATCCCGGAGGCGACGTGCAGTAAATGATCGATGGCCTCTTCGCCGCTCAACTTGTAGATATGGGAGGAAAACTCCTCCGGCGAAAGATTTTTAATCTTGACCAAGAAAGATTCTAAAGATTGAAAGGGTTTCTTTTCTGCCGTCGCGTAAATCTCCACCCGGTTACAGGTGGAGAGAATAGTCATTTCCTCAATCGAATGGAAAGAACTGCCATTGTCGCCATTCAGACGCGAGAGGATCATTTCAATTTGTTCAGACGAAAAAGCTAGTTTCTCCCGAAGCGCAACACCGGCTGTTTGATGATTGAGGCCAAGGCAGTGGATTGGAAGTTTTTGTCGAGGCATGGCAATGAATTTTCAAATTTACAAAATGATTACGGGTAGGGACGGGCAAATTAATTTGACGGATGATCCATTGTTGGTTGAGACAACGTTTGGCTGAAAAATGTCAAAATTGACAGCAACATTGTGTCCAGAAAATAGTTCACGCGCTTGTAATTTGTCCAGCTTTCCTCGTTATGGGGACCGGTAAGCATTCCGGTTTCGTAAAGGACATCGGTAATGCTACGACGGACAAGGATGAATGCATGGCCTATATCATGCAACGAAAGTCCTGCCTGAATGAACATCTCGCTGTATTCAGAAGCTAAACTTTTTCCCTCTTCTAGGATTTTTTGATCGTCTTGATTGCTGCCGACATACATAATAAGCAATGCGGTCAGCTTCCGACCAATGGCGGCCATCATTGCCCGTTGTTTCTCCCCCAAATCGGCATGCCAGGGTTCACTTCGGATGCCCTTATGCCTCATCTGTTTTACCAGCGTAGACTGATGTGCCATCAGATCCGGTCTGTCCGATGTGGCATGTTGGGTTTGACGACGGCTGGACAGAAAAGCATCCAGGTCTTTTTTCTTGAAACGGCGACGGCCGCCAGGTGTGCGGATACAGGCCACATCACCATCATCAGCCCAGCGACGCAAGGTGGTGAAATGGACACCAATGTAGTCGGCAGCTTCACTCAATCGAAGCCAGGCATCGGATTGTTTTTTTGAATCGGCCACAATAGCCCTTTTCTATACTTTTCTATGTAAAAATAATCAAAGCGAAGTATAACACCCCATTTTATACTGTCAAGTCGAAACCTCCCCTGTATGCGCGCAAGAGTTGTTAGATGGCAAACTTCAGGCATATAGAGAAACGCCGACAAAACGTCGCCTAGATCAATCTATGTCTGCTCTAG
>CAZJBA010000074.1:0-14989 GCA_964544065.1 uncultured Anaerolineales bacterium | reverse complement strand
AGCATAGCGCTGCTTTTTGCGCTCAGTCGACGTGGCAACCTTTTGAATGACTGCAAAAAGACTCGTTTTGTGCTAACAAACGATTGCCTCGCTCCCGCCAAAGGCGCACCTGGCCGTGCTCGAAGAGTACCCCTACGGGGTAGGCACGCAGAGCGCGGCGAAGCTCCGCTCACAATGCGGATGCACGCCATACCGAAGGTACACCAAATGGGTGCACACCGTGCGGCAAAGCGAAGCGATGACATGTTTAATCGGAGTGGAACACAGTCAAAATGCATATGCGATCGCCCTGGCCATTCTAGCAAATCTTGACACCAAAAGCGGAAATATCCATTACAATAGGTTTGCAGACAGAAAACTCGTAAAGCGACCCAATATTGCCTATGCGCATTATCTTGACGCACGAACAAACCGATTTCGACGGCCTGGCCTCCCTGCTGGGGGCGCATCTGATCGACCCGGAGGCGGTCCCGGTTCTGCCGCGGCAGATCAACCGCAACGGGCGCGGCTTTTTGACACTTTACGGCGCCGAGCTGCCCTTTGTCGACCCGCGCGACCTGGACAAAGGGACGATCGAATCGGTCTGCCTGGTCGATACGCAATCGCTGATCAGCATCAAGGGCATGAACGAAGACACCCGCGTCCGGGCCATCGACCACCATGCCCGGCGGGAAGACGCGCCCGCAGATTGGGACATCACCACCGAGGAAATCGGGGCCGTGGCGACACTCTTCGTCGAAGCGATCCAAGAAGAGGACATTCCCGTCAACCCGATCCAGGCTACCCTACTGCTGCTGGGCATCTACGAGGACACCGGCTCGCTGACCTACACGCGCACCACCCCGCGGGACGTGCGCGCGGCGGCCTATTTGCTGGAACGCGGCGCCAGCCTTTCAATCGCCAATGATTTTCTCAACCATCCTCTCTCCCTGGATCAACAGGCCATCTACGATCAGCTTCGCCAGAACGCCGAGCATCTCGAAATTCATGGATACGCCGTAATCGTAGCGTGCGGTGATGCCAGGGACACGAACGAAGAGCTCTCCACCATCGCCCAAAAACTGCGCGACCTGCTCGATCCCGAAGCTTTGTTTGTCTTCATCGCCATCCGCGGCGGGGTGCAAATGATCGCCCGATCGACCAACGATAACATCGACGTCTCCAAGGTCGCGGCCCACTTCGACGGCGGCGGTCATCCCCGCGCGGCCGCAGCGCTGATCAAAGAGCGCTCCTGCCAGGAGTTGCGAGCCGAATTGGCTGAAATTCTGCCCGACCTGATCAACCCGCCCATCACGGTGGCCGAAATCATGTCCTACACGCCCCAGGTACTCTCGCCAGACACAACGGTGCAAGCGGCCTCCCGGCTGATGCAGCGATACGGCTATGAGGGCTATCCTGTTGTCGAAGATGGCGAGATCATCGGCCTGTTGACCCGCCGGGCTGTCGATCGAGCGATCGCCCACAAACTCAACTTGCCCGCATCCAGCCTGATGAAAGCGGGCAAAGCTCACGTCCATCCCGACAATTCGATCGAGCATCTCCAAAACGTGATGACCGATTCGGGTTGGGGACAAATCCCGGTGGTGGAACGCGAGGGCCACAAAATCATCGGCATTGTCACCCGCACCGACCTGCTTAAAACGCTGGCGCCCAAAACGCCGCCTCCGGGCCATCAAAATTTGGCCGACAAACTCGAACACGCCCTGCCACCTTCCCGCTTGATCTTGCTGCAGGCCGTGGCCAAGATCGCCGAACGCAAAAACGTAGCCCTTTACATCGTCGGCGGCTTTGTGCGCGACCTGATCCTGGCGCGCCCCAGCCTGGATTTCGATCTGGTGGTCGAAGGGGATGCCATCGCCCTGGCCGAGGCGATCCAATCCGAATTTGGCGGCCGCGTGACCACCCATAAACGCTTCGGCACGGCCAAATGGTTCATCGACGGTCAGCGCCAAGCCATCAGCGCGGCTTTACGCCACGCAAGCGAGCCTCCCCACCACAAAGACACAAACATCGCCAACTTGCCCGATTCGCTCGACTTCATCACCGCCAGAACGGAATTCTATACCTACCCCACCGCCCTGCCGACGGTCAAGCGTGGCAGCATCAAGCTCGATCTGCACCGCCGCGACTTCACCATCAACACGCTGGCGCTGCGGCTCGACGGCATTCATTACGGCAACCTTTTGGATCACTGGGGCGGCCTGAGCGACCTGAAAAAAGGCATCTTGCGGGTGCTGCACTCGCTCTCGTTCGTCGACGACCCCACCCGCATGCTCCGGGCCGTCCGCTACGAGCAGCGCTACGACTTCCGAATCAACGACCGGACCCTGGAGCTGCTCCTGGAAGCGCGCCCTTTGCTCGACCGCGTCTCGGGTGACCGCATCCGCCACGAACTGGACAGCATCATCGACGAGGAGAACGCTGCCCAAATGTTGGAGCGACTGGATGATCTCGGCCTGCTGGAGAGGATCGACCCGAATCTGCGCTGGGATGAGTGGACAAGAAGCCAATTTGCCAAACTGGAGGATTTAACTCAAGAACCGGCGAGTTACTGGAAGCTCAAACCCAGGTGGAAGGGGGCGCGGCTGAAAAGAGGCCTGGCCTACGTCTTGTGGCTGCTACCGTTGCCCGGCGAGGCGGCCCGCCGCGTTTTCAAGACCTTACACTTTCCCAGCGACCTGGAGGAGAGCATCCGCGCCGCCCGAGAGATATGGTCCGATCTGCCCGCCCTGAGCGAGAAAAAACCGAGCGCGATCACAAAGCGCCTGGAGAGGTTGCCCGATTTCGCCCTCTTCGCCCTCTATCTGGCCAGCGATGACGAGAAAGTGCGTTCAACGTTGCAGCAATTCGCCAAAACCTGGCGAGACCTTACGCCCCACATCGACGGTCACGACCTGCGCGCCCGCGGCCTACCCACCGGCCCGATCTACAGCGAAATTCTCGAGACGCTGCGCGCTGCCTGGCTCGACGGGGAGGTCGGCACAAAAGAGGACGAAAAGCAATTGCTAGAGGTGCTGATAGAGGAAGCAAAGCGCCAACCCGCATCTTGACAGTGCCCCAAGTGGAGAATATAATCGTCATAATTCACGCGGGTGTTGCCAAGTGGTAAGGCATCAGCTTCCCAAGCTGACATTCGTGGGTTCGAATCCCATCACCCGCTCTTTACAAACCCGCTTCACTCGGCGGGTTTGTTCTATTTGGAGACCTTCCAGCCTCAAAAGGGGGTAGTTGCGTTCAACGAAGGAAAAAACCTTACAATTTTCTAATCTCCGTTTGTCTCGCGAGGCAGGAGGGAAGCTCTCGTGGTAAAATTTACAGGCAGCACCTATAATAAGATTTAAAGGTAGACGACATGCAAGAAAAAGCAACTGTTTTATATGTAGAGGATAATTTCGCCAATCGACGCCTCGTCAGCCGCGTCCTAACAGCGGAGGGCTACACTATCCTTGAGGCAGAAAGCGCCCAAGAAGCCTTAACGGTTATTGAAGAGAAAACACCGGACATTATCCTTATGGACATCAATATGCCAGAGATCGATGGCTATACGCTAACGGGAAAACTCAAAGACATGCCCAAACTCAAGAATGTACCCATCATCGCCATGACAGCCAACGTGATGAAAGGCGACCGAGAACGCACGCTCGATGCCGGATGCGATGGCTACATCCAGAAGCCTATTGATGTAGATACCCTTCCCCAACGAATCGCCACCTGCTTGCGAAAGGCTCAATCGTGATCCCAACTCCCACTCCCCAAAAACCAGATCAACCCGCCAGAACAGAGATTTCTAAAGATACAACTGTCCTGGTTGTCGAGGATAATGTATCCAACTTCGTTCTAATTGCCCGTATGCTTGGCTATATGGGCATCCATTGTGAATGGAAAACTTCAGGTTACGAAGTCGTAGAATACGCCGATACCCTTCCACGCTTGGACTTGATCCTGTTAGATATCCGCCTACCCTACGAAGACGGCTATGGCGCTCATCGCAAGATCAAGGCATCGGAATCACTAAAAGATACTCTCGTCGTGGCGGTAACAGCCAATGCCAGCCTCAAGGAAATGAAAAAAGCAAAACGAGAAGATTTCGACGGGTTTATCGGAAAACCTCTTGACCCTGACCGCTTCCCCAACCAAATCCGCCGGATTTTGGCTGGAGAAGAAGTTTGGGAATTCGAATGAAATTCGCTTCATCGCTTAACGAAGTTAGCAAAATTAAGAAGGGGAAAAATGTCAACGAACAACCTGTGCACACCAACCATATAATCCGAGGAGTCTAGCATGTCACAGACATTTCCTGCACCAACCGATCAATTTCGCGGGAAATTAGCACGCACAATGTTAATTGTGCTGTTGTCGCTGTCCCTGATTCCTCTGCTGCTGTTAGGCGGCACCGCCTATCTTAGAACGCGCCAGCTTTTCAACTCTCGGATCGAAGACACGCTCCTGTCCATCGAAGAAAAACAGATCAAGCAAATCGACGAATGGGTCGCGGAAAGAGAACAAAGCATCAACCAGATTCCTCTTCAATCCGCGGTTATCAAGGCTATTGGAACCATCATCGAAGCCCAAGGCACGTCGACGCCGGCCGCGGCGGAGGGGCGCGACCGGATTCTAGCCAACCTGGAAACCGTCAATCAAAATGAAACCATCTTCCACCAATTTCTGATGGTCGACCCCCAGGGCAAGGTACTCGTTGCGACGAGGCCAGACCTCGAAGGCACCTCCTTGGCTGATAAGCCCTACTACGCAAGCCTGTCCCAAGATCAAACCATGCTGACGTACTACAGGCCAGAGCCAATGTATAACACGCTTGCCGTCATCACCACAAAGCCAATTTACAATGACGACGAAGAACTTCTGGTGACGTTCTGGGGTATCACCGGAACTACGCTGATCGAGGAACTATTTGCTAATTTAGGCCTGCTCAATAGCCGAGACTACTTTGTCACCCAAGACGGCAAGTTGGTCGGGGTGGGCCGTAACATCAAAGAGGCTACCCAATCTAACCCGATCGAGCCAAGCGAGGATCAAGCTAAACTATTTCCCTCCCCACTCGAAGATACCGGCAAGGATGTGGTCAACTTCACCTCGTTCGACGGCCAAGAGGTCTTAGCAACCTATACGCCCTTACCCAAGCTGAATGCAGGCCTGGTTACAGAGTTGCCAGCAACTAAAATTCGTTCGCAAATCAACGCCCTGATTCCCTTCTTCTTGGGGCTCATGGTCATCACCATCGTGTTGACAGGTGTGCTGATCTGGCAAGGAACCCAAACCATCGTTCAACCTTTGTTAGAAGTGGCCGAGGCAGCCCAATATTTCGCCGAGGGCCACTGGAGCAGGCGCGCGGACGTAAATCGCAACGATGAAATTGGGCTCTTATCCTACTCGTTCAACCAAATGGCCCAAGAACTGAGCACCCTCTACCGCTCTTTGGAGGAACAGGTCCAAGAACGAACTGAACAAATCCAAACCGCGGCCGAAGTAGCTCAAACCGCTACCTCGACAACCCATTTGGACAAGTTGCTGGAGCAAACCGTCCGATTGGTCGTGGAACGCTTCGGCTATTATCATGCTGCCATCTACCTGATGGGTGCATCCAAGGAAAATCTCATCTTGGAAAAATCGTTCAGCACCACCGGGGAGGGAACCGTAGAATCAGGCGCCAGGATCAATATAGAGACGCGCTCAATCATCAGTCAAGTCGCCGCCACAAATCAATCTTATGTTGCCGCAGATGTCTCTGTCGACCCCTTCTATCTGCCGTTCGCCGGCTTACCAGAAACACAATCGGAGGCGGTGGTACCCTTGAGCGCTGGAGATGAAATACTAGGCGTCTTGGACGTACAAAGCAACCAAACCAATGCCTTCGAGCAAGCCGACACCACCACCCTGGAAATGCTAGCCAGCCAAATTGTTTCCGCCTTACGAAATATCCGCATTTTGGAAACGACACGCACCGACTTGCAAGCCACCTCAGCCTTATATCAAGCCAGCCATAGAATTGCTGAAGCTGAATCTCTCCACGCGATCCTGGAAGCTTTGTCCGAAACCCTGAAACAAACCCCCTTCGTCTCAGCAGTTTTCCAGGTGAAACCGGAAGTTTTATACAACGTTGCTGTTTTCGACCCGCAAGGAGAGAGCACTCTCCCGCGTTGGCAGCATATCGACACGGATACAAAAACCCTGGAAGCGAATTTTCAAAAAACAATCACCCTGACGCATCAAGATGAGGAAATCAACGCTGTCCCTGGCGAACTGATGACAATGTTACAAAAACTAGATTGCCAGGCCTTCACATTCTTGCCGATTTTGCCCAATGGGGATCTAAAAGCCTTGTTGATCCTGGGGAGCGATTCGGCGGACAGATTGACACCCCTAACCCTGCAACCCTATAACAGCCTCGTCGAAATCACCAGAACCGCTTTAGAGAAGGTTGAGGCCTTGGAAACAACCCAACAACGCCTGATTGAGCTTCGTTCCCTCAATGCGGTCAGCCAATCCATCGCCACCGAGACGGACATCCATTCGCTCTATCGCGTTATCGATCAACACGTCAACCAGGTGATGGGCGAAGTCAGCTTTCTGATCGCACTCTACTCCAAAGATGACAACACGGTCGAAATTCCCTATATGCACGATGGCCCGGAGATCACCTCGGTGCCACCTTTCCCTCTGGGGGAGGGATTGACTTCCATCGTCATCCGCACGCGGCAACCGCTCATGCTGGTAGAAGACACGGTCAGGCGCAGCCGCGCTTTGGGAGCGATCATCACAGAAACAGGCGCGGCCAAATCTTGGCTAGGAGTCCCGTTGTTGATTCACGAAGAACCGATTGGTGTGTTGGTGGTTCAGGACCTGGAACATGAACACCGCTTCAACGAAGACGACCTGCAATTGCTAACCACCTTAGCATCTCAAGTCGCCATCGCCATACGCAACGCCTATCTGCTCGAAAACACCCAAGAACAAGCCAAACGAGAGCGGCAACTCTTCGACATCGCGGCCAAGATTCGCCGCGCTCCGGATATGCAAAGTGTACTGCGCACAACCGCACAAGAAATCAACGCCTCCCTGGGAGCAACCCGCACCCATATACAAATCGCGGAAACGTCTACTCCGCCAACGCTGGCAGAGGACGAGGAGACGGAAAAATGAGTTTATTGATAAAACGGATTCTAGATTCCCATCAAGGAAATCAGGTGGACGAGATTCAATATTGGCGCGAGCGAATTCTCAACGCCGTTCTCATCATTGCAACCATCGCCGGCAGCATCCCCTTTCTGATCAACGTACGCTTGGCCATCGCGAGGCGTGATTACGTCACTATCGCCTTATATTCCCTCCTTTATGGCTGGACGTTAGTCATCACGATCTTCCGGCGGATCCCCTATCCATTGCGGGCGGGCACGCTGGTGGGAGCATTTTATGTCGCCGGGATGATCTCAGCGCTTATGTATGCCGCGGCTGGGGACGCTCGGATCTGGTGGATGGGCGTAGCCCTGTTGACCACCGCGTTCTTCGGGGCCCTTCCTGGCATCATCGCCACACTGATCGCCACAGGCACACTTTTAGCCATAGGCGCCTTGATGCACTGGCGCTTGATTCCGGCCCCTGACCTGAGTGCTTACCTCGACCCAACCTCGATGTTTCCCTGGACAAGCACAAGCATTCCCTTGCTGTTGATCGGTATCCTGGCGGTTGCGTCTTTCAGTGTGCTCATCAACAGCCTGAAAAGGAGCCTACAACAGGCCAACGAGCTAACTGCGGGGCTAGAAGAGGAGCGCGTCCAACTACAACAACGGACGCGCGACCTTGAGCGCCGCGAGGTGCAGATTCGCACCGCGGCGGAAATATCACGCGCCATCAATGTGCGCCTCGACACGGAGGCCATCCTTGAACGAGTCGTCAACCTGGTCAAAGAACGTTTCAAGCTGTATTACGTGGGCGTCTTTTTGCTTGACCAACGCGGCCACTATGCCATTCTGCGGGTTGGCACAGGAGAAGCGGGCAAAAAGATGGTCGCAGCCGGCCACAAATTAGCCGTAGGCGGCTCTTCCATGATCGGCTGGGCCACAGCGAATCGGAAAGCGCGCATCGCCCTGGATACCGGCGAAGAGGCTGTCCACTTCGAAAATCCGGAGCTGCCTCTGACCCGCTCCGAGTTAGCCTTACCCATCATCAGCGAGGATCGCGTGCTAGGGGCCTTGACCATTCAATCAACCCAGCCCGAGGCCTTCGACGAAGATGACATCATCGTGCTGCAAGGCATCGCTGACAGCTTGGCAACAGCCATTGAAAACGCTCGGCTATTGCGCCAAACCCAAGAAAACCTCAGAGAAATTCAGGCCCTGCAGCGGCAGTATCTGGCCGAAGCCTGGGAAAACGTCACCTCACAAGAAGATGAACTCAGCTATACCATCAAGCAAGTCGACGCTCCCAGCGAACTCGATCCGGATGCAACCATGGAGCTACCCCTCGTGCTGCGCGGTCAAGTCTTGGGCAGCATCACGGTGGAGCGCGACGATGAAAAATGGACAGACCAAGACAAGGCATTCTTAGAAAGCATTAGCGCCCAAGCAGCGCTTGCCCTTGAGAACACCCGCCTGGTTAAGCAAACTCAACAAAGCGCCCGCTTCAACCGCACAGTCACGGAAATCACCGGCCAGCTTCGCGAAACGCTCGACATAGACGATATTTTACAAACCGCCGTGCGCGAGATCGGCGAATCGCTCAACCTTCACGACGTATCCATCCAGCTCAGCATGGATGAAAACGAGGACAAACAAAGGACGTCATCATGATCCGTTGGCTTCGCACTCTCTTTTCCACCCCAACCTTCGAAGACGCTGAAAAAAACCGGGCGGCGCAACTGCTTAGAGCAACGCTAAGCACAATCGCCCTCTTTGCCATCGTTGCTCCCCTGATCATAACATTTTTCGAACCGGGCAACGCAGCCGAAAACATAGCCTCCGGGGTAATAACCTTGATCGTTATGGGGGTGCTTTGGCTCCTGCAACGCTTTCAACGCCTACAATTGGCCAGCATCCTTTTGTTGATCTTGCTGCTGGGACTATTCACGTTTGGCATTTATCAATTCAATGGTATCCGCAGCACATCCATCACCGGTTTCATATTTATCGTTCTGATGGCAGGCTTGCTCGTGGGGCAAGAGGCAGCCATCGTCTTCGCTATTCTGAGCGCAATGATCACGTTCGGTATCTATATGCTTGAGCGACAAGGCTTGGTAAGCTACACCATTCGAGCGGGCGTGTTCACAGATTGGCTCCAATTCGTTGTCTTGCTGGGTCTAATTGTGCTCCCTCTTCAATTTGCTGTCCAGAGCATCTCGGAGGGATTTTCTCGCGCCCGCCGCGACGAAAAAATTATGCGAGAGAGAAATCTAGAGCTGGAAGCTATCCGCACCAGTCTCGAAAAACGCACCCAACAACTGGAGCACCGCGCTCGGTATTTGGAAGCAACCACAGCCGTAGCAAAAGATGCAGCCTCGATATTAGATTTACAAGAGTTAGCTTCGGAAGTGGTCAACTTAATTAGTGAACAATTTGGCTTCTATCATACCGGGCTCTTTCTCGTTGATGAAACGAAAAAATGGGCTATCTTGCAAGCTGCTTCCAGCGATGGAGGCAAAACCATGCTGGCCCGGGGGCACCGCCTAAGAGTGGGCCAAGAAGGCATTGTCGGTTATGTTACGAGTCGGGGCGAACCACGCATTGCCCTGGATGTTGGCGAAGACGCAGTCTATTTCGATAACCCAGACCTGCCCGAAACCCGCTCGGAGATGGCCCTGCCGCTCGAGGCCCGAGGCGCAATCATCGGCGCGCTGGATGTGCAGAGCAAACAACCCCAGGCTTTCAGCGATGAGGACGTTGCCGTCCTTCAAACTATGGCTACCCAAATCGCCATGGCAATCAGCAACGCAGGCTTGTTCCAGCAAGTACAAGCTAGCCTGGCCACAGAGCGCCGAGCTTATGGCCAAATCAGCCAGGAAGGTTGGCGACGCTTTGTCCAAACGCGCTCAGCTATCGGTTACCGCTACAAAGGAGGAACCGTCTCTCAACTAGCAGAATCAGCTAGCATGGAACAAAGTGATGAGCTCCCCAAATTAGAAATCCCCATCCGGGTACTCGGACGAAAGATTGGCACGATTAACGCTCATAAAGCCAATCCGGATGACACCTGGACTGATGAGGAAAACGAAATGATGGCGACATTAGCCCAACAAATGGGGAGCGTCTTAGAGAGCGCCCGCCTCTATGAAGACACGCAGCGCCGGGCAGCCCGCGAACACTTGACCAGCGAGATCACAGACAAAATGCGCCGCGCTGCCGGTGTGGATAGGGTTATCGAAACTGCCCTGGAGGAACTTCACAATGCCTTGGGCACATCACGCGTTTTTGTGCAACTGAAAACAACCTCACCTGAGCAAGAGCGTCATGAATGAATCCATAGATACATCCAGGAGATCAAAATAATGCAATCAGCAAAACTCGCCGCCGCACTGGTGGCATCCGCTCCTTACGCTATTGCTATCACTGATACAGGAGGCAAACTTACCACCGCCAACAAGTCTTTCTATGCCTTGTTCGGCCTCGAAGAGAACCAAGTAGTCGGGAACACCCTCGCCGACCTGTTGCCCAAAAATCAAAACGCCAAGCTTGAAGACGCCGCCGAACAGGCTGTGGCAAAGAAAAACTGGACCCAAGAAATAAGGGTCAAACGCAAAGACGGAATCTCCCTATTGATTAATCTCAATATCTTTCCACTCCTGGACGAACAACAAGAAGTGCTTGCCTGGGGCCTGATCATGGCCGATATCACTTCAGAAAAAGAGACCGAAGAAAACCTGAGCAGAAGCGTCGAGCGCAAGCTCAACAAACGCGTCCAAGAGCTTAACTTTATCAACGAGGTTGGCCAATACATCGCCGAAGAGCCAACCATCCTCGCTCTGTTCCAGTGGATTGCCAAACGTATTCCCGCAGCGATGCAATACCCAAATTTATGCGTGGCTGCTGTCGAGTACCAAAACGAGTTTTACGGAAATATGGAAGCGAAAGACCTATCTTGCCAAAATGTGGCCGGTTTGCGCCTTGGCGCAGAACGGGTAGGGCGCATCTATATTGCCTACACACAAGAAAAAGATTTCCTGGACGAGGAAAGCGCCATGCTGGGCAGCGTCGTCCAACGAGTAGAGAGCTATATCGAAAGACAACAAACCACCCAACAACTGGAAAAACGCGCCCGCCGGGAACAATTTATTCGCCAGATTTCCGCCCGAGTTCGCCAGAAAACTGACCCGGAAACCGTCATCCGGTCTGCCGTGCGAGAATTGGGCGCCGCCTTAGAACGCCCAACGTTTATCCGCCTGGGCAGCGCCGAAGAATTGTCGGAGCAGCCCGCCAGCCGAGATCAGAACGAGTAATTAGCGTATCATCTTGAAAAACCGTGGGACATGTCACTCTGAGAGAACGTTTTTTGTGAACGAAGAGTCTCCAATATCGATATCGGAGATTCTTCGGGCAAAAAACGCCCTCAGAATGACATTCCATTGGTATTGCCCCACTTTATTGAGAAGATACGAATTAGCGATCTATGAGGTAAGGATTCCATGCAAAACCTCTCCAATAAGATCAGAGAAAACCTGGATACACTCACAAATACCTACAGTCAGCATCTTGAAGAGATCCCCAGCTACCAGGAATTCAAACCATCGGGAAGAGATAAGATCGCTCGCGATGATTTGAACTATATTGCGGCTTGTCTAGAGACGGAAGACCGCGCGGAGTTCATCGCTTTTACGCAGCAAAAAGCCGACGAAAGATTGACGCAAGGCTTTGCGCTCAAACCTCTGATGCAAGCGTTGACAAGCATAGAGGAGACGCTCTCCCCCCTGGTAACGGATGTAGATACTGCCAAATTCTTGTGGAAGATGTTATCCGAAGCTCGCAACACGGTCTCATTGAAAATCACCCAGGATACCTTCAACAAGCAACGAGAATTCCTCTGGCGCGTCATCGATGCGTTACCGAATTTCATCTTTGTCCGCGACCAAGAAGGTCGCTTCGTACTGGCAAACGAAGCTCTGGCCCAAGCCTATAACACCGACGTCAAGGACATCATCGGTAAAACAGACGCTGACTTCAACCCCAACAGCGATGAAGTTGAAACCATCCGCCGGGATGATCTTGAAGTCATGGAGACCCAAGAGGACAAATTCATTCCCGAGCAGCTTGTCACAGATGCAGATGGCAATTTACACTGGATGCAGGTCATTAAACGGCCACTTTTGGATGAAGATGGCGTGGCCCGGCGCGTGCTTGGGATCGCCAGCGACATTACCCAACGCAAGCAACTCGAGCAAGAAATCCAGGCGACCTTAGACAGACGCAGCCGCCAAGTAGAAACTAGCACAGAAATTTCCCAAGATATCGCCACAGCCTCAGACCTGGAGGAAATCTATCAATCGGTGGTCACCTTGGTCAAGGAACGCTTTGACTACTACCACGCCCAAATCTTCCGTTACGATGAAGAAGTCGAGGCCATGCGAGTCGAGGTAGGCTATGGTGAAGTCGGTAAAAAAATGAAAGCAGCCGGGCATAACCTGCCATACGGTAGAGGCGTCGTCGGTACCGCAGCAGCGACGGGGGAGGCGGTACTGGCTTCTGATGTGGCCGAAGACCCCGACTGGGTTCCCCATCCCGATTTGCCCCAAACCGAGGGAGAATTGGCCGTGCCTATCAAATGGCGCGATGAAGTATTAGGCATCCTCGACGTCCAACACGAGCAAGCCGGAGCTCTCACCGAAGAGGATCAAGTCCTGCTGGTAGGCTTGGCCGGCCAGATTGCCGCGGCCATTCACAGCACCCGCTTATATAGAGCCCTGGCGCGCCAGCAACATCTCGTAAATACCCTCATGGAAAACGTGCCCGACAAAATTTATTTCAAGGACACTGAAAGCCGTTTCATTCACATCAGCCAAGCCACCGCTTCTTACTTTGGCCTGAACGAGCCCAGCGAGGCCATAGGGAAAACAGATTTCGATTTCTTCACAGAAGAGCATGCCCAGCAAGCTTTCGAAGATGAACAACAAGTGATACGAACCGGCCAACCCATCACCAAAGAGGAAAAAGAGACCTGGCCCGACCGCCCGGACACCTGGGTTCTGACCAGAAAGCTGCCCCTCTACAACGAAGAAGGCGATATTGTGGGTACTTTTGGCATCTCAACCGACATAACCGAACGGAAACGCATCGAGGCGGAAAGAGAAGAAACCCTGCTTGAGCTAGAGCGTCTGACTCAAGCGATGAGTCGCGAGGGCTGGGAAAGATTCCGGCGCGAAACCGAAACATGGGGCTATCAATTTGATCATGGTCATGTTACTCCCCTTGAAGATTGGTGGATTCCGGAATTGAAACAGGCTACAGAACAAAAAAGCTTATCCCAATCCCGAGGAAACGCCACCGTGGCCCCGCTTTCGGTTCGAGGCGAGGTCATCGGTGTGTTGGGCGTAAAAGACCAGACCGAAAACCCGATCACAGAAGAAGAAACCGCACTTATTGAAATCTTCGCCGATGAAATCGCCGACGCGCTGGAAAATGCACGCTTGTTCGAGCAGACCCAGCAAGCCCTGAAAAAGACTCAGGTTCTCTACAATGCCAGCCAGGCCATGATCGACCCTCAAAAAGCCATCACCGACATGCTCAAAGCCGTAGCTGACGGACTCGTCGAAGCATTGGGCGCGGACCGCGCCACCGTCATCACCATGGATACCGATGAGAAACGTGTGATCGATTTCATCAAAAGCGGCCCGGGCAAAGAGAACGTCGTCGATGTTGACTATGAAGAACTCTGGGAAGGCTTAAGCGGGTGGGCCATACGGAATCGCAAACCAGCCATCTCCCCCAAAGGGAAACCAGACCCACGTGAAGAACCTCAAGTTCAAAAACGTCGCCGGGAAACCAATTGTGGGGCGATCGTCGTTGTCCCTATGTTCTATCGTAGGACAACCTTGGGCACCATTACAGTCATCAACCGCCCCGAGCATCCGGATTTCAGCCAAGAAGACGCAGAGCTCATGCTGGCGCTGGCCAACCAGGTAGCCGCCGCGCTAGAAAACACGCGCCTGTTCGAACAAACCCAGCTCGCCCTACGAGAAGCCGAAACGCTCAACCATATCGCTCAAAATCTAGGCCAAATGAGCAGCGAACAAGAAATGTTCGAGCTGGTCCTGCCCGAGTATCTGCGCTACCTGGGTTTTTCACAAGGCGGCATCTTTCTTCTCAACCAAGACAAAACGCAAGGCGCCTTGAGAGCATTGATTCAAAACGGCGAGTTGGTCGATTCGAATGTAACGATCCCCATCGCCGGTAATCCCCCTCTTGAAAAAATGCTGGAGACCAAACAGGCTGTGGCCGTCACCGACGTCAAAAACAGCCCGCTCATGGAGCCCATCCGTGAATTGCCGCAGAAATTTGGCTACAAATCTCTCTTATTAGTTCCGATCATCATTCGCGGAGAAGTCATTGGCGCCCTGGGAGCAGACGCGATTGAAAGCATCCACGAATTTAGCCAAGAAGAAATTGACCTGGTGCAAACCGTTGCCGATCAACTCGCCATCGCCATGGCCAATATCCGTTCTCTGGAAGAGACACAGAAAGCGTTATCCGAACTCGAAGCCACACAGAGACTCTACCTGCGTGAACAGTGGCAAAAATTCATCCCCCAACAGGTAATTCAATTCTACGAACGCACACAAGAGGGAGCCCCACTTTTCGAACAATCAGTACCGCCTGTGGCTCAAAAAGCGATCCAGCAGCAAACGATTGTGCGCGCAGAAAAAGATGGCACCTTAGCAGCGCCTTTGACACTGCGGGGCGAAACTATCGGTGTACTAGGGTTGCAAAAACCGGAAGACAAACCTGCTTGGACAGAGGAAGAAGTCGCTTTGGTTGAATCGGTGGTCGAACAA
>CAZJBA010000073.1:0-15148 GCA_964544065.1 uncultured Anaerolineales bacterium | reverse complement strand
GCGAATCGGCGAACTGCGTAGTCCTATCCTATTGGCAGAATATTCTTTAGAGCTGCATATCGATTTCTTCCGTAGGTAACCGGAACCAGAAAATGCTGCCCTGGTCCAGCTTGCTACGAAAGCCTATCTCTCCTCCCATGACTTCGACAAGCCGCCGGGTTACATTCAGCCCCAGCCCCCACCCAATCTCTTCGCGCACGTGAGGAGATTCGGAGCGGAAGAATTGGTTGAAAATCTCTTCTTGATCCTGCTCACTGATTCCATAGCCTGTGTCTTTGACCTCGACGAAAACGTACTTATCTTTGGGATAAGCCCGGATGGTGATCTTGCCCTCTTTCGGAGTGTATTTCCAGGCATTGCTGACCAGGTTTGTCAAGATTTGGACAAGCCGGTTGGGATCTGCATAAACGTCAGGTAAACCTTCCTCAAAGTCAACTTTCAGTTGTTGTGATTTCTCCTCAATCTTGGGGCGCAAACCATCCAGCGTTTCCTCCACTCGCGCCGGCAGGGAGATGAAATCTGGCTCCAGTCTGAGTTTGCCACGCTCAATCCGAGAGATATCGGAAAGGTCGGAGATCAAAGCGGACATGCGCGACACGTTGTTATGGATCACGTCCAAAAATTTTTTTTGCTGTTCATTGACATCTCCAACGGCTTCTTGAAGGATCAAATCAGTGTAACCTTTGATAGAGGTGAGGGGAATGCGCAACTCGTGTGTGACGATGGAGATAAATTGTGATTTGGCCTGGTTGGCCTTTTCCACAGCTTGATACAATTGGGCGTTTTCAACCGCCGCGCAGGCGCGACCAGCCAGGCGTTGGAGAAAGGATTGGTCGACTTCAGAAATAGTTTTCCGATGCGCCATGATAATGGCCCCAATGGCTCGATCACCGTGCAAGAAAGGAGCGAGGTAATACACGGGAGCATCTGCTGTTGCCAGAACAATTTGAGCTTTTGGATTCGTCTTTAATCGCCCCAAGACATCTTTGCACGGAGCGGGCAGATCGTTTCCCGGCGAAGTAGCGACCAATTCAAACTGGTCGTTTTCCTGTTCATAGAGAGCAATCCAACCACGTTCCGATTCGGTCTCCTGACACGCCCACTTGAGGGCAATTTCCAGGCTTTGTTTTAAATCTAGATTCGCATTCAGTTCTTGATCAATTTGGCGAAGTTTCTCCAATTCTGACACCCGGTCCGCCAAAGCCTCGTCGGTGCGAGTGTAGAGGCGAGCGTTTTCAATCGCAATGGCAGCCTGGCTGGCAAATGTATTTAGAAGCTCAAGGTCTTTGTCGGAAAATATACCTGATTGAGCGCGGTTATCTACATAGATAACCCCAATGATGTTACCTCTAGCCCAAAGTGGAGCGCACATAATGGAACGCAATGCATAGATGACCACCGAGTCTTGTCCCGAAAAACGAGGATCGTCTTGGGCATCGGTTGTGACAAGCCCTTCGCCCCTTTCTAGCACCGACCGAATCACGGTGCGGCTAAATTTCATCTCCTCGCGCTGAAGGCTTTCTTGCTGAATATTACGAGCGGCACGCAGGTCTAGTTTGTCCGTACTTGGGTCAACCAAGGTAAGAAAGCCTCGTTCAGCACCGGTAAGCTGAATGACGGCATCCATAACTTGGGTGAGGACTTCGTCCAGTTTCAAGGAACTACCCAAACTACGCGAAACTCGGTAAAGCGCAGCCAATTGTCCGTGCTGACCGCTTTGCTCTGGTGAATGTTGAAGCTGCTTGAGGCGTTTTTGAGCGCCCTGAATCTGTGAGCGCGTCTTTACGGGCAGGGTTTGCTTGCTGAGTTGATCCAGCGCGTCTTCTAACGCTTTGAATACGTCGGGTTGATGAGAGTGATTCATAAATATTGATTATAGAACGATTCGCTGAACAGGCAAGCTGATTTTGCTCGAAAAAAAGCGGTCTACATAACAAATCTGTTAATTGAGATGGCACTTACTGACATCCAATTATCCAAAAGTTTAGGAAAACCTGCCTGCATCAGTAAAAATTAACCTTCGAACGCATTGGCGTAGTACTCGCATAAAGCTTGCAAAGGACAGTCGAGGCACCGAGGAGAACGAGCTTGGCAGATTTCTCGCCCCAAGCGGATCAAGTTCAAGTGGGCGGCATAATAACGATCTGGCGGAAAAAGTTTTGCTAGATAAACATGTGCTTTCGCCGCACTCATCCTTTTGGGCCGCAGCCCCAAACGACCAGTAATCCGGTGAATGTGTGTATCGACGGGAAAAGCGGGTATTCCCAAAGAAAACAACATCACAATCGAGGCAGTTTTTGGCCCCACCCCTTTGAATTGAACCAACCAATCGAAGGCTTCCTCGGGAGGATATTCCTTGAGAAACGCTAATGATAAGTCACCGCGCAAAGCAGTAATTTGCTGCAAGGCTTTCTTGATCCGTGGCCCTTTTTGATTGGCCAGCCCGGCCGGACGGATTGCCTCAACGATATGATCGACTTCCGCGTCGCGCACGTCTTCCCAACTTGAAAAGCGCTCTCGGAGCGCATCAAAGGCTCGATCTCGGTTGGTGTCATTGGTGTTCTGCGAAAGGATCGTGGAGACCAATTCGGCCACCGGCGGCAGATGAGTCCGCCAACTGGGTTGGCCGTAATACTCAAGTAACCGCTGATGAACTTGATAGGCACGTTCTTTGGGGGTTGTCATTGGTGAGGCTTCTTTCTGGCTGGATGCATATGCAGTGAAAAGACCGGTCGCCCTTTTCCGACGACAAGCTCGCGCTGATTCTTTATGGGAATTTGGGGGCCAAAGGAGCAGAGTTTCTCGAAATCAACGGCGGAAAATATATTCAACTGGCGTAACACTTCCAGGGCTACAGCAGGGTGAGCGCGTGATTTGCCATCCCCATCGGAGATTTTGAACGCGATTCCCAATCCCGAGCTATGAGATTCCAACACTCCCGGCATTAAGCCCACACCCATGTAACCTTCCGCTCCGCCTTTGGCAATCAGCCGACCCGCGCCAACCTGGATGAGGCGGGTATCAAAACGGCCAGGGCCAGAAATCATCTCCGGGTATGCGTTGATCGCGTCTGTGATCACCTGGCACGCCGCAGCCCGGCCCGGGGCGAGTTCCTGCGGGTTACACAATCGCGCCATTCCCCAAGCGGCATGGAACAAGGGAATAGCGAAATTGGGCACCGAACAACCATCCGTCCCCAAGATGACGTCTTCGGGTTCAAGGACACACATATCGCTAAGTGTTTCTAGAATCTGGCGCTGAATGGGATGTTCGGGATCAAGATAATCCCCCAGGGAATGGTGCTGCATGCGCGCAAAAGCCAGCATGCCGGTGTGTTTTCCGGAGCAATTATGATAATTGGGCGTCGGGTTTTCACCGCGGGCGAGTAAAGCCTCGGCTGCGGCTTCGTCTTTAGGCTTATGAACGCCGCACTTGAGCGCGCTTTCGTTGATGCCCACTTTTTTCTGAATCCCGCCCACAGTAGCAACCTGATCGGCTGTGCCTGCATGGGATGCACACATGATGGCAATTTCTTTTTGGGTCAGCTGCCAATAACGATGCCCATCTTGTTCAATGAAAGCCAGGGCTTGAAAAGGCTTAGCCGTCGAACGCAAGAACGTAACCAGGTGGGGATTCCCCAATGAAGCAACCAGATTACCACGCCAATCAACGACCGCAACCGCGCCAAAATGAACCGATTCGCGGATAGCGCCGCGCCTTGTTTCAAAAACAGGAACATATTGAGATGATGTCATGCAAATCCTTTTTGCGCTGTACTACTAATCGGTGTGATTTTCCTTGAGCAGTTTGCGGCGGTAATACTGCTCCAATCCGTAGCGCAAGCGCTGGGTATAAAACTCTTCCATTTCGGGGGGATAGGCAATTTTTTCCAGTAGCGCCGGGATCATATCCGCCGTCTCCTCTGGTTTGGCGTTGTTTTTTTGGAGCGTGTTCAAACGACCGCGCACAGATTTTAAGAACTTTCGCTGTTGGCGCGCGATTTCAGCATTGATTGTTCCACCGCGGCCGGTAAAAATTGTATACTCGTAAAAACGACGCGAGGCCAAATGGTTGAGGGTTTGATGCCAAACTTCTAAGTCTGCTCTCGCCAGAAACGGTGGCTGGTTAGGCGTGACAACATCGCCAACAAAAAGGATTTTTTCCGAGGGAATATGAATCCAAGATGATCCCGGGGTAGGGCCAGGATGATGCTCGATCTGAATGGCGGTATCGCTCCAATGTAAATCCAATTGTTGGGTGAAGGTAATACTGGGCGTTTTCCAAACCGCGCCCCTGACATCGGGATAATGTTCCCAATCAGAGCCAGTCTTGGTTTTTTTGCCTCTGAAAGTAGCCCCCCGATTTTCAATGATCGTAGCTGTTTTTTCGTGAGCAATAATGGGGTACTTGATAACCCCACAGCTGATGGTGCGATCAATGTGAGAGTCTAAAACGACCATCAGCCGATGTGTACCCTGACTCTGGGTAAGCAAGGCGGCTTTCCATGTGGAGGCATCTTCGATCCTGAGGGGCGCGTCGATTAACAAGGTACCGCTGGACATGATGATAGCGCCTAAATTGACTCCCGCATAGGAATCCTCGTAGTAGATATTCTCCGCAACTGATTGCATGATTCTCCTTATTGAATGAAAACAAACGAAATTCAACAGTTTTAGGATGGTTCATTGGCCTGTGAAACAGGTTAGATATTTGTAGAATCACCATCTAACAAATGTCATTCTGAGCGAAGCGTCGCAGTTTTGCAAACGATGATCATCTATCTGGGTCATCGATTTCTTCGGTGTCGGCAACTGGCACGGTAAATGCAAAAAGAGCGCCACCCTGCGCGCCTTCATCGACCCAAATGCGACCTCCATGACCCTCCACGGCGAGTCGGCAAAAAGCAAGCCCCAAACCAATCCCCCGGGGTCCTGTTTCACCATGCAGACGGGTATATTTATCAAAGATGGTCGACCGTTTCTCGGCAGGGATACCTGGCCCGCTATCTTCAACCCAGAAACGCATATTGCGTCCAACCTGTTTGCTACCGACGATGATTTCACTTTCCGGAGGAGTATACTTGACCGCGTTCTCTAATATATTGATCAATACACGCCGAATCATATCTTTATCCACGTCAACGGGGGGAAGATCGGCGGGAACCTGCAAGATAATCTCCTGACTCTTGTTCCTTGTTATGGGATAGACAGCCTCAACAGCTTCATCCACCAGGTTTGCAGCTTGTGTGGGACTCGTGCTGGTTACGGGCTGGCCTGCTTCGAGACGATTGACATCCAAAAGGGATTTGGTCAAACGCTCGATTCGTTGCGTTGAGCGCACGGCGATATCAAAAAGAGAGCGCATCGTTTCATCATCAAACTCTGTGATACTCTCCAAGACATCCAAACTAGAAACGACGTTAGCTAATGGTGATCGTAAATCGTGGTAAATCATCGATAATAAGTCATCGCGTAACTGATCCAACTCCTTTCGTTCGGTGATATCTCGGAAAGTCCATTGAGGGTAATCTTCCCCCATAATTTGGATTAAGTGCACGTGAACCTGGATGGGGATATGCTTGCCATCCTTTGTGTGCAACTCCGATTCGTAAGATAGCGTTTCCCCAGTGGTGATATTCTCAAGATGTTCCCCGATCGTTTCTTCGTCCAAATCGTGGATAAATCGAATGTTTTTTCGCTCCAAACGATCGCGATGATAGCCCGTAAAAATCATAGTTTGGGCATTGGCTTCAACAATATTGCCTTCCCAATCGGTCATTAAGATGGCATCAATGCTATTGTTGAAAAGATCGCGATAACGCCGGTGGGTATTCTGAAGCTCTTCAAAAAGCCGGGCGTGTTGAATAGCAGTACTAGCCAAGCTGCCAATACCGGTAAGAACTAACAAGGCGTCAGGACCAAACGCTCCTTCGATGGGGTTGATCGCTTGTAAAACGCCAATTAACTCGCCTCGCGAGCGGATCGGGGCGCAAGCAATCGCCTCGGATTTGAAGTCTAACTCCCGATCCATGCCAGAAAAAAAGCGCGGGTCTTCATAGACATCGGGGACGATGATTCCTTTCCCTTTTTCCGCCACCCACCCAACCAGGCCCTTCCCAACCGGCACCCTCTTTCCGATGATGCTCTTGTCGGAGGAGCTAGAAGCTTCGTAAACGAGATACTCTCCATCGGGTTCGATGAGAGCAAGAGAAACGACCTCAACCATGAGGGCGCGGTCGACCTGTTCTAAAATCCGTTCCAAGACCTGGTCAAGTTGCAAAGTCGATGTGATCGCCGTGGCGCTCTTGGCCAGAGCGCCCATGACGCGGGCTTGTTGTTGGCTGGCTTCGTAGAGGCGGGCATTGACAACCGCGACAGCAGACTGATCCGCGATCGCTTGCACCAAGGTGAGATGATCCTGGGTGAAGAACTGCGGCACAGGATGAGAAAGCGTTATGACACCCATAAATTGTTCGCGCGCAATCAATGGAACGCTCAAAGCCGATTTGGCCTTGTTCCCAACTTGTTGGTTGGAAGATCGCGCTACCCAGCGCTCATCATCCTTTGTGTTCAGGATTAATACAGGCTCACGGTGCTCCGACACCCAACCGCCCAAACCTTGCTTCAATAAATCGTTCAGATAACTGGTGGAATGATCAATGAACTTATCTTTGTAAATGATCACTGAATCAACCGGATTTCTCCGGTCATTAAGAACAATGATGCTACCACTAACTGCCCCTATCGTTCTCATGGAAAGAGCCAAAACTCGGCGCAGAACCCGATGTAACTCCAACGTCGAGGCAATTTCGCGGCTGATGTCATACAACAGCGCCAGAGAAGCATTCAGGGGCGAATAATCACGCTTTGATGCGGGAATCATACTCCAAGTTCTTTCTATGCGACTCGAGGCAGATTGAGCATTAACACCTCTACGGTCAACCGTGTATTGGTGTAACGCGATAGCCGCTCTCGGGTACGCTCCAGTTGGGCGACGATCTGGCGCGTCGTAGCTTGGTCTACAGCCCCAACCAAATGATCAACTTCCTGCTCACAATCCACATTGATCAGGGGAGCCGACGAACCATGCGCCCGTAACATAATATCACGCCAGAGTGACAACCAAAGCAACAAAACAGCTTGCAAATCGGCTTTGTCTTTTGCCAATTTCTCAGCATAGTGAAAACGCTCCACGCGGCTGGCTCCCAATAGCCTCTGGTGATCATCGAGCCAGGCTTTACGCCTGTCCAACTCTTCAGGATTCTGATGCAATCGCAGAGCATAGCCAGGGCGACCCGCCGAGATATGGGCTAACAAGGTCGCCTCGTCGATAGGAACATCCCACCGTTCGTGTAAACCCCGGCTAACCTGCTCAAGGGGCACAGGCCGCAATGGGATGATTTCGCAACGAGAAACGATCGTCGGCAAGAGATTCTCGGCATCTTGGGCGGTTAATACCAAGACAACTCGCGCGGGTGGTTCCTCCAGCGTTTTCAGCAGCGCGTTGGCAGCGCTGGCGGTAGCCTCGCCAAAGCGAAGCAACAACGCTACCCGGTAGGGAGCCTCATAAGGGGCCAAAGAAAGCCCATGCTGCAACGCCCGCACTTGATCCACCTTCAAAGACCCGCCGGCCTCCTCCGCTTGAACGATAGAAAGATCAGGGTGTCCCATGCGCTCAATACGCTGGCAGGTGTGACATTGGCGACAAGGTCGACCCGGTTTGGTCGCCTCGGGACAATTCAAAGCCTGGGCCAAACGCAGCGCTAACGTGCGTCGTCCCACGGCCTCAGGCCCGGTAACCAAATAGGCATGGCGAACACGCCCGTTGGCAAATTGTCCCTGCAACAAACGAACAGCCCACTCGTGCCCCAGCATACCCCAATTAGGATCATTTTTCATGATTAGATTGTAGTCGAAGGGTATCCGCTTGGCAACTCCCGCTAGACAGCTTGTCCTCCCCACCAGACCCCCAGCGCAACCAGCGCCCCCACCACCGAGGCCAAAAAGTTGACCATATCGTTGTCGAGCCAACGCCAACCGCGCAGGTGACCCGTCGGCACGCCGCAGGAGTGAACGGGATGACGTTCGGTCTCTTTTTGGCAGGATGGGCAATGATAGATGGCCTGAACCGTGGCGCCTAACCACGAATCGAACAGGGAGCCGCAGACTCCCCCCAAGCTGGCTGCCAGAATCAGGGGCAGAATCCCGCCCCGAGGGAGAGGAGCTGCTCCCACCGCCCCAATCAGGACAGCTCCTCCCAGCGTAGCAAAGGTCCCCAACCATGAGATTCCTCCCGATGTACCTGGGTCCACCATTTGTCCTGTCGTGATCAATCGAGGCGACTTTTTGCTAAGAACGCCCAGCTCGGTCGCCCAGGTGTCTGCATTGACGGTTGCCATCGCACCAGCGTAGGCAGCCCAGAGCCAGGTTTGTTCCGCAGCGACAACCAACATCAGCGCCAAGATGGTGCCCAAACCGTCGTTGGCCAGCACCTGGCCCCAATCGCGTTGTTGATCTTTGGCAAATTTCCCCCTCAGACTCTTTTTCCGCTGGGAGAACATCTTAGAAAGGGCGCTGGAAGAGATGAAAAAGGTGAGCAAGACGGCAGCCCACGACAAACCGCCCAAACCGAAAATCAGCCCGCCGGTGATGGCTGCGGTAACGGCGCCATCGTTGGAGAGCGAGCCAACCCGCCAGGCAAGCAAACTAATGATCAGGCTGAGGCTAAACCCAAGGAGAAGTTGCATAATTCTGTGGATAATGTGGATAAGTAGGGGGACTTCTGTGGATAACCAGGGAGCAACTGTGGAAAAGTCAGTTCATTCACAGGATAAAAAAGGTAGCCAGGCCAAAAAGCACAACGACAAGGACACTGACGCTCCAAAGCAAGTAAGACCAAGAGTAGGTCTCTTTGTGGCGAAAAAAGAACAATCCCAATGAGCCATTGACAAAATAGACGAAGGCGTTGAACACGGGCAAGAGCATCAATTGAATCCCCGGCAGCGGTTCTCGCGGTGCGCCGGTGGGCGTGAATCCCAGTGAAACCTGGGCATGCCTGGGAATGCTCAAACTGATCCATACCAACAAAGCGACCCCAAGCAGGAAACCTGTCAGCAAAAGATAACGGGCTGGGGGCGCTTGCCAAACCCGAGCGAGCAAAAAGCTGGGATGGATGGATTCCGGCGGGGAGGGGTTAAGCGACCCTAGTTCGATCAATCGCCGGTAGGCGCCAAGCAGTGCCTCGGGTTGGCGCGGTGAAATAGCAAAAATGCGCTCTTGGCTACTGATCAGAAGCAGTTTCTCTTTTTGCGAAGCCATGAATTCGAGGGGGGTACCATCGGGCATGCGACGGGTTCCCACAAAGGCGCCGGGCCAGCGCAGCCAGGGCAAGGGCAGCGGAACCTTCAGATCGGCAGCCGGACGGATCCAGCGAACCTGATGGGTGGGGATAACTTCCACGCGCCAACCCCACTGCAAGCGAATGTGGTCACGCGCCAAGGTGTAATTAGCATTTTGTAAGGTGTAGAATCGATAGAAAAGATACGGCGCTAACGGCAGCGCCAATAAAGCCGGAAACAAGTAGAGCAAAAAAGTAGGGCCTACCTGCGCTTTGGTGGTGCCCCATAACCCCCAGGTAGCTCCTGCCAGCAAAAGGGCTATCATGCTTAGATGAACGATACGTCCAACTTGACGCGGTGGATGAAAGGTGTATGATTCGCTCATAAGCTCTATTTATACCACAGTCTCAACGCGGTGAGAGAGCAGCCACAAAAGACGCAGGGAAATCGCATTGAGAAGTTAAAAGTCTAAAAATAAGCATCCTCGCTTTGCGTCCCCTACGGGGAAACCCTGTTGAAGGATGCGAATCTGGCAAAATCGCACACTCGCCAAGGCGCGCATGCGAAGCACGCAACACCGAAGGTGCGCATACCGAAGGTACGCAGAGCGAGCGAAGCGAGCGCAACGCTGTTCAGTGCGCTGATTATGTGCAAATGCGGTTGCCCTGCAAAAGACGCTATCATTTCGCATTTCGCTCTCAGCTTGTGATATACTCAATACAATCTAATCGTCGACGACATAATCAAGAGTGCATCATGCTACAAATCGAAATTGTCTATTGCGAAGTTTGAAAAGGGCTGTAAGCCCGAAAGAAGCTTTACTGAAACCCTTCGAAAACAAGATAGAAGAGATTGAGCTCGTCCCCTCTGGTGGGGGACGTTTCGAAGTCAGTGTGAATGGCGATCTGATTTATTCGAAATTAGCTACAGGCCGCCACGCTGACCCTGATGAAATCATCGCCTCGGTGCGAAAAATTTTGGACTAGGAGTACGAATGACAGAAAAGACAATCAAGAAGGGCCGCGTCTTTTCCGGCGCGCGCCCAACCGGCCGGCAGCATCTCGGTAACTACCTCGGCGCGATCAAAAACTACGTCGCCTTGCAGGATGAATACGAAGAAACCATCTACAGCATTGTCGATATTCACGCGCTGACAACGGTAGAGACGACCAAGAATCTTCGCCAGAACACCTACGAGATGGCCCTCGATTGGCTGGCTGCCGGCCTGCGCCCCGATGAGAGCATCATCTTTATTCAGTCTCACGTGCCTGAAGTGGTCGAGTTGCACACTTTTTTGTCGATGGTCACACCCCTGGGCAAGTTGACCGATTTGCCCACCTTCAAAGAGCGCATTCGCCAGCAGCCCCACAACGTCAATTATGGCTTGGTGGGCTATCCCGTTTTGATGGCTGCGGACATTACCCTGTACAAAGCCATTGTTGTTCCTGTGGGTGTGGATCAAGCTCCCCATATCGAGTTCACCCGCGAGGTCGTCCGCTCTTTCAATTATCGCTATGACACCGACGTGCTCATCGAGCCGCAAATGAAAGCCACCGAAATCCCCAAAGTGCTCGGCATTGACGGGGAAAAGAAAATGAGCAAGAGCCTGAACAATCACATTGAGTTGGCCGCTACCCCTGAGAAGACTACTCGGCGGGTGATGCAAATGGTCACCGATCCCAACCGAAAACGACTCTCCGATCCCGGCAACCCCGACATTTGCAACGTTTTCACCATGCACAAAATTTTCTCCTCCGAAGAAGAGAACGAGCGGATTAACGTGGATTGCCGCAACGCGGACATCGGCTGTGTTGAATGCAAGAAGATCTTTGCTGAAAATTTGAATAGACACCTGGCTCCCTTCCGAGCACGCCGGGCCAAATTGGAAGAGGATCCCGATTATGTCTGGGACATGCTGCGAGAAGGCGGGGAGAAAGCCTGCAAAATTGCCCGAGAAACCCTCGGCGAAGTCAAAGAAGCAATTGGATTGCCCTAACCGTGCAGATTTTTGGAGGAAATTATGGATGCAGGAACTGTGTTGACCAATTTTTTATCCATTCTGGCTCAAGGTTTGTTGATTATCGCCATCCCCATCGTGGTAGCGGCTCTCTTTCAATGGGTGCGCCAGCGTTCCGCCGAGATCAAGCAAAATCTCTCCAAAGAACAATTGTCAACTATTGAAAAGGGCATTCAGATCGCGGTCAAAGCGGCTGAACAGGCCGGGTTATCCGGCCAGCTTGCCGGAGGCTCGGAGAAGAAGCAGTACGCCATTGACGCGGTGCAGCGCTACCTGGACCGCACCGGGGTGAGCATCGACGTGGAAGAAATCGCCACCTTGATCGAAGCCGAAGTCAATTCACAATTCTCCAGCTATGCCCCGCCGGTAGACACCCCCAAGACCCGCAGCGCCCTGGTCGACAAAGCCGTCGAAGCGGCGGTCTTGGCAGCCGAACAAAGCGGCGCCAAGCAATTGGCCGTGGAAGCCGGAGCCAACTTGGCCATGGCCAAAAAGGATTACGCTGTCGACTTAGCCAATAAATATTTAACCGAGCACGGCCTCAGAGTAGACCCCAGTCTGATCGATGGCCTCATCGAGGCGCAAATCATGCGCCTGAAACTCAAAGTGTTGGAATCCAAATCCGGCCCAAAGAAATAGACTTCTTGCTCTGCCCGCCTCCGGCGAACCCTCGAATGATTGAGAGGATGCAAAGAAGGGAGTATTATGCGCGCATTATTGCAACGCGTCCGAGAAGGGCGCGTCACCGTGGATGGGGACATCATTGCTGAAATCGGTTCGGGTTTGGTGATTCTGCTGGGCATCGGCCCCGAGGACGGCAGCGAGCAAATTGAGTACCTTACTCACAAAATCGCCAACCTGCGCATTTTCGAAGATGACGAGGGCAAAATGAACCTTTCGCTCTTGGACGTCGGCGGCGAGGCCCTGGTCGTGTCACAGTTTACCCTCTATGCGAATACCAACAAGGGCCGGCGTCCTTCCTTCACCAGGGCAGCCCCGCCCGATGTAGCTGAACCCCTGGTAGAGCAATTCGCCCAGCGCCTGGCCAGCGAGGGGGTGCCCACCCAAATGGGAGAGTTCGGTGCGTACATGCAAGTCGAAATTCACAACGACGGGCCGGTGACCATCTGGATGGAGCGCTAAAATATAAGGTGACAAGAAGAAGAGGGATTGGCTAGGAAGCAGATTCGACGCCAGGGGTGATTCCCGTTTTCCAAAGGGAGGCGCCCACTTGCACGGCGCGGGCTCCCGCTTTCAACATCGTCTCGACTTGAAAGGGATCGTAGACGCCCCCGGCTGCAATTATAGAAAGTCCCGTTGTTGATACTGCTTGCACCGCTCGCAGCGCCTGGGGGAAAATGGCCGGACCGTACAAACGCCCTGAAACCAAGTTGCCATCCTCATCGAGCAAGGTGCCGCGCGGTTGTCCCAGGCTGACCGTACCGATTCCCGCATCCGCGGCGGCGCGGGCCAGTTCCAGGCTGCTCCCCAGCGGAATCCGCAGCATGACGGGGAGTTCGCCAAAAGCAGCCTGAGCCATCTGATGGGCGAATCCCGGCGTGGCGTCGGCGGGCAGTCCTACTTCAACACCCCTTACCCCCACGACCATCTCTAACCGCTCGATCATAGCGACCAATTCACCGGGATTTTGGGCTAAAAGATGCACCATCACGGGCAGGGAAGAGCGTTCCCAGGCCGAAGCATATTGACGGATCGTTTGCGACAAGCCCGGATTGGGATGCCCCGTATGCAACAAAAATCCGCCCGGATAGGCGAGAAAGCGGGCGCCCTTGGCCGGTGAGCGCGGCAATCGGCTGATTGGGTTGGTCACAAAAGCGCCCAATCGGGCCCAATCCACCGCACTATGAGCGCCAGGGACAAAACCGAGCGTCCCGGCCGCGTTCATCAAAGGGGGATCGAAGTGGAGGTCAAATTTGGGCATCTGTTTCTCAAGACCTTACAGGTTTTCATGAAGTTTAAGAAAATAATTCTGAATTGAATCAAAAATCAATTTCATCAACGAGTTTTTCCGTCTCCTCGATGATGACCACCTCGGGGTTTTCGGCAAAAAGGTGCAAATAGAGCGGCCCTGAACCGATCTTATATTCGAATTTCTCGGGGATTTGTTCGATCACCGCGTTGATCTTGTCGGCGCGCTCGCGTTGCTCGGGGTTGCTGCCTTGCAGATTGCCATATCCCAGAAGGATATCATAATCATCGGCCCGTTGAATCAATTTGAGATAGGGACGCTGGCGGTAATCCGCCTCCAGCCGGGCCAAGTTGGCGGGGTGCATGCGCAACTCCAAGGCGACGCCCACCAGGGCGTCAGGAGATGACTCGGTCAACTCATTGATCGCCAAGACCGCGCGGGTGCGCGTTTCGGGCCGCGACCAGACCTTCCAACTGCGGTAAGCAGCCTTGGCCGAGGACAGCGCCAAATATCCCCCCACGACCAGGAGCAAAACGATGCCTAGATATTTTCTTACCTTGTCTCGCTGGACGAGAATCTCATAGACAAGCAAGAGTCCTAGTCCAAAAAGGATCGCGATGAAGGGATAAAGGATCAGAACATTGCGGTGAAAAGAGATTTTCGTCTGGGTCACGGAGAGGAAATAGATGGCCTGATAGCCCAAGATGAGCAAACCGGGCGTAGACCCAACCAACTTAACCAGCCCCAATACGGCAAAGGGAAGAAAGGCCCAGCCGAAGTTCTCTCCCAACAAAGTGGCCTGATGCAGCATGTGCGGCAGTCCTGGTTCGATGTCCGCACCGCCATGCCCCTCCACGCTGTAATGCAGAATCTCATAGCTGACATCCTCATAAAAGGCGGGAAAGTCGAACAAAGCATACGGCGTGCCGACGAAAAAAGCGAAGGCGGGCACCAGCGGAATCAGCGCCCAATGCCAGGGGCGATAACTCTCAAACTTGCGCCCAAGCAGCAACGCCGCGGCAGGCACGATCACGACCAGCCCGGCGTTATACTTCGTCGACGTGGCCAAGCCGCAAGCAATCAGGGCCAGATAGAAGTAACGGCTCTTTTGCCTGTCGAGATAGAGGTAGACAAACACCAAAACGCACCAGACCAGAAACGTCATCGGTACATCCGTGGTCACATAAGCGGAATGCTGGACATGAAACAGCGTGCCCGCCAGCAGAATCGCTCCCGCTAAGGCCACAAGACGATTACCCAGCTTTAGGCCAAGGCAATAGACCAGCGCGACTGTGACGGTACCAAACAGGGCCGTCAATACCCGGTTCCAGAATAAAAAGGTGGGATGGGAGATGTACCAATCGAAGCCGTAATTGGCGCCATAGCGTAAGTTTTCGAGGGTGTCTAACGAGAATGGCGAGGCGGCCGGTAAGGCTCTCAGAACGAGGGTGTGAAGCCAATCGACACCCAGGTTCAAATAAATCAACAAAGTGCCGTAGTTGAAAAAATGGGGATTCAAATCACCGTTCTTGAGCATGTCGAGGGCGTTGAAGACAATTTCAGGCTCATCCCAGTGGTGCATGTACGGAAGCCCCATACGAGCATTCCAGATTCTCACCACCAATGCAAACAACAGAATCGCTCCCAATACAAACAAATCGCCTCTCTCGAAGGAGTCGGAGGCAATCCAGGGAGCAAGTTTTTTTCTGACTCTTTCCAACAAGACGAACTCCATTTCGTGACGAACGCACAACCACTGTCTGTCACATCCAAATTTCACAGCATCTCGGCGTAATGAGCGATGACCTGAGGGATGTAATTGTACCAGGGATGTCAACGAGGAACAGGTATAATAATCGCATGC
>CAZJBA010000072.1:0-15203 GCA_964544065.1 uncultured Anaerolineales bacterium | reverse complement strand
TCCACGCAGGTGGACGCTCAGCGAAGCTCCTATGCACGACTTCAGTCGCAAGTTTACGGTTCATCTCTGGTAATCAACGAGACCGCCGAACCAAATTGATGGGCGATCACGGTTTCGGCATCGCGGGTAAGCGAACCCAGATACGGTTTCTCGCCGTTATGGGCCCTCCAGCCATCCAACACGAAAGGGATCGAACCGCCCGCGGCGATCCATACGCCGTTATATTTGCGGGCAACGTGTACATGGGTGCCATTTGCTCGTCCTCCCTCACAAGAAGGATGCCCGACCCGCTCCCCGGCCTGGAGGTAGATACCCTCGGCCACGCGCTCCTCCGCGCCGATGTGTAAATACATCAGGTTCCAGCCGGTTTGTTCATGCCCGTCGGCATCCAAATCCTGGATGACAACACCATACTCCGAGCGCACGACCAGGCCATCGGCCATGGCCACGACCCATTCACCCGAGGGGATACAACCGCTCTCTCCCATTTGGGGAGCGAAATCCAGCCCGGCCAGGGGCCCGTTGCGCTCGAAAGCCTCGTGCGGCCCGCCAGTGTAGGACCAAGTCTCACCGGGCTCGAACGGCAGGGTCAACGGCGGCTGCTCCAAATCGGGGGGCAACAGGTCGCCCAAGTCAGCCGCTCGGCCCCAGGGATCGCCAAACATGCGCTCGTACAAAGCGGGAAAACCGCTCTCCGGATCGAGCGCCGCCTCCCAGCCAGCCCGATCGTTCAATTGGGCAAAAAAGTAACTCACCGCGGCTGTCCCGGCGTTGCTCCGGGGGCCAGAGCGCAAGATTGTATCATCCAAAGATGAGAATTGGGTTAAAGAACCATCCAACCAGCCGTAAAACCCGTCCGAAAGCGTGTGGGCGGCCCAAATCAACTGGCCATACAGGTCCTTACGATAATAGCTCCCCGCGCCCATGGCAGTGTCAAAATGCTCCGGGTCAGGGGGTTGACCCAACACACAGCCGCCCTGATACTCCAACAAGGCCAACAACAAGCGCGGATTGATCGAGTTTTCCAGGGCGACCATCTCGACAACCTCGGCCGCCGAAGACCAACCGGTCAGCATCAAATATTGCTCGTAATCACCCAAAAACCCGCCCGCTTCGTCCAAATACGCGTCGATGTCGAAGTCCAGCGCGGCAGCCGAATAAACGATTTCAGCATCAGGGAGGAGGGAATAGCTAGGGCGGAGAGTAGCGCTGGGCGTGAGGGTGGCTGTTGGGGGAGCGGGAGTCTCCGTTTGGGTGGGAATAGGAGACTCAGTACTCGTGGGGGTAGGCGCTTCCGTTGTGGGGGGGCTGGTCGACTCAACCGCGGCCGCCGAAGGCGTCGCCGCAGCGGCGCGACACCCCCACAGGAACAAAAAACTCCCCAAAAAAAGAATCCGGCCCAACAACGATCGACCCATCATGGTTCCGCTTGCCGTTCGATGCGACTGTCGTAATTGCCGACCTGGCTGGCCGTGACCACTTCATCGCCCCGAACCAGGTAACCCTGATAGGCCTCCTCGCCGCCTCGAACGTGCCATCCGCTCAACACAAAAGGAATCGGCCCGTCAGCAGCCATCCACTCACCGTTGTATTTGCGCACCATGTGAACGTGGGTGCCGGTGGCACGCCCGCCCTCGCAGGAGGGGTGGCCCAGCCGCTCTCCGGGCTCAACCCATTCGCGCACATCGACGCGGTCTTCGCTGGCGATGTGCAGATAAACGATAGCCCAACCGGTCTGCTCGAAGCTGTCGCCATCCAGATCGAGCACCACAATCCCCCGCTCGGAGCGGGCGATCAACCCCGGGGCAGAGGCTATCACCCAGGCATCCGATTCGACACAGCCACTGACCGTGCTGGCCGGGGCAAAATCAATCCCCGCCCAGGAACCGTCTTTCTCCCAGGCGCCGTGAGGCCCACCCGTGTAACTCCACATCGAGCCAACCTGAAAGGGAAGCTGCAATTCAGGCTGTTCTAAATCGGGCGGAAAGAGAGGTTCCACGTCTTGAGCCCGCCTCCAAGGGTTGCCGAAC
The DNA here is from genome assembly GCA_964544065.1 of uncultured Anaerolineales bacterium. Taxonomy (GTDB): domain Bacteria; phylum Chloroflexota; class Anaerolineae; order Anaerolineales; family UBA11858; genus JAYELX01. The sequence continues at coordinate 13,173 of CAZJBA010000072.1, read as the reverse complement.
ATCTCTTCGTACAGGGCCGGGAACCCGGTCTCGGGATCAAGCGCTTCCAGCCAGCCCTGGCTGTCGTACACCTGGGCAAAATAATATTGCAAAGCCGCCGTCCCCGCGTTGAGATCAGGGGCTATATAAGCCGTCACCCCGTCAGAAAACTCGAGTTGGTTCAAACGGCCTTCGCGCCAGTCATAATAACCGATCGAGAGTTGGTTGACCGCCCACTTCAACTGACCCAAAAGCCCTTTGGCCAACCCGTTCTCGTACCCGAGAGGATATTCCAGATCCGACTCCGGTTTAGGCTGACCGTAGACCCAGCCACTTTGATATTCCAGCAACGCCAGCAGCAAACGCGGGTTGATGGAATTGTCGTAGGCCACCCGTTGCAAAATTTCCGCGCCGGTGGTCTCTCCGCTGCTACCCAGATAGTCAGCGTAGTTGCGCAGATAGCCATTCGCTTCGCCGACGAAGCCATATGTGTCATAGCCGATCGAAGAGAGCGTAAAAACAAACTCGCTGTCGGGCAGCAGGTGCGTGGAGGAGGTCGTGTTGGTAAGTCGCCGCGGGATGAGCAAGAGCTGATTGGGGTTGATGAACCCTTGGCTTGGAATCGGCTCTGAGGAGGTAATCTCATCGGGGGAAACGTGGAAACGAACCGCTACCGCCTCGAGGGTATCCCCCGCCTGGGTGTAATACAAAATCGGCCCGCTATGTGACGGGGTCGCGGTAGGGGTGCTAGGAATCTCCGTTGATGTGGGTGCAGGTGCTTCCGTCGCCACGACCGGGGTTGCTGTGGGCGCGGGCGTATGGGTCACGCCGGGATTATCAGCCACGAGGGTATCCGTCGGGAGCAGCCTCTCCATGGGCGTGCTGCTAGCCTCAAAATCGGACGGGGGGATAAAGGCCGGGTCGCTCTCGGGCAGCAAACTGCATCCGGTCATGGTTAGGAGGAAAAGCACAAGTACTCCTTGAAGGACAAAATACTTTTGCTTTGCACGCCTCGGTGCAAACGAGACAAGATTTCCATCGAAGCTTAAAATTTTTTTAACGCAGAGGCGCAGAGAGGGCGTAAAAAACACGCCTGGAGAGACGCGGACGCTTTGCGTGCCTGCGGCAAAAAAAATAAAAAACTCTGCGTCTCTGCATCTCCGCGACTCTGCGTTAAGTCTCGTCGATTGGAGGCAGAGCTTCGTTAGACGTTTAGGCATAAAATCAATGTTCCTGTGGGCTAACGCTGAATCAAATTCTCAAGCGTGGCGCCATTCTCGGCCAGGACGGTACGATCATCTTTTTGCAGAACGCCTTCGTAGGCCTCGCCCGTGCTGGCGCTTGTCCAGCCATCGAGCACGAAAGGGATTTGCTGGTCGGCCGGAATCCACTCGCCATTATACCGCCGAGCGATGTGAACGTGGGTGCCACTGGAGACACCGCCTTGACAGGAGGGATGCCCAATCCGGTTACCGGCCTCCAAAGCCGCGCCAACCTCAACCCGGCCGCGATCCTCCACGTGCATGTAAAGGACAGTCCAGCCGGTTTGTTCCATCCCGTCCCCATCCAGGTCTTGCACCACAGCGCCATCGCCGGAGCGGACGATCAAGCCATCGGCCACCGCCGTGACCCAGTTATCGCTGGAGGCGCAGCCCAGTTCCTCCACGTAGGGAGCAAAATCCAGCGCGGCCCAGGCGGAACCGCTGCCCCAGCCACCATGCGGGCCGCCGGTAAAGGCCCATTCGACATCCTCTTCGAAGGGAAGCTGCATGGGCGGCTGAATCAAGTTCGGGGGCAAGAGAGGCTCGTAGGCATAATCAAAGGGATAGCCAAAAAGCTGGTAATAAGTCGCAAAGAGACCTTCTTGGGTGACCGTGCGCTCCCAAATCTTTTGCGTGTAAAGGGTTGCAAAAAAGGTTTGCAGCGCGGCCGTCCCCGCGTTGATGGTAGGGTCAACCGGCACAACCACGCCATCGGGCAAGACCCAACTGCCGACGCCGCCCACCCGCCAGAGATAGTAGCCGCGGTTGAGTTCGTTGGCCGTCCAAGCTAGCTGACGGTAAAGCCCTTCAAAAGCCGGGTCTTCCCAACCGAGAGGGTGTGCCAGCGTGTCCTCGCGCGGCTCGGCGCGAGTCACCCAGCCGCTCTGGTATTCCAACACGGCCAAGAGCAAGCGCGGGTTGAGCGAGTAATCTTGGGCAATGCGCTTGACAATCTGATAACCTGTCAGGACACGCCCGTCCACTTCTTCTTCGTAGCGAATCAGGTAACTGTCCTGGGCATAAACAAAGTCGGCCACATCGAAGCTGGCCGTGTGTGGCCCGGCCACCAACTCCGAATCGGGGATAATTTTGAAAGCCGGGCCGCGAGCGACCGGGTCCGGCACGGGGATGATCAATTCCTGGCCGACTTCCAGCACGTTGGCATCGGCGACCCCGCTGGCCTCGGCGATGGCCTCGACACTGACCTCGTAATGATCGGCAATTTGCCCCAGCGTGTCGCCCGACTGAACCACGTATTGGGCCGGTTCGGTGCGGATTCCAGGGATGGCGTGGGGGGCATCCGGTGTGGGGGAGAGAATCGGCGCCCCGGGCGAACGCGCGGTGATGTCAGGGTCAAAATCCCCCTTGGAGGAGGCTTGCCCCGTCGGGGGCGATGACCTCGCCGACCAAGGTTCCGAACCGGATGGCAGAACCCGGGTGCAGGCGCCGGTCAACGCGGCCAAAGCCACCAACAAAACCCAGGTCACGATGTGAGAGATTTTTCTTTTCATAGCTAAGCAGCGCCAATTCTACCGTGAAACAGCCACAAATAACAACGAGATTTACTGACCGGGACATAAAAAAATGAACTCTGAAGAGATTCCCCCACCCAAAGTCGTTCAGTGGGGACACCTTCATTATCTCTACTCAAAGGATAGCGAAAATTTTGCTGGAGGCACGCCCCTGGCGCAACCGAGCAGGGTTGCCAGTCCTGGATAGGAGATCGTTCAACTTCTCCTGCTGCTGGGTGGCGTTCGGTAAAGGTGACTCCATAGCTCTACCCTCATCGCTCATCCTCCGAAAGCTCAGGACAATATGTCCGGATCAGTAAAAATCTGTCAGCAATTATGCGATCGGTCTCTACCAAGGGTCGCTCATACTTCACCCGGTTCCGAGGTGGCCATCACTTGAGCGATCTCCCGCAAGTCCAGCCACCACTGCTCCAGCGGGCGTTGATGCCGCTCGTCCACCATGCGGAGAAAATCTCGCATCTCGTGATACTTGATCTCGCCTCTCTGGCTGCCAAGGAAAGAACTGCGAGTCGATCCTTTACCGATCTCATCGATCAAGAATCCGAGACACAAGCGGCCAAAGCGGGTGGCCTGAATGCGATCAAAGGGGGACGGATTTCCGCCTTGCTGTTGATGCCCCAAGATGGCAGGGCGGACATCGAACAAGTCGCGGCCTTCCTCTTCGAAAAGCGCACAGGTGAAATCGGTCGTGTAGACTTCGTTGGCGCGTTCATTGCGAATGATCAAGCCTAAACGTCTCCCCCTTTTGAAACCTCTGATCAAAGAGGCCACATCGGTCTGCAAGTCATTCAGGGTGACGCCCTCTTCGTGCATGTAGACGCGTTCCGCGCCTGTGGCCATACCGCTCAACAGGGCCAGGTACCCGCACCAATGCCCCATTACCTCCACGATGAAGCAGCGCCGCGTGGCCACAGCAGATTGTTTGATCTTGTCGACGGCTTCGACGATGTTGTTGAGAGCCGTGTCGGCGCCAATACTGAGCTCCGACCCGGGTAAATTATTATCGATTGAAGCAGGCAGACAAATGGTGGGAATATTAAAAGCCGGGTAGTTGGGACGCTCGGTGTAGAGCTTATAAGACGCTTCATACGCGTTCCAACCGCCCACAACGATCAAACCATCGATCTGGTTATCTTCAATCGTGCGAGCAATGGCATAGAGATCGCTGCCGCCGGGAACGACCCGGCTCGTGCCCAGTTCCGAGCCTCCCATGGAGGCCCATAAGTTGGTTCCCATCCAATCCAATGCGCGGATTTCATTCTTGGCAAATCCCTCAAAGCCATTTTTAACCCCCAGGACAATATGGCCGCGATCGAGCCCCAGGCGGGTGATCGCCCGTGTGGCCGTGTTCATGCCCGGAGCAGGCGCACCGGCATTGAGCACCGCGATTCGGTAGCGATCTTGCCCCGGTGTGGGGGGATGCGGCAGCGCCCGCACCATGACTCTGAGCGTGCGAAAGGCATCCGTAAAGCTGGCGCTGCGCAGCGCCATCGCCTTTTTGTAGTCTCCGGCCGAGACGGCTTCGGTGACATCTTGGGTGTCATGAATACATTTCATCAGGGAGGAGGCCGCCACGCGGTTTCCCTTGATGCCAATTTGAAGAGGGTCATCTTCCGGCTTTGCCTCCAGGATGGCATTGACGGCCGCATACCCCAACATGGTGCCCAAATTGCGGTCAAAGGCGCTGGGGCGCCCACCGCGTTGCACGTGGCCTAATACCGTGACCCGCACTTCTTCGTTGATGCGTTCTTCTAGCGCCCGGCGGACATCGCTGCTACCGATCCGTTCCCCGTTGCGATCGCGGGCGCCCTCGGCCAAAATGACAATATTGTCACGGCGACCGGTCTCACGCCCGGCCTTGAGGCGCTGGGCCATGACTTGCTCCCAATCCTCCACATCGGGGGGATTTTCGGGAATCAAGACCCAATCAGCGCCACAAGAGAGCGCGCCCATCAAGGCAAGATAGCCGCAATTCCGTCCCATCACTTTGATCACAAAGGTGCGTTGATGGCTAGCCGCCGTGCTGGTGATGGCGTCCACTGCCTCGGTGATACGATGCAAGGCTGTATCGGCGCCAATGGTCATGTCCGTGCCGCAAAAATCATTATCGATCGATCCAACCAGGCCGACAATGAACAAATGAGGGTGGGCTTCCGCCTCTTCCGAGCTGATACGCTCCGTTTCTAACAATTCTTCAATCAGGTCGGGCCATTCCTGGCGAAAAATGTTGGCGGCGGTCAGGGAGCCATCGCCGCCGATGACTACTAAGCCATCAATGCCGCATTCGACCAAATTACGAGCCGCGGTCAGACGCCCCTCCCGGGTGCGGAACTCCTGGCACCGGGCGGTTCCGATCACGGTGCCGCCGCGCTGCAAGATGCCGCTGACAGAATCCCAACTCAGTTGCTGGATACGGTCACCGCCATCTATCAAACCCTGGTAGCCTTCATAAATGGCGAAAACTTCCAGGCCGCGATCCAAAGCCGTCCGGGTCACAGAACGCACGGCGGCATTCATGCCAGGGGCATCCCCTCCACTGGTAAAGACTGCGATTCGTTTTATCATGGTTTCCTTTGTTAACTCCGCTTATCGCGTTTGTTGGGCTGCATTTTACCGCAAGTTTGCCCTCACATTCGCTCGTTTTTCTTCATTTACAAAACGTTAACCCTGGAAATTTGATTGTATATTCAGACCTCACAGGTCTCAGCAGCACATTTTGTTCAAAAAGCATATTGCAGAGATTCAAATTTAGAGCCTGCAAATCGCTTTTCGGAGACCTGTGAGGTCTTTACGAAAACGCCACTTCGCTAGACAACGCTTCGTGGCTCACTACAAATCCAGCATAGGAATCTTGATTCCGTGGCGTTTGGCCGCCTCAATGGCTTGCTCATAGCCCGCGTCGGCGTGGCGAGCAACCCCCAGGCCGGGATCGGTGGTCAAGACACGCGTCAAGCGCTGAGCCGCTTCGGGGGTGCCATCGGCGACGATCACCTGTCCGGCGTGTTGGCTATAACCAATCCCGACGCCACCGCCATGATGGAAGGAAACCCAGGTCGCGCCGCCAACCGCGTTGATCAGCGCGTTCAAAATGGGCCAATCGCTGACCGCGTCAGAGCCATCTTTCATGCTCTCTGTCTCCCGGTTGGGAGAGGCGACCGAGCCGGAATCGAGATGATCGCGTCCGATCACAATCGGCGCTTTGACGGCCCCCTCGGCGACCAGGTTGTTGAAGGCCAAGCCAGCCTGAACCCGCTCCCCGTACCCTAACCAACAAATCCGGGAAGGGAGTCCCTGGAAGGGAATTTGCTCTTTGGCCATCCGCAGCCAGCGATGCAGATGCTCATCCTCGGGGAAGAGGGCTTTAATGACCTCGTCGGTGCGGTAAATGTCTTCGGGATCGCCCGAAAGCGCCACCCAGCGGAAGGGGCCTTTGCCCTCGCAGAACAGCGGCCGGATATAGGCGGGCACAAAGCCGGGGAAATCGAAAGCGTTTTCGACACCCTGATTGTAGGCCTGCTGGCGAATGTTGTTGCCGTAATCGAACGTCTCAGCACCCATCTCCTGCAAATGGAGCATGGCCTGGACGTGAACGGCCATCGACTCCATCGCCCGTCGGCGATAGTCAGCCGGATCGGATTCTCGTAAAGCCTCTGCTTCCGCCACACTCAAACCGGCGGGAACGTAATTGAGAGAATCATGCGCCGGGGTTTGATCGGTGACCACATCAGGAACGATCCCACGCTGAACCATTTCGGGGTAAATATCCGCCGCGTTGGCAACCAGGCCAATCGATTGGGCTGCCCCTTTTTCGAGGGCTATGTCAACCATTTCCAAGGCCTCATCAAGCTCCTCGACGACGACATCGACATAGCCGTCCTCAAGCCGTCGTTGAGCACGTTCGGGATCGACTTCGACAATCAAGCCGACTCCCTCGTTCATGGTAATAGCCATCGGCTGGGCGCCGCCCATGCCGCCCAAACCAGCCGTGAGCACAAACTTTCCCTTCAGCGAGCCCCAACCACGTTGCTGCGCCAGCGAACCCAGCGTCTCGTAGGTGCCTTGCAAAATTCCCTGCGTGCCAATATAGATCCAAGAACCGGCTGTCATCTGGCCGTACATGATCAGGCCCTTGGCAGCCAATTCATCGAAATGCTCTTGCGTGGCCCAATGCGGCACCAGATTGGAATTGGCGATCAAGACGCGCGGGGCATCCGGATGGGACTTGAACACGGCCACCGGTTTGCCCGATTGCACCAACAGCGTCTCGTCCACCTCCAAATTGCGCAAGCTCTCCAAGATGGCGTCAAAGGCTTCCCAACTGCGCGCCGCCTGCCCGCTGCCGCCGTAAACAACCAATTTCTCGGGAATTTCGGCTACCTCCGGCTCCAGGTTGTGTTGGATCATGCGATAAGGCGCTTCGATCAACCAATTCTTACACGTTAACGTCGTGCCGCGGGGAGCACGAACCGTACGGGGTTTCGACATTTCGACCTCCTCTAAAAAATCATGGTTTCAAGATAGACTGATTACATTATAATCCAAGCGGAGAAAGCTATTCAACGATTTAAGCGCACGGCAGGATTGAACCCGAATCGCTGGACTCAACACGAAGTGGCTACCTTTGTTGCAACAGCGGAAGCAGCTTGGAGGGAGTCCGCTCATCAGGCCACATGTCAAATCCATCATCTTATGGTAAGATTTTTGCACTTGATTTTCGCCGGGCAGCATGACAAGCCCGCATGAATGAATATCTTACTCGGGAAAAATCCTCGATCTAGTTTTGGAGGCAAACATGAAGCAAATCTGTGTCGTGGGGGTTGGGTATGTCGGATTGATCACAGCAGCCGGATTCGCCGATCTGGGCAACCGGGTGATCGCACTGGATATCGACGAGAAGAAAATCGAAGGGTTGAAAAATAATGTGATGCCCATCTACGAACCCGGGCTGGAAGAGTTGGTCGAGCGCAACGTCAAGGCCGGGCGGCTCTCCTTCACCACTTCGTACGAAGAAGGCTTGAAAGATACCCAATTCGTTTTTATCGCCGTGGGTACCCCCTCCGGCGTGGATGGGGAAGCCGACCTGCAATACGTGGAAGCCGCGGCCCGCTCGATCGCCGAAAATATGCAGAACGAGCTGATTATAATCAACAAATCGACCGTGCCCGTAGGTACCGGCGACTGGGTCGCCAAGATCGTCAAGCGCTACCAAAGAGATGAAACCCCTTTTGCCGTGGTTTCCTGCCCCGAGTTCTTACGCGAAGGATCGGCCATTTTCGACTTCATGAATCCGCACCGGACCGTGTTGGGATCGCTCAGCCGCGACGCCGCCGACAAGGTAGCCCAATTGCATCTGCCTCTGCGCTCCCCAATCATGATCACCGATTTGCGCACAGCCGAGATGATCAAATATGCCTCCAACGCCTTCCTGGCGACCAAGATCTCTTTCATCAACGAGATGGCCAACATCTGCGAGGCATTGGGCGCCGATGTGGCCGAAGTCGCCGCCGGCATGGGCTACGATGAGCGCATTGGGCCCCACTTTCTCTTCGCCGGTCTGGGCTACGGCGGTTCTTGTTTCCCCAAAGATGTCAAAGCCTTGGCCCACATGGCGGAGGATAAGGGCAAACACCCTCAAATTCTCTATGCCGTCATGGAGATCAACGACCATCGCCGTCCGATGGCTGTCGCTCGCTTGAAGAAAATGCTCGACGGCGACTTGATGGGCAAAACCGTGGGCATGTTGGGCCTGGCGTTCAAACCCAACACCGACGACATGCGCGATGCCCCTTCCATTGATATTGCCAACAAATTGATCGCCGAGGGCGCCAACGTGCGGGCCTATGACCCCGCTGCGATGGAAAACGCGGCCAAGTTGTTGCCCGCCGTCGATATGATGCCCGATCCCTACGCCGTAGCCGAGGAGTGCGACGCTTTAATTGTCAACACCGAGTGGAACGAATTCAAACAGCTCAACCGGCGTCGCCTGCGCGACTTGATGAAACAACCCGTTCTCTTCGATGGGCGCAACATTTACGATCCCAAAGAGATGTTCAAATTAGGTTTCAACTATCGCGGCGTGGGGCGTGGCTATGATGGCGCCCGCACCGTTGAAAAAGAATCAGCTCGCTGATCGACGGAAACACGATCCAAACTTGGGTCGTGTTTTCTACTTTTGGATTGCTCTAGACTTAAAGGAGGTTGAACATGCAAACCCAATACACCTGGTATGGTCACGGAACATCAGGCTTGACCATTGGAGAGACGAATCTGCTCATCGACCCCTACTTCACCGACAACCCCGCCGCCAGCGCCACAGCAGATCAAGTCGAAGCCGATTATATTCTCGTCAGCCATGGGCACGGCGATCACGTTGGCGATACAATCTCGATCGCAAAACGATGCAATGCCATGATCATCGCCAACTTCGAAGTCGCCAACTGGCTGGCCGACCGAGGCCTGGAGACTCATCCCCAGCACATCGGAGGCGGTTTCAACTATCCATTCGGATACGTGAAACTCACCCAGGCTATCCACGGTTCGGGCTTGCCGGACGGTTCCTACGGCGGCATGCCCGCCGGTCTCTTGGTGACTACAAAGGAGGACAAGAAAATCTATCTAGCCTGCGACACGGGCTTGTTCGCTGGGATGAAGTTGATCGGGGAAGAGGGTATCGATCTGGCCGTACTGCCCATCGGTGACAACTTCACCATGGGGCCTGATGACGCTTTGCGGGCTGTCAAGATGATCACACCCAAACACGTCGTTCCCGTGCATTACAACACCTGGCCCGTCATCGAGCAAGACCCTCACGCCTGGGCCAAGCGCGTCGAAACGGAAACGGACACGCAAGCACATGTGCTCCAAGCCGGCCAAAGCCTGAGGGTAGGGTAAGCATCTAACCAAGCTCCGCCTTGCTAACACGGTGTGCGCTTTCAGCGTGCACGCCCATGGCGAAACCGACGAGATTCAACGCAGAGTCGCGGAGATGCAGAGACACAGCGTTTTTCAACCGACATACTGCGATTTGCCGTAGGCATCCCTTCGGGAAAATCGCTCATTGGGGCTGTCGCCGAGCGCCGATCTTCATCGACGCGGCTGCGTCCACGCAGGTGGACGCTCAGCGAAGCTTCTATGTACGACTTCAGTCGCAAGTTTTTGGGAGTTTCATCTCCTAAGCCCTGTTCAGCTTATTACCGAATAAATTTTTAAAGTCCATCATTCGATAGCTGATTTCGAGCACAAAATTCGGAGACCTAACAAATACACCATGCCAAAACAGAACATCCTGATCGTCGAAGATGACCACGACAACACCGCCCTGGTACGCTTGTTATTAGAGATCGAGAATTACACCGTTTCCTCTGCGCCCAATGGGGAACAGGGATTCAAAATGGCCCAGCGTAACCAACCCGATCTGATCGTCCTGGATTTGGACATGCCCGTCCTCGATGGTTGGGGCATGATCAAAGAGTTGAAACAGAGCGACGACACCAAAGACATCCCCATTGTGGTGCTCACAGCCCACCTGATGCCCTATGAACGCGAAAAAGTGGTGGCGGCGGGAGGGAATGGCTATGTGTGTAAGCCCTTCAAAGTGAATGATTTGGTCACAGAAATCAAAGCTTGTCTTTAGAACAAAAGGCCGTCCGATAGGGGCGGTCTTTTCCGTTCATGGCTCCAAGGAAAAGACGGCATAATTCAAATCGTGATACTGCCGCTCAAGGATGGGGCAATTCTGGACAACGTGATCGTAGGGCAAAACAACGTGCGTGACCCCCTCGTGATAGAGATCTTCAAGTACGGAACAACCTCGGCGTTGATACGGGGCGCGATAAAGCTTTCCCGCCAGGCTCAAGCGGCGATACCACTCCACAAGCTCCACATCTCGGTAGGGGATCGATTTGAAATCCACGTAGGCGGGCGCGCCGGTGACCAAGCGAAAATCTTGCATGTGTAAGGGAATCAGGTATTGCTGCCCAGGCGCTCGATTCGCTTTCACGTTTGCCATCATCTCGCGATCCGAGCTGGTGGTTTTTTGTTGATGGTTGAAGATCGTGATTCCCAAGCCGGCCAGAGCCATCAATAGCGCACTAACTATGGATACCATCAAGATCAATTGTTCCCGTTTTTGGAAGAATGAACCAAAACGCCGACGCAGCACAATCACCAGCTTGGCGACAATCACGCTCACGGAGAGAGGCACAAACAAGGTGGAAAGACGCCAGGGGAACAATAAAGCCAGCGTGTAGCTTCCTGTCAAAACCTGCGCCGCGGTCAGAACAGTGGCCGCCCCAAAGAGAATGGCGACAAGATAAAACAACCGCGATTTGCGAATCAGTGCCAAGGCCACAAGGACGAAGATGATCTTGATCGCCACAGTGCTATGCCACCATTCGGCCGGGACGGCATGGTGAGGCACCCGAAAGGTGACCAACAATTCACGGGCGCGCTTGATGAACACCGGCATGGTCGGGTCGAACACCTTGAGCGTATGCACAAAAATAGGTAACACGCCCAAAAAGGCTCCCAACCCGATCAAAAAGGGGGTACGCAGTTCCCGGTTGTCAAGGTAAACAATGAGCATGTAGCTTACGGTCACCAGAGCAGCACTGAGAAAATAAGTCGGATGCAGGGTGGGAGTCAGCGCCAAGGGAATCAAGGAAAGAGCAATGTTTCCCCGTAAAAACAGATAAATTGAAAAAAACAACAAAATCCCAAAGGTACTCGGCTGCAACACCGCGCCCAACAAGCGCTGCCCGGCCACACCGCCATCAAAAAGATAAACCCAATCATCTCCCAAAAAGCGCACCATCAAGAAACGCAAAGCGCCCGCATGCAACCCTACCAAGAGGGTGAAATACAACCACCGCTGGGCTCGATTCTCCTCCACCCCAAACACTTCATCCACAATGCCGAACAGGCTGAACAGATACAATCCGGCCAGCAGGCCAAAATAGAGATAAAAAATTGGCAACCAGGGAAGCACCCGATAGGTGAACGCTACCAAAGCACTGAACACGGGGGTGGGATCAAGCGTCCCGGCCAGCCAATCGGCTTGTAGGGCACCAAAACCGGCCCTTGCCAAGCCGTGCAAGAAATATTGATTCTGATTGGACGTGAAAAGAGGCGCCTGGGCGTAAGCCAGCGTAAAACACAGGGACCAGAACAAGATAAAAACCAGGCTCTGTCCCAAAACCTGGCTTTGTTTAGGATTTTTTTCTGTACGATACAAAGTGGACATAAAAATGATGTTTTTCTGGTTAAGTTCGCCGTTCGTAGTCAGGCACGGAGTAAAGCGGAGTGCCGCCCACACCAATTGAAGCGCCATGCTGCTGCCTTGGTCTAGTTCAGGCTATCACTATTCTTCTACTTTCTGACAAATTCCGCGTTTGATCTGAAAGGTATCAAAATCGCGGGCCACACTGGCGCGGGGGAATTCGGCCTGTACCTCGGCAACGATGTCGCGTTCGCGGTAGCGTCGCGACAGATGGGTCAAAATTAAATGCTGGACATTGGCTTCTCGGGCCAACTGGGCCGCCTGCTGAGCAGTCAAATGGCCGAAACGATTGGCCATATCGGCATCCTGCTTCAAATAGGTGGCTTCGATGACCAAGGCATCCACATCTTGGATCACATCGACCAAATTGTCGATCCGGCCCGCATCACCCACATGGGCGAAACGAGTTCCTTGACGCACCTCCCCCAAGACCTGCTCGGGATCGATCCTGCGCCCGTCGGGGAGGGTAGCTTTCTTGCCCTGAACAAGTTCACCCCGCCACGGACCAGGGGGGATGTTCAAGGCCTCGGCTTTCTCGGGCAAAAAAGGACGGCGCGATTTTTCTTCAAACAAATAGCCATAACTGCCCGCACCGCGATGAAAAACCTGAAAAGCGGAGACGGTAAAATCATCCTCATCGTAGAGCAAACCGGGTTGAATCTCTTGCAAAATCACGTCGATGGGAGCAGAAACGCCCCGGAACACGACTTGAAACAACAAATCATGAATCCGGCCCAGGGCGCGATGACTACCCAAAATCTCGATTTTGTCCAGCGCTTCCCAACGACTCAAGGTGGAAATCAGCCCCCCCAACCCCAAGATGTGATCGAGATGCCCGTGGGTGATCAAAATGCGCTGGATGCGCTTGAACCCCAACCCGGATCGCAGAATCTGCCGCTGGGTCCCCTCGCCACAATCGATCAAGTAACGATGCTCATTATGCCGCACCATCTGGGCAGTCAGGCCGCGATGAAACGAGGGAGCCGAAGCCGAGGTGCCTAAAAACGTGATTTGGAACAAGAGAAGACCCTTTCTGATCTGTCGTGACCAACAAACGAATGGATTGATTCTACCGCATCCTTGCCAAGAACCCAACCCGCAATCTTCCCCCCAAAATAAAACA
>CAZJBA010000071.1:0-15214 GCA_964544065.1 uncultured Anaerolineales bacterium | reverse complement strand
CAGGCACGTAGCATAGCGGAGTGCCGTTTCACCCATGCAACTTTGACGCCACTTCGCTGGGGGGACGCTCCGTGGCTTACTACCAACGAAGAAAGATTCTCATCAATCTGCGGCTTAGCCATCCCGGCGAGCGGCCAATTTCTCGACTGCCTGGGCAAACTTCGCAGTGTCGCCGTTAGTTCGTAGCCAGGCACGTAGCATAGCGGAGTGCCGTTTCACCCATGCAACTTTGACGCCACTTCGCTGGGGGGACGCTCCGTGGCTTACTACCAACGAAGAAAGATTCTCATCAATCTGCGGCTTAGCCATCCCGGCGAGCAGCCAGCTTATCGACCACCTGGGCAAACGTCTCCCGGTCGAGTGGGTAGCGGCTGGCGAAGATGATTCCCACGACGAGCATCAGCCCTGGGATCGGCCCGATCACGCCCCGGATTCCCCACAGAGCGGCCTGGCTTTGTTGGGGCGCGTTGGGCACGTAGCCGCTGGCATCCAGCAGGAGCAACACCAAGGGAAGCGCCACCGAGGAGGCAATCTTGCGCGTCAGCGTGGTCAGGCTGTAGAACATGCCCTCATGACGCTCCCCGGTCTGGTATTCATCCCACTCGATCGCGTCCGGCAAAATGGCCCAGGGCAGCACATGGGCGGCGGCAACGCCGATCCCGGCCAAGGCGCACAGGGTCAGAATCACACCCAGGCTGGTTGCCGGCGTGACGCTGATCAAGAGCATCAACACCACGGCCAGAAAGGCGATCCCCCAGATGTAGGAGCGTCGTTTGCTCCATCGGCGGGCGACCCACTCCCAGATCGGCAGGGCAAACATAGCGACCACGAAGATCGTCGCCATAATGACATCGTTTTGGGCCTCGCGCCGGATGACATACTTGATGTAAAAAAGCAACGTGGACTGCAAAATATCAACCGAAATCCACGTCGCCAGGAAGATGGCCAAGCCATAGAGGAAGGGCTTGTTGCGCCAGGACGCCTTCAGCGACTTCCACAGGGTCGGTTTTTCTTGCTCCATAAAAACTTCCCGCTCCCTGGTGCCGAAAAAGACCACAAACATGGGCGCCGCAGCGACCAAGCCAAAGACCAATCCCATCGTCACAACCTTGGGAGCATTTTCGGGGCTAAAGCTTCCCACGATCAGCAGCGGGAGCGTGAAAGCAAGCAGGCTGCCCAGGATCGAGAAGAACATCCGGTAGCTGGTCAGAGAGGTGCGCTCGTCATAATCCGAGGTCAGTTCGGGCGTGAGGGCGAAATAGGGCATGTACAGCAGCGTGTTGGCAGCTTCGAAAAAAATATAGGCGACAGCGTAATAGGCTGCCAGCGCCAGGGGAGCTTCCCAGGGCGGACGCCACCACAACATCGTGAAGGTGATCGCCATGGGCAGGGCGCCAAATAACAAATACGGTCGCCGCCGCCCCCAGCGGCTGCGGGTGCGGTCGGAAAGGTAGCCGAAGAGGGGATCGTTGACATAATCCCAGCTTTTGCCGATGAAAATGGCGATGGCGGCGATCCCTGGCCGCAGGCCAACCACGTCGGTCATGAAGATGGCAAAATAAGCGCCCAAAATGGTCGTGGTCAGGCTAAAGCCAATGTCCCCCACGCCGTAGGTCAATTTCTCGCCTCGAGTCAGTTTTGCGGTCATGAGCAAGTCCTTTTCGACGATTGAAGAACCGAAACAAGCCAGACTTGCTAATCATAACACTATTTGGACTGGATCGTAACACGATTTAGGCGGGAAGTTGAATCGTGAGTTTGGTCCCCTGGCCGACTTGGCTTTCGACCTCGATACTTCCCCCGTGGAGCGTGACCAGTTGTCGCCCGATGGCCAATCCCAGCCCGCTGCCCGATCCATCGGCGCGCGAACACTCCAGGAAATATTTCCCTGGAAAAACACTCCTGTCAGGATTTTTGTGAGTGGGCGTGGCTCAGTTAGAAATTTGTAATCACGTTGCTATACAAATTTCCAATGCCGGGTCCGAGAACAACGAGCACTATCATGACGATAATAGCAACAAGAATAAGTATCAAGCTGTATTCAAGGAACCCTTGGCCACGTTCACTTCTTTGAGGGAACATGGGGACCTCCTCGTAAACAAATTGTAACACAAAGATTTCTGCCCCTAAAAAAACAAAACCGCCTTTCGGCGGTTTTGCTATTCAATCAACGAAAATGCTTACTGGACAGGAATCACGTTGGTGGCTTGAACGCCCTTGGGGCTTTCCTCAATGGAAAATTCCACATTTTGCCCCTCATCTAACTTGCGATACCCCTCGGCCTGGATGGCGCTGTAGTGGACGAAGACATCTTCGCCCTCGTCACGGCCGATAAATCCATAACCCTTGTGGGCATTGAACCATTTCACGGTTCCAACAATACGTTCATTCATGTTTTCAAACTCCATTTCTACGAACTTTTTTCTTCGGTCATCAGAGCCCGGCCGAACATAACGAATGCAAGCGTATCACGGGCTTGACCCTATGTCAAGACGGGGAAAGAGGCTAACCTTCTCGTAAGGTATGAGTCCGGGGGCAGGGAACGCGGTATAATCGAATGACAAGGATTCAATTTCCATGGAGGCGTGATGCAAAACCCTAAACGGAAAATTCGTGTGCTGATTGCCAAGCCCGGCTTAGACGGGCACGACCGCGGCGCCAAAGTCGTCGCTCGCGCCCTGCGAGATGCGGGCATGGAAGTGATCTACACCGGCCTGCGGCAGACCCCGGAAATGATCGCTGAAGCCGCTCTGCAAGAAGATGTCGATGTGGTTGGTCTCTCGATCCTTTCCGGCGCTCACATGGCCTTGGCGCCCCGTGTGCTCCAATTGCTGACGGCCAACGG
Organism: uncultured Anaerolineales bacterium; assembly: GCA_964544065.1. Taxonomy (GTDB): domain Bacteria; phylum Chloroflexota; class Anaerolineae; order Anaerolineales; family UBA11858; genus JAYELX01. Next base: position 12,369 of record CAZJBA010000071.1, on the reverse strand, counting down.
CCAAGAACATGTCAAAGTTTTTTTAGGGGGAATTATCCCTGATGAGGATGTTGAACAACTCAAAAAGCTCGGCGTTGCCGGCATCTATGGGCCAGGAACCTTGACCGGAAAGATCGCCCAAGACATTCGCCAATCCGTTCGGCAAGAGGCGGCCGCTTGAGATGGTTTCCGTTGATGAAGTCCTTGCGGGCAATCGCCTGGCTCTATCCCGTTTACTTTCACAGATTGAAAATGATACCCCAGAGGGACGCAGACTTCTAAACGAACTTTTTTCGCACACGGGCAAAGCGCAGCTAGTGGGGATCACGGGCGCGCCGGGCACGGGAAAATCTTCGCTGGTCAACCGTCTGGCTCATTTTTATCGCCACCCCCCCAAGGATCAGGCTCCAAAGCGAGTCGCCGTGGTGGCTGTGGATCCGTCCAGCCCGTTTTCGGGCGGGGCGGTGTTGGGGGATCGCATTCGGATGCGCGCTTTGGCCGGAGACCCGGGCGTTTTCATCCGCTCGATGGCAGCGCGTGGCTCCCTGGGCGGAGTAGCTGTGTCTACCTCGGGGGTGGTACAGGCCTTTGACGCGGCCGGGTTTGAGCTTGTGTTGATCGAAACGGTCGGGGCAGGGCAAGCCGAAGTGGATGTGGCTCGCTTGGCACATACTACGGTGGTGGTCGAAGCGCCCGGCCTCGGCGATGACATTCAGGCCATCAAAGCAGGTATTTTGGAAATTGCCGATATTTTGGTGGTCAACAAGGCCGACCGGCCGGGCGCGCAACACACCCAGCGGGTCTTGCGGAATATGTTCCGGGTGGCTGATCCGCAGGGGGGCGGGCATCATCACCGGGGCGGCGTAGAGGCAGAATCAGCCCCAACAGCGGAAGCCACCTCGCCGGAGTCCGCTTGGCGGCCTCCGGTTCAAACCACCATCGCCCTGGATGGAACCGGAATCCCCCAATTGGCAGATTCGATCAAACAACATTATGCCTATCTTCAAAAAAGCGGTGAATTACAACGCCGGGAACAAGCCCGTTTACAGACGGAACTGGATGATTTGTTGCAGGCCACCTTGGTGAAGCGCTGGCGAGAAGCGGTGTCGCCAGAAATGTATCAGCAGGTTGTGGATCAGCTTGTCGCCCGGCAATTGTCGCCGCGGCAGGCGGTTCAGGCTCTGCTCAATGGAGGGACGTGACATGATTTATGGCAAAAGAATTCGTTTGCGCGCCATCAAGAAAGATGATTTACCCCTTTTTACCCGCTGGCTGAATGATCCTGAGGTCAGGCAAGGGTTGACGCATTATTTGCCTTTCTCGATTCACGATGAGGAAGATTGGTTCGAAGAGATGCGTAAACGCCCCGGCGATGAAAAGCCGCTTATGATTGAAATCAAGGCGGAAGATGGCTGGGAGCCGGTGGGAAATTGCGGTCTTTTCAATTTCAATTGGCGCGTGCGTTCTGCTGAGATAGGTATCTTTATCGGGGCAAAACAACACTGGAACCAGGGTTACGGCACCGAGGTGATGGAGTTGTTTCTGAAGCACGGCTTCGAGACGCTCAATCTGAACCGGATTCATTTGCGCGTCCATGCCAACAATCCCAGGGCCAAGCGGTCTTACGAAAAGGCGGGCTACGTTCTAGAGGGGAAATTGAGACAAGCGCACTTTGACGAAGGAGAATATTACGATGTCTTTTTGATGGGCGTGTTGCGTTCTGACTGGCAAGCGGCCCAAGAAGACGAAAGCAACCAAGAGGAGGAGGGGTAATCGAGAGCATATGTCCGAACGAGATCAAAACGAGGGCATGTATGGCAAGATAAAACTATTTGGCGGAACGGCCTGTCCTGGCTTCGCTCAAAAAGTTTCCGGCGCGTTAGACATTCCTTTGAGCGGCCATAATGTGACTCATTTCCCCAACGATAATTTGTGGGTGCAACTGCACGGCAGCGTACGCGGCCAAGATGTTTATATCATTCAAACCACTTGTCCACCGGTTCATCGCAATTTGATGGAGTTATTGATCACGCTACAAACGCTGCGCCTGGATTCGGCCGGCCGGGTCACAGCCGTGGTGCCCTATTTGGCCTATGCCCGCTCCGACAAAAAGGACAAGCCACGCGTCCCGATCACGGCCCGCCTGGTCGCCGATATGATCGAAATCGCCGGCGCCGACCGCTACATGACCTTGGATTTACACGCCGGTCAAATTCAAGGCTTCTTTTCGATTCCGGGCGATGTGATCAGCGCCTTTCACATTCTCCGCGATTATGTTCACTCACTGCTTCCCGAAATGAACGATCCGGTCGTGCTGACCGCGGATTTGGGTTTTGCCAAGAAAGGGCGCAACTTCGCGGCGGAACTCAATCTCCCAATCGCCTTTGTGGAAAAGCGGCGCACGAAGAATCAATACTCGGAAGCCTTAACCCTGATCGGCGACGTTGAGGACCGCGATGTGATCATCATCGACGATGAGGTTGACACGGGCGGGTCGATCTCGCACGCCGCCAATCTGGCTAAAGAATACGGCGCGGGCGACATTTATCTGGTATTCGTTCATCCCATTTTTTCAAATCCTGCCGCGGATCGTTTGGCCGCCCTGCCGCTGAAAAAAATCATCACTACCGATACGATCCCAATTCCCCCTGAGAAGCATGACGTAATCAAGGACAAACTCCATATTTGCTCCGTGGCCCCCTTGCTGGCCGAGGTGATCTTGCGAGCCCATCAAGGCCGTAGCGTGGGCGCTATGTTCGATGAATAATGCCTGAATTACCAGAAGTCGAAACCATTTGCGAGCGCTTTCGCCAAGGGACGGAAGAATCCCCCTCCTTGCTGGGGAAACGCGTGATCGATGTCGAGCTCTTGTGGAATCGCACCCTGGCAGAGCCGGGTTTTCCCGCTTTGATGCGCCGGATTCTGGGTCAGCGTTTCAACGAGATCGGCAGGCGGGGGAAATATCTCTTGTTTCACTTGAACGATCACACCCTCGTGATTCACTTGCGCATGAGCGGCGACCTGTGGTTGGAAGCCGCCGACGCCGAGATGGCGCCCCACCATCGCATGCTTTTCTATTTGGATGATCCCGATTCGAACGGGAATAAGCTTCTCCGCCTGGCCTTCAATGACACTCGCAAATTTGGCCGCGTTTGGCTGGTGGAAGACCCGCAGGAGATATTATCCCATCTCGGCCCGGAGCCGCTTAGTGAGGAATTCACCCCTCAACTTCTCTACGAACGGCTGCAAGGCCGGCGGCGACAACTAAAACCCCTGCTGCTGGAACAAGAATTCATCGCCGGGATCGGCAACATCTACGCCGATGAAGCTCTTCATCGGGCCAAACTGCATCCCCTGGTTCATTCCCATACACTCAGCTTCGAAGAAGCGGAACAGCTTTGGAAAAGCATCCGCCGGGTATTGAAAGAGGGCATTCGCCGCAGCGGCGCCAGCATCGACTGGGTGTACCGCGGCGGCGATTTTCAGAATTATTTTCAGGTCTATCGCAGAACGGATCAACCCTGTCATCGCTGCGGCGCGCCGATCCAACACCTCAAAGTGGGCCAGCGCAGCACGCACATTTGCCCCAATTGCCAACCGGCGCCCGCTGATTCCGAACCCAACTAAGTAGGTTAGGACTTACACAAATTTGGACAAGACTTATGAAATTTTCGCCGAAAACGCTGGTTTGCGAAGCATGCCTTGCCCAGCGGGCACGCACAGCGCGGCAAGCTTGTCGAAACCACCGTTTTCGGCCGCAGTTCGCTGATTTCGACAAGCTTGCCCCTACGGGGACGCATGCGAAGCACGCAACACCGAAGGTGCGCATACCGAAGGTACGCAGAGCGAGCGAAGCGAGCGAATCGGCGAACTGCGTAAGTCCCAAGCGGGGACTTGCTTAGCAAGAGATTAACTTGAGAGGAGGACTTTATGGACATGGGTGTCATTTTTCTCCCCCTTTTATTTGTCGCTTTGGTCAGTTTGGCAGCCGGTATCCTGTTTGGGCGTATGTGGAACACGGCAACGAAAAAGGATGAGCCCGCCGAATCCGATTCATCCCCGGAATCGCCTCCAAAGGATGCGCTCCACATTTGGCGCCATTCCGATACCCAGGATTTTGTGCTCCAGTTTGGGGAGCGAGTCTATCACTCCAGCGACGACCTGACCCCAGCGGAAAAGGAGACTTTTGCTAGCTTGTTCGCCCGCATGCAGGCTTGGCTGGGAGTCACGGCCGCGCCCCGGCAGGATTCCGCCCCGGAAACGGCCAGCCAGCCCGAGGGAGACAAACCAAGCATCACGCCCGCGAGTGTGCTCTCTTCCATGATGCCCAGTATCCCCGAACCGGCTCCAACCAGCATCGTGGCCCAAATCGATCAAATCTTGCAAAGCAAATTAGCCGCTTCACCGCTTAAAGACAATGGCATCGCTCTGCAAGAAACCTTGCAAGGTGGCATGCAGGTCATCGTGGGATTGGAGAAATACGACGACATCGACTCTGTCCCCAATGAGGAGATCAGGGTCATGATTCGGGCTGCTGTTGCCGAATGGGAAAAACAAACTTAAACGCCCCCTGAAACATTCACACGCGCGGGATGGTTTGGTCAAGTTCCTGTTGCAACGAGTCGATCAGGGTTTCCTTTTCCTCTTGAGGCAAAAACGCGGCTCGTGCGGCAGCCATAATTTGAGGCCGTAAAACGGAGAGGGGGACTTCCAGGGTTTCGCAGGCAACCTGGTACTCTTCTGCCAAAGTGATGTTGGAAACACTGGGGTCATCGGTGTTGAGGGTAGCGCTCAAGCCAGCATCCAGCATGCGGGGATAGGGATGTTGCCTCAGGTCGGTCACAACCCCGGATTGATAATTGCTGGTGATACAAACCTCGAAAACGGTTTTTTGCCTGCGAGCCAACTTGACGACCGCTTCATCTTCCATGGTGCGTACCCCGTGACCGATGCGGGTAGCGCCTATCTCTTCGATCGCTTCGGCGACGTTGTGAGCGCCGTTCCACTCCCCGGCATGAACGGTGACGTGCAACCCGGCTTGCTGGGCTTGCTTGAAGCAACCCACAAACGGTTTGGCCGAAAATTTGGCTTCGTTACCGGCCAAATCCAGACCGACGATACCCCGATCGCGACGTTGGATCGCCAGCCGGACGACTTTTTTGGCCAGTCCCACCCCCTCATGGCGGTTGATGCTGGCGATCAGGCGCGTCTTGACGCCATAGATTTCTTGCCCTTCCCGGGCACCCTCGATGACCCAATCGATGACCTGATCGAGGGGAAACCCTTCGACTTTGCTCAAGGCGACAGGGGTGAATCGCAACTCTAAATAGCGGATATTGTCCTTTGCCGCGTCTTGGATGGCTTCGCGGGTGATGCGGCCAATCACTTTAGGGGAACGGTAAAAGGATCGCAAAGCAGTAAACTTGGAAAGGAAATTTTCGAAGGTATAAGGTTCATCTTCCCCCATTTGAACCAGCGGACGCAGCGTTTTGGTTTGCTTGTTATGGATAATGCCGTGATCTTGTCCAATTTCAAGCAGCGTCTCCACGCGTAACGATCCCTCCAGGTGGCGATGCAACTCTACTTTGGGGATAGCCTGGTAGAACTCGAGCGGGCGTTTTGTTTTCGAAGCCATAGAGTCTTTTCTCTAGCGGTGGTATCGTCGCAATCAATCCATCATCAAAATTACTGCGCCAAGTATACCATTAGCTGGAGAAAAGAATGAACCCCACTTCTGGCAAAGTGGGGTCTCAATTACATTCCCGCACTAGAATCAAGTCTAGGATGCGAACCTAAACTATCGCTTTCTACTGGGTATCTGCGCCGAGGGCACATCGGTTTTCTTGAGAGCGGCCTGAACACTGCCCACATCTTGCGGCTGGAAGGTGAAAACCCGTGTAGCTACACCAACGCGCATGTCCTGGAGCAGCTTCTGGAACATCTCGAATGCCTTGGTCTTGTATTGCACAAGCGGATCGCGCTGGGCGTACGCCTCCAGGCCGATGGCAACACGCAAGGCCTCCATCTCGGTCAAATAATCAACCCAAAGCCTGGAAATGACACGCAATAACAATTGGCGATAAATTTTGGTCAACGCCTGGCGGCCCAACTCGTCGATGACTTTTTCTCGAACGGATTCATCCAGAGTTTGAATGGGCTGATCGCTGATTTCGTCGAACTGTCCATCTCCCAGGGCGTGCTTCAACCCCTCGCGGGCATCTTCGGCCAAAGCGTCGAGGCGAGTATCTTGCAGGCGGGTATATTCGCTCTCTCCCCAGGCTCGCTGAATGGCGTAGCGGGCCTCTTCCAGATGGGTGAGCACATCCTGGCTGATTGTTTCCGGGGGTTGATCATCCAGGTAGTGCGCTGCCTGATAGATATAAGTCAAGCGGGTGGTGCGTTTCCAAACCCGGCGATGGGTCTTCTTGTCGAAAGCTTGGCGTTTACCTCGAGGCATCGCCAACATCAAACGGAGGACATCTTGCCGGGAGAGCTGCATCCGTTCCAGTTTCGAGATTTGGGTCGATAGTTCTCTGGCAATTTGGCCCGGATTCGCCTCGTCGCCGATGTAGTGCTCTTGGCGCTGGGCGAAAATTTCTTCGATGCTCCTCCTGATCCGACTGGCCAGTTGATCCCACGCTTTTCCAACCAAATCATCTGGGCTGATTTCTAGCGAGGACTTGAGCACCCGCTCCACCGCGCCGATCAACCTGCGGATGGTCACCAGTTGCATGCTTTCGCGAACGACCATCTCCAAACCATCCCTGACGGAATACGGATCATCACGGAGATTTTTAGCCACATTGGGTCCAATCTCGATCGGTAAACGCAACAAGTCAGAAAGGTCTCGGGACAGTTTTTGGGCGTTGCTGGTGACCGGTTCTTCGCTCAAGCTGAGACCCTCGACAAACGTATCCAACATCTCGAGGCGCTCATCGATCTGCATCTCCAAATTTTCTTGGCCGCGGGCCAGCAATTCCTCGACAGTCTTCAACAGATGGGCTTTCTCCGCCTGGATGGAATCATCGGCGAGATGAATCAAGGCAGTACGGGCCGTCTCTGCTTGCATCGGGAAGGCGGTCTCTTCACCGCTTTGGGCGCCATTGAGATTGTCAAGCAACAACCTCAAAGTATAGGAGGGGAAAACCCCATCTTGCAGCGGCAAGGGAGGCTGAATTTGATTCAACCAAGAAAGCAGCTTCCAGGGCCCTTGCTCATCCTCCAAGGCCATGGGAACGCGTTGAGCGACTTCATCGTGAAGAATCTCGGCTACATCGGCGTCGAGATTACGCTTGGTCAAAATGCGGTCACGCTGGGCGTAGATTTTTTGGCGCTGGGTGTTGAGCACATCATCGTATTCGAGCAGGTGTTTGCGCACGTCGAAATTGGCGCCTTCTACCCGAGTCTGCGATTGCTCGACGATGCGGCTGACCAACTGGTTGGTGATGGGCAGAGCTTCATCCACGTTCATGCGTGAGAGCAAGCCCTCCATCTGTTGGCCGCCAAAGCGAACCATCAACTCATCTTCCAGGGAGAGATAGAAGCGGGACGAACCGGGGTCTCCCTGGCGGGCAGCACGGCCGCGCAACTGGTTGTCGATGCGGCGGGCTTCGTGCCGCTCCGAGCCAACCACGTGCAGGCCGCCCAATTCTCGGACGCGTTCTTTTTCGTCCATGTGGCGGAGGAAATACTTAACTTCGGCCTCGTAGATGCCGTAATTGCCCTCTCCGATTTCGAGCAGCGCCTCCCGGCGTTCCTGCATGCGCATCTCGTAAGGGTCATCGTAGTCGTTGTGTTTAAGCACTCGGTTGACCGCGGTGAGGATGTTTTCGGATAATTCACCGCCCAGCTTGATGTCGACGCCGCGTCCGGCCATGTTGGTGGCAATCGTCACCGCGCCAAAGGCGCCCGCCCCGGCGATGATCTGACTCTCTTCGGTGTGCTTGCGGGCGTTGAGCACCTGGTGGCGCACGCCCTCTTGCAACACCTGTTCCAGTCTATCTTTGTGTTCCCGAGAAAGCCCCAAGAGAGACAACATCCGCTCCAGGTTGGCCTCGTTCAAGGGCGTTTGGGGCATGTCCAGGTTCTCGTCGCGAATCACTTGGCGGACATCAGAGGTGCGCAGGTCTTCCAAGGGCGCATTCAGACCAGCCAATTGCGCAATTTGACGCCCATCCTCCACCGTGCCGGTCGTTTGGAACCAAACGCGACGAACCAACAGGGACTGCGCCAGGCGACGGACCATGTGGGCTGCGAGTCGATCGGAAACACGCTCCGACAATTCCACCGAGGTGGTGCCCACCAGCAACGGGCGCCCGATGACGTGATATTGGATGATCTCCTCCACAATGGCGCGCAGCTTGGCCTCCTCGGTACGGTAAATCACATCGGGGTAGTCCTTGCGTTTCCAGAAAACCGGCTCTTGGCTGGGATCATCCTTGTAGGCGTAGTAAGTGTATTTGTAATTGTGGTCATCCCGATCCTGCAGGGTGACCAGGGGGGAATCTTCGCGGCTGGCTTCATAATCGAGGTTGGTGGGGATAGCCAGGGCATCCAAATCGTAAATCTCTTTGAACTCCTCCGCCTCGGTGATGGCCGTGCCGGTCATGCCGGAGAGCTTTTCGTACATGCGGAAGTAATTCTGGATGGTGATCGTCGCGTAGGTGATGTTCTCGCTCTGGATCGGAACCCGCTCTTTGGCCTCGACAGCCTGGTGCAGGCCATTGGACCAACGACGACCCGGCATCAGCCGCCCGGTGAACTTATCGATGATGATGACTTTGCGCCCCTGAACGACGTAATCCTTGTTGCGCTGATAAATATATTCGGCGTTGAGCGCTTGTTGCAAGTAACCCAGTAACTGGGCCTGCTGCGGGGTGATGTCCTCGGGCCGCTCCGGGTCTCGCAGGGGTTGGCCCAGGATTTCTTCCACGCGAGTTTCGCCGATGGGAGTCAGCGAAATGTTACGGTCGCGCTGGTTGATTTCGTAATCGGCGGGCCGAAGTTGTTTGACCACCTTGGCCATGCGCTGATAATTCTTGCTGTCCTCGTGAGATGGGCCAGAGATGATCAGTGGCGTGCGGGCTTCATCGATGAGCACGTTGTCGACCTCGTCGATGATGGCGTAATAATGCCCTCGCTGGACGCGTTCTTCCAGCGTCATCTTCATGTTGTCGCGCAGATAATCAAACCCGAACTCGTTGTTGGTCCCGTAGGTGATGGCAGCTTTATAGGCTTGGCGGCGCGGAACCATCTCAAGTTGATGTTGGTCCTCGTGTGGGGAGGATGATTCCAGATTGACGAGAAAGGCCTTCCTGCCGTGCTCGGTGCGGGCAGCCATTTGCAGCACGCCGACGCTCAGTCCCATCATCTCATAGATCGGGCCCATCCAGCGGGCGTCACGGCGGGCCAGGTAATCATTGACGGTGACCAGATGAACGCCGCGCCCCACCGGGAGGGATTCGATCGGGACAAAGTCCCAGGTTTCGGGGTCAGCGCCCCACCTCGAGCGGGCCCGTTTGACCCACTTCGGGTTCAGATCCAAAGCATTCAAGGTAAGGGGTAACGTCGCGGCCAGGGTTTTGCCCTCACCCGTTTTCATCTCGGCAACGATGCCCTGGTGCATGGCGATGCCGCCGATCAACTGGACATCGTAATGGCGCTGCCCAATCGTGCGCTTGCTGGCCTCACGCACAGCGGCGAAAACCTCAATCAGAATGTCATCCAGCGTTTCCCCCTTGGCCAGACGGAGGCGGAATTCTCTCGGTTTGGCGCGCAGAGCTTCCTCGCTGAGAGCCTCGAATTGGATTTCCAGCGCGTTGATTTGGTCGACCGTTTCAGTAAAAGATTCTAGTCGTTTCTTGTTTGGATCGCCTCCGACGAGGCGGATGATTCGTTTCAACATGATATACCTTTATCTCGTTTGAAGGGGCTTCTGACCCCGTTGATTTCTTTTTTCCAAGGCGCGATTATAGCATACTGACCAAGGATATGGCGGACGGTGGTGACTACTGATAGAAAGCAAGCTGATCAAAAATAACTTTTGCAAAGTGAGGAAGAGACATGCTAAAGAACAAGCCAGGAATCATGCTATAATTTAAATCAATACCAAAATGACATTAAAAATGAGTGCTTTTCGATGTGTCTCCTCAATATTTTGGGTAAACGATTGTGTAGCCAGGGTTTCCACGCCGAAGGCGCACACCGTGACCCCGTGAAAGGGAGATTTGGTACTCCTTCGGGTATGCTATGCAAAAATCTCGGCTACATGTTCCCTGTTTTTTTTTGAGAAAATACAGCTCAATCACCTTTACGAGGTAAACAGAAATGATTCTCTATGTCCAGGGCGATTTGTTCCAATCCCCAGCTCAGGTACTAGTTAATACTGTAAACACTGTCGGGGTGATGGGTAAAGGGGTAGCGTTGGAGTTTAAACGCCTCTACCCTGAAATGTACCAGCAATATAGAGATCTATGCGAAAATGGCCAACTCAAAATTGGCAAATTGTGGCTGTACAGAAGCCCAAATAAGTGGGTTCTGAATTTTCCAACCAAAAAGCATTGGAGGCATCCTTCGCGAATCGAATATATTGAATACGGTTTGGAAAAATTCGTTTCTACATATGCTGAAATGGGAATTCACAATATTGCTTTTCCGCCCTTAGGTTGTGGAAACGGGCAACTTGATTTTAAGACTCAAGTGCAACCTCTGATGCAAAAATATCTTCGCAATATGCCGATTGATATTTTTATATATCCTGATCGGAAAGATGAATTTATTGAACACTTATCTCCTAAAGCCATGAAAAAGTGGCTTCGATCAGAGCCTCGTAATCTCCCATTTTCAGAAGTTTGGGAGGATTTGATAAAGTTGTTAAGCTCGAAGGATTCATTTGAAACTACCACTCGTAAGAGTTTTTTTACTGCTTCTGTTTCTGATGACTCATCTGAACTTGAAATTATTGCTTCTGGCCATCGTTATTACATTGATTATGAAATTTTGATGAGTTTTTGGCAACAAATCAGGACTCATGGCTTTACCATGCGTCATATCGCTCCAGGCATTGATAGGGAAATATCCTATCTGATACCGATTTTTGCGGAGCTAGATTATGTAAAACCGGTACATCTCTCTGACGATTTTTCCAATCGCAAACGCACAAGAGCAATAGGCTTGCAAGTTTTACCATCTGCTTTCATTCAAAGAGTTGATCCTGAGCCTGTTCAGCTTCCCTTGCTTGAATTGACATGACATCTGTGAAACCCGATGCCGATCAAATCCAAGAATTTCTCAAAAAATTGGCGGAAGAAGATTGGATAAAAAGGTCAGAGCGGAATTGGTGGCCGTTATTTTTATTTCATTACACAGATATTCGCAATGCCGTTGAGATTTTACGAGGGGGATATCTTTATAGTCGACAATATCTTGAAGACGAAAATATACCTTTGATAAGTAGCGGCAGTTCGAGAATTTTAGCGAATACAGATGCTGCCATCAAAGATTGTGTCAGGTTTTATTTTCGTCCCAAAACCCCAACCCAATATCATGCAGAAGGTATTCGGTCCCGGAATTACTTAAGCAATTCTGATTATCCAGATGCCCATTGTCCAGTTCCTATATTCTTCTTGTTTGATTCGGTTAATTTATTGTCTCGCTCAGATTGTGAGTTTTCAGATGGAAACTTAGGAACATCAGGCAAGGCAACTCTTTTTCATTCAGCAGAGGAATTAGCTAATCTGCCTTGGAAAGAGATTTACCATAATGATAGAATCTTGCCGAAAGAGAGACCGACAATTGTTTTCCGGCGTAATGCTGAAGTCATTATTCCACAAAAATTAGATTTGCGAGACTTGCGATATATCTATTGCCGTTCACATGCTGAACGAGAAACCTTGTTACAACTTTTGCCAGATAAGCTCCGAAACAAATATGAGAAAAAAGTTGTAGCAACCGCTCGAAACACGCTTTTTTTCCGTAGACATACTTTTGTTGAATCCGCAAGATTATCATCTAAAGCCATCCGACTTCATTTTTCTCCTGATACGGAATCTCCAGGCCCTTTTTATGTAACAATTGATATAAACGATAGACGTATATGGGAGAATCAATTTGTTGACCACATTCGGGGAAAATTAGAAATTCCATTTCGGCAAAGTCTACCAAAATATGAAGTGCGTATTTTTTTGGATTCCCATATTACATATGCAGGCAAGCATGTGGAAATTGATGTTCCTTTTTAGCACGTGAGCATATTGTTTGACTTCTGAACTCTTATTTTATAAGGGGGAGATCTACGACCCCTGAAACACTTTTTCTTATGAACCCAGAGAACTCCACAAAACCTTCCGCCGGACGCCAGATTGCCCGGGCCGCCGGGCTGGTCATGGTCGC
>CAZJBA010000070.1:11098-15590 GCA_964544065.1 uncultured Anaerolineales bacterium | reverse complement strand
CCCAGGCCGGCCTATAAGCCGCATTCTGTCCGGCGGGAGACCCGCCTGTGCGATCATCTATCTGGGGCGCACCTCGCGGCGCGCCTCGACGCGGTCTACCCGGAACTCGAATGGGACGAGCAGCCCCTCGTTCCTGTTTGACCTTGCTCCTGACGGGGGTTGCCTGGCCGCGGACATTGCTGCCCGCGCCGGTGGTCTCTTACACCACCTTTTCACCATGACCGGTACCAGGTTTCAGGTATCAGGTACCAGGTATCAGGTGTCAGGTGTTGAGGAAACAGCAGGACTGTTTCCCGTTCCCTGATGACTGATCCCCTGATGACTGATTCCCCGATTCCCTGATCCCGGCTGTTATTTTCTGTGGCCCGATCCGGCAGCTTTCGCCGCCCCGGATGTTATCCGGCGTCATGCTCTCTGGAGTGCGGACTTTCCTCGCCCCGTAACTGTTCAGGGTATAGATAAAAGAACCTGAAATGGAACCCGGATGACGCGGATTGGACAGATTTTTTTTGCTTTTATCCGCGAAAATCAACTATATCCGCGTAATCTGTGTTCTATTTAACGAGGGGCGCGATCGCCCGGCCAGCCTGGGTATTTCATCTTACCATGAAGTCGGATGCAAGGCTAGACAAATGGACTGGCTTCATGTAAAATACCTTTTCGTAAATTCGTTCGTCAAAAAATTAAAGTTTTGGAGGTATTAACTTGCCTAATCTACAATCGGCCAAGAAACGAGCTCGTCAAAACAAAAAACGTCGTGCCCATAACCGCCACTTTCGCGGTGGCGCCAATACAAAAGTTCGCAAAGCCCGTGCTGCCATCGCAAGCGGCGATGTAGAAAAAGCGCGTGAAGCGACAAGATTAGCTGTCAGCGCACTCGATAAAGCTGCCAGCAAGGGTGTCATCCATGAAAATAATGCTTCACGACGTAAGAGCCGCCTGATGCAACAATTGGCTGCTCTCGAAGAATAAAATAAACGGTAATTAAACTTGAGTTGATACCGGGCGGGAGCTTGTTGAGGAGCTCCCGTTTTTACGTTGCTAATCAGTTCCCCGTTTTTTTGAGAAGCGAGATTTAGCCCTCCTTCGAGGATGCTGCGCGAAAATCTCGGCTACTACGGAAAAAGTACCGTAACTTCAAAGCTTTTTCCGTGAAACTCCGTGAATTCCGTGTACAAAAAACTGATTTCACCACCTTTTTAGGCAGACCACAAATTCCGTTAGAACTAGAAAGTTCTTCTTTAAGAGTGAAGCATGTTCGAGTTGAAAAAACAGGCCATTGCCACATCCATTCGAGCGTATTGCCGCGATAACGGTATCCCTGTTCCGAGTGAGTTTGATTGGCGCTCGATCCCCTCCAGCGGCGCTTGGGGTATGTCCACCTCTTTTTTCCAGGTTGCGGCTCAAGAGGCCCGATCCGGCAAGAAGGTGAACGTGCCGGCGCGCGCCCAGGAAATTGCCGAAGCCGCCGCCGCTCACCTGGGCGATCTCTCCGGGTTCGAGCGCGTCGAAGCGGTCAAGGGGTATCTCAATCTCTATTTTTCGACCTCGAAATTTGGCCGCAGCGTTGTTGATATTGTCTTGGCCAAGGGGGAAGATTTTGGCCGCGGCGAGCCCAAAGATGAGCGCGTCATGGTCGAGTACGCCCAACCGAATACGCATCACTCCTTCCATATTGGCCATTATCGCAATACGATTTTGGGCGAATCGCTTTCCCGCATCGTCGAGTTCGACGGGTTTGACACCGTTCGGGCTTCCTACCCGGGCGATATTGGCCTGGGCGTGATCACGGTTGTGTGGATCTATGATAAATTCTACCGCGGCCAGGAACCGGAGGGAATCCACCAGCGCGGGCAATGGTTGTTGAAACTCTATGTGGAAGCCAACCAATTGCTCTCCGAAGGTGAGGATGAGACCCCCGAAGAGAAAGCCCGCCGGGAACAATATGATGCCGAACGCCGGGCCATGTACCGCAAGTGGGATGAAGGAGACCCCTACGTGCGCGACCTGTGGCTGGAAACGCGTCGATGGAGCCTGGACGAGCTCCGTCACATATTGACGACCATCGGCGTGGACATGGATGTCTGGTTTTTTGAGAGCGAAGTCGATGAGCCCGCCAAGGAAATCGTCCAAGAGTTGATCGAGCGGGGCATCGCTGATGATGAACGGCCCGAAGGTGGGGCGGTGATCGTCAAGATCGACGAGAAATTGGGCCTGGAGAAGGAAAAGTACCGCACCAACGTGATCCTGCGCAATGACGGCACCACCCTCTACCTGACCAAGGACTTGGCCCTGGCCAAGGAGAAATTCGAGAAATACCACGTCGACCGCTCCATTTATGTCATCGATGTGCGCCAGAGTTTGCACATGCAGCAAACCTTCGCCATCTTGAAACTGTGGGGATTCCCTCAAGCCGAGAAATGCTATCACCTTGGCTATGGTTTCGTCAGCCTGCCGGAGGGGGCGATGTCCTCGCGCAGTGGCCGGGTGGTCCTCTTCAAGGAGGTCGCCGATGAGGCCATCCGCCGCGTCTTGGCAGAGATCGAGCAGAAGAACCCCGACATGCCCCAGGAACGGCGTGATGATGTCGCCGAACAAATCGGTCTGGGTGCTTTGGCCTATGCCATGCTCTCGGTCGACAACAACAAAGACATTGTTTTCGACATCGAAGAAGCGCTCAGTTTCGACGGCCATACCGGTCCTTATATCCAAAACGCGCATGTGCGCGCCAGCAGCATTCTCAGCAAGGTGGATCAGTTCCCCGAAGAGGCCGATTTCGATTATGAACTCAGCGATCATGAGGTCGAACTGATCGAGATGATCTCGCGCTTCCCCAACGTAGTCTCCCAGGCAGCAAGCGAATACCGGCCTCTGGTCGTCGCCACCTATGCCTTCGAGTTGGCCGCCAGCTTTCACAGTTTGTATCACGTTGTTCCCGTGCTTCACACCGAGGATCTCCAGGTTCGCCGAGCTCGTTTGCGTCTCGTTGCTGCTGCCAGGCAGACCCTCGCCAACGCCTTGAAATTGTTGGCCATCCAAGCCCCAGAGGAGATGTAACCCCCCTAAACCTGCGTTGAAGGATCGGCGCAGGTTTCGTTTTTCAATCTTGTGAGAGGAGTGAATCAATGGCAGTAAAGACCTTAATCATGGGCGCCGCAGGGCGCGACTTTCACAACTTCAACGTTTTCTTCCGCCGCAACACCGATTATCGGGTCGTTGCCTTCACGGCCACGCAGATTCCCAACATCGAGGAGCGCCAGTATCCACCGGAACTATCCGGGCCCCATTACCCTGATGGGATTCCCATCTATCCCGAGAATGATCTGGTCGATTTGATCCAGGAGAAAGGTATCGAGCAGGTCATTTTTGCCTACAGCGATGTGCGCCACGAGTACGTCATGCACAAGGCCTCCCAGGTGTTGGCCGCGGGCGCTGACTTTCGTCTGATGGGCTTGAACAGCACCCAGATCAAATCCGAGAAGCCGGTCGTCTCGGTATGCGCCGTGCGCACCGGTTCCGGCAAGAGTCAGACCACCCGACGGGTTGCTGCTATTTTGCGCGCCATGGGCTTCAAAATTGCCGTCATCCGCCACCCGATGCCTTATGGTGATTTGGCCAAGCAGGCTGTTCAACGCTTTGCCGCTCTCGATGATCTCGACAAGCACGACTGCACCATCGAGGAGCGCGAAGAGTACGAGCCCCACATCGTCAACGATGTGATTGTCTACGCCGGGGTGGATTACGAGCGCATCTTGCGCCAGGCGGAGCAGGAAGTCGACATCGTCCTGTGGGATGGCGGCAACAACGATTTGCCCTTCTACGTGCCCGACCTTCAAATTGTGGTCGCGGATCCCCATCGTCCCGGTCACGAGACCGGCTACCATCCCGGGGAGGCCAACGCCCGCACCGCCGATGTCTTTGTGATCAACAAGGTCGATACCGCCGCTCACGAGGATGTCCTCGCCGTGCACGCCAACTTGCGGAAGCTTCAACCCGATGCCGTCATCCTGGAGGGCGCTTCGCCGCTCTTTGTTGATGACCCCGAGGCGATCCGCGGCAAGCGCGTCCTGGTCGTGGAAGATGGCCCCACCCTGACACACGGAGAAATGGCCTACGGGGCCGGCTGGGTGGCCGCCCGCCGCTTTGGCGCCGCCGAGATTGTCGACCCGCGTCCCTTCGCGGTCGGTTCGATCAAAGAGACCTATGCCAAATACCCCACCACTGGCGACGTGCTCCCGGCCATGGGCTACGGCGACGAGCAAATGCGCGAGCTGGAGAAAACCATCAACAACGCTGACGTCGACCTGGTGGTCATCGGCACGCCCATCGACCTGGGCCATTTGCTGACCATCGACAAACCGACCCAGCGCGTCCGCTACGAGCTTTAGATCATCGGCCAACCCACCCTGGAAGATATTCTCAAGGCCAAATTCGCCTCCTAGAACTGGTGGGTTTGTAGTCAGCCACGCAGCGCTGTCCAGCGGAGTGGCGT
>CAZJBA010000070.1:7516-10998 GCA_964544065.1 uncultured Anaerolineales bacterium | reverse complement strand
CCTAGAACTGGTGGGTTTGTAGTCAGCCACGCAGCGCTGTCCAGCGGAGTGGCGTCGCTGTCGATCTGGTCATCATCGGCACGCCCATCGACCTGGGCCATTTGCTGACCATCGACAAACCGACCCAGCGCGTCCGCTACGAGCTTTAGATCATCGGCCAACCCACCCTGGAAGATATTCTCAAGGCCAAATTCGCCTCCTAGAACTGGTGGGTTTGTAGTCAGCCACGCAGCGCTGTCCAGCGGAGTGGCGTTTTGTCCGATTTTGACGACACTCCGCTGTGCCGCCTTTTCTTCGCTGTTGTCACTTTTCAACCGTACATCTTGTAATTAACCACAGATGAACACAGATAAATTGGATGCAGAGAAAAGAAAATCAGTGTTGCCATCGGCACGCAACGCCAAGGCGCGCATAACGCAGCGATCCTATTCATCTGTGGCAAATTTTCAGCGCACGAAAGCCTTGCAGTTTTCCAGTGCAAATGTACGATAGAGAAGTTGTCACAAGAACCAATCTGATATCTAATTCTTCTCCAATCTCATGCCCCAACTAACCTGGCCCGGCAAAGCAGCTCAATTTCCCGAACCCGCCTCGCTGCATACCGATAGCGTCATCTATCCGCGGGGAGAGGGCTATCCCGATGCCGATCCCAAAAATCGGCTCATCTTCGGCGATAATCTCGCCATCATGGCCGCTTTGATGCCCGCATACGAGGGGCAAATTGATCTCATCTACATCGACCCACCTTTCTTCACCAATAAGCGCTACAAGGCCAGGGTCGGGCGCGACAAGGACTCGCGCAAGCCCGAAGAGTGGGAAATGGTCCCGGGTTATGCTGACCACTGGCCCGATTTGGACGCTTACCTGGACATGCTTTACCCCCGGCTTGTGCTCATGCACCGTCTACTGGCCCCGACCGGCAGTCTCTATTTGCACCTCGATTGGCACGCCAACGCCTACGCCCGCTTGCTCTTGGACGAAATCTTTGGCCCCGATCGATTGCTCAATGAAATCGTGTGGACCTATCACGGCCCTTCTCCGATCAAGAGCGCCTTCAACCGCAAGCATGACACCGTTCTGGCCTACACCAAGGGCGATGAGTATACCTTCAACGTCGACGATGTCCGCGTCCCCTACAGCGATAGCACCGTCAAGACGTTTGAATCATCGGACAAAGCCGGATTTGGCAAAGTGCCGAATCTCGAGCGCGGCAAGGTTCCTGAGGATTGGTGGTACTTTCCCGTCGTGGCCCGATTGCACTCTGAGCGCACCGGCTATCCCACCCAGAAACCTGAAGCGTTGTTGGAGCGCATCATTTTGGCTGCCTCCGATTCAGGTGATCTGGTGGCGGATTTCTTTGTTGGATCGGGGACGACCGCGGCCGTGGCGGCCCGATTGGGGCGCCGATTTTTGGCCACGGACGCGCAGTGGCGGGCGATTCATACCACCCGCAGCCGCTTGATTCGTGACCCTGGCGCGCTGATTTCACTTGAACGGGAGCAACGGGCGCGCATCCCTCGGGGCGAATCGATGTTGGATGATCAGATTCAGCTTGCGAGCGAGTCCGAGGCTCCCTGCCTCACCCTGGCCGAATCACTTCAAGATCAACTCGATTATTGGGAAGTCGATCCCGCTTGGGATGGGAAAATCTTTCGCAGCGCAGCCCAGGCAGCTCGTCCCCTCCGCAAAGGAAAAATCCCCACCAGGCTCAATGTGCCTACGGTGGGGAACCGGGTGCGGGCCCGTTTGGTCAAAATCAATGGGGAGCAGATCGTCCTAGACGTCTAATCGATAGCCAATGCCGCGCAGTGTTTTCAAGTATTGGGGGTTTTGGGGGTCTTCTTCGATCGCTTTGCGCAGCCAACTAATGTGGACATCGAGCGTGCGGGTGTCATCGATGAAATTGGTATTCCAGACTTCTCGGAACAGGTCGTTGCGCTCGATGACCTCGCCGGCGTTTTTCATCAATACTTCTAAAAGGAGGGTAAGTTTGGGGGTCAGGGTTTCTTTTCTACCCTGGCAATGGACTTGATTGAGTTCTAAGTCTAGTTGGATGTCGCCGACTTGGAGACAGTTTTTACTTCGGATGGGCAAGAGCGGTTCAATCCGGTTGTTGAGTTTTCGCACGGTAAAGGGCAGTTCTAAAACGACGTTGGCTGCAACCGTATCGGCTTTGATGTTTTCCAGCGAAATGAGAATGATGGGCAACCCATCGGTATGATTGCGCAAGGACTGGCAGATGCGCACGCCGGTCGTGCGCATGGAGGGGGCATTAACGACCACAACGTGCGGCTTGACCTCATCCAAGGAAGCCATGGCAGCCTTGCCTGTTCTAACGACAGCGACCTGATAGCCTTTTTTCTTCAGGCGGCCAGAAAAGGTTTTGGTACCTGAGTATTTACCTTCGATGCACAAGATGGTCGCGTTCATTAATCCTTATTGTTGACAGAATAAATGGAAGCCCCGCATTAACATTGTTTTCATTATACCCACAACCTTAAAAATTCGCAAATGGGTTTTAACGTTATGATCAAGTCATTTAGATTCTTTACGTATTTTTGATTGTATGTTAAAATTCCGCTCAATATGAACAGAAGGAATTGTACGAAAGAGAGACACAGCGCCCATGGAGTTTTCGCTCTGGGAGGCGCTTTTTTGTTGGATTAGAGAGCCGTTAGCGGCTCTTTTTTGTTGTCCCGGAGATATCCTCTCAATTTTCCATGAGCTAGTTTCCATCTGCGATCGCCCTGATAATTCGGGGCTCAGAAGTTGAACGTTTTGACGGTTTGGGTAGTATAAGTGGTTATGGCCGGAAAGACTCAACTTTTCACCTTACTCTTTTGAAAGGGTACATCTTGGAGAAATGACAACGATGAAACTCCCTGGTCTTGTTGACATCCACACCCATTTGCGCGAACCTGGCGCTACGCACAAAGAAGATTTTGACACCGGAACCGCCGCGGCCTTGGCGGGTGGGATTACCACCGTGCTGGCGATGCCCAATACCCGGCCTGCTTTGATCGATGCTGACGCCTTTCAATGGGCCCTCGACGCCGCTGCGAAGAAAGCCCGCTGCGACTATGGAATCTACCTGGGTGCTACGGTCGAGAATGCCGTCGATTTGCCTCACCTGGCCAACCGGGCTGCCGGGCTGAAATTCTATCTCAATGCCACCTATGGCCCTCTTTTGTTAGATGACACCGCGGCCTGGAGGTCCCATTTCGAGCACTGGCCCGCTGATCGTCCCATTGGAGCCCACGCCGAGCGGCAGACACTGGCGGCGTTGTTGTTTGTGGCCGGATTGTACGATCGCGCCGTCCACATTTGTCACCTCTCCCGCGCCGAAGAGATCGCCCTGATCAAAGCCGCCAAAGAAAAAGGCCAGCCGGTGACCTGTGAAGTCGCGCCGCATCATTTATTTTTGAGTACAGAAGATATCGCTCCTCCTAACACCCTACCCCCTACCCTCCTAACTCCTACCC
>CAZJBA010000070.1:0-7416 GCA_964544065.1 uncultured Anaerolineales bacterium | reverse complement strand
TTGCAACTTTCTACTTGCCACTTGCAAAGGAGAACCTCATGAATCAAATGAATGACACATCCACCAGCCCCCACCTTCCTTTCGGCGATCAGCGCACCGCTCCCTGGTACGGAAAATCGATTCTTTCGGTCAAGCAATTCAGCCGCCAAGACCTGATGTATATTTTCGAAGTTGCCCATGAAATGCGCGAGATGGTTGAACGGGTTGGCGCCTTCGATTTGCTCAAGGGCAAAATCCTGGCCAACCTTTTCTACGAGCCGTCCACACGCACGGCCTCTTCGTTCACCGCCGCGATGGAACGGCTGGGCGGCAGCGTCATCCCTATCAACGAGGTTAAATACTCCTCCGTGGCCAAAGGCGAATCTCTGCCCGACACCGTCCGATCGCTGGAGTGCTACGCTGATGTCGTCGTCCTGCGCCACCCCGAAGTGGGCGCCTCGGCGCTGGCGGCCAAATATGCCCGCAAGCCGATCATCAACGGCGGCGACGGAGTCGGCGAGCATCCCACCCAGGCACTGCTCGACCTTTTTACCATCATGGAGGAGCTGGGCCAGGCTGAAGGTCTGACCGTCACGTTGCTGGGCGATCTCAAGAATGGCCGCACGGTGCACTCGCTCTCTCGCCTGCTTTCTCTCTTCGATGTGCGCCTGCATTATGTTTCCCCCGAAATCTTGCGCATGCCGCCGGAGATCATCACCGAGTTGGACAAAAGGGGCATTCCCCAGCAGGAGCACGAATTACTGGATGATGCCTTGCCCGTATCGGATGTGCTTTACGTCACCCGCGTGCAGAAAGAACGCTTCGAAGACCCCCAGGCCTACGAGCGGGTCAAGGGCGCCTACGTCATCATGCCCGAAACCCTGGAGCGAGCCAAAGATGATATGATCGTCATGCACCCGCTGCCCCGCCTTGGCGAAATCAGCATGGAGTTGGACGACGATCCCCGCGCGGCCTACTTCCGCCAGATGGAATACGGCATGTACGTGCGCATGGCCCTGCTGGCGATGGTGTTGGGCAAAGCGTAGTTTTAATAGAACGCAGATGACGCCAATGGAGCGGATTTTCGCGGATAAAAACAGGAGGTTAATATGTTGCATAAGGAACTTACATCGGAAATTCTCAATGCCTTTTATTCTGTTTATAACACGTTGGGATACGGCTTCTTGGAGAAAGTATACGAGAATGCCTTGTCACATGAGTTAAGGCAACGTGGTTTTCGAGTTCAACAGCAGAAACCTATCAAAGTTTATTATGAAGGTATTGTCGTTGGTGGATACTTTGCTGATGTTTTGGTTGAAGATACAGTCATTTTGGAGCTAAAATCTGCAAAGACGATTTCAGAGGGGCATAAAGCGCAATTGATTAACTATCTTAAAGCCACAGATGTCGAGGTGGGTTTAACTCTGAATTTTGGATCCAAACCGACATTTGATCGCAAAGTTTTTACAAAAAAGAATTCGCGTTAATCCGTTTTATCCGCGTTATTCGCGTTCAATTTGAGATTGCTATGAAATCATTTTTCTCCCGACTTGAATCCCGTATCCGTGAGAATGATTCGCTCTTGTGTGTCGGTCTCGACCCGCATGCGAGCGACTTGCCCACTCGTAGCGGGGCTGCCGCTTTGGAGTTTTGTCTCGCCTTGATCGAGGCCACCGCCGATGTGGCCGCGGCCTACAAACCCAATGCCGCTTTCTTCGAAGCCCTCGGCCCCGAGGGGGTAGCCGCGTTGCAGGATGTGATTGCCGCCATACCAGATGAAATCCCCGTGATTTTGGATGTCAAACGCGGCGACATCGCCTCCACGGCGAGCGCTTACGCCGAGGCCGCCTTCAACACCCTCGGCGCCGACGCGGTGACCATCAACCCCTACCTGGGCCGCGACGCAGTGGAGCCTTTCCTCTCAGACCCTGAAAAAGGCGTTTTCATGCTTTGCAAGACCTCCAATCCCGGCGCGGCGGATTTGCAAGACTTAGCAGTGGGGAGTGGGGAGTGGACAGTGGGCAGTGGTGGTCGCTTGTTTGAACACGTCGCGGGCCTGGCTCAGCAATGGAACACGAACGACAACCTTGGTCTCGTTGTTGGCGCGACCCAAATCGAATCCCTGGCCCGCGTCCGGGCTGCCGCGCCTGATTTGTGGATTCTTGCTCCGGGCGTGGGGGCGCAGGGGGGCGATTTGGAAGCCGCATTGAACGCCAGTTTGCGCTCCGACGGCTTAGGTGTGCTGATACCCGTCTCACGCGGTATCTCGCGAGCCGATGACCCGCGCCAAGCAGCGCTTAGATTGCGGGATAGCATCAACCAAGAGCGGAAGGGTATCAAAAGTCAATATCCAGCAGACAGTAAGCAGTCATTGAATACTGATCACTGGTCACTGGCCACTGGCCTACTGGAAGCCGGTTGCATCAAATTCGGAAATTTTACGCTCAAGTCCGGCTTGGAGTCGCCCATTTATCTCGACTTGCGTCGCCTGATCGGTTATCCGCGTTTGTTGGCGCAGGTAGCCGATGCTTATACCTACATTTTGGAGGAGCTCCATTTCGATCACTTGGCTCCGCTGCCCTATGCAGCGATGCCGATCGGGACGGCGATCAGCCTGCAAACAGGATGGCCGATGATCTATCCCCGCAAAGAAGCCAAGCAGTATGGCACCAAAGCGCGGATCGAAGGCGTCTTTCAGGCCGGTGAGCGTGCCGTCATCATTGATGATCTCATCACCACGGGCGGTAGCAAATTGGAGGGTATCGACAAATTGGCCTCGGCCGGCTTGACCGTCTCGGATGTGGTTGTTCTGATCGATCGCCGCTCTCCTGGAGAGGATGAACTGGCCCAACGCGGCTATCAACTCCACAGTGTTCTGACCTTGCCGCAATTGCTGGAATCCTATCAGCGTTCAGGCAAAGTCAGTTCCAAGAAAGTTGCTGACGTGAAGGCGTTTTTGAGTCAGTGAGTCAGTGGATCAGTGGATCAGGGATCAGTGGGTCAGGACTGGTTCCCTGATCCCTAGTTCCCTGATCCCTAGTCTCCTGATCCCTAACCTCCTGATCCCCAATCTACCAACCTACCAAGTAAGATAACCCAAATGTACCCACAACTCCGTCCTCTCCTCTTCCGTCTCGATCCCGAGCGCGCTCATGACCTTACGATTCAGGCTTTGCGCGTTGCGGGTGCATTTCCCCCGATGCGCGAGTTGCTTTCACACGCCTTTGCTGCGCATAGCCAGTCGCCTGTGGAAGCTTTCGGGCTGAAATTTCCGAATCCCGTCGGTTTGGCGGCCGGTTACGACAAGGATGGCTTGGCCTGGCGGGGGTTAGCCTGTTTGGGATTCGGCCACATCGAAGTGGGTACCGTCACGCCGCGGCCGCAGGGGGGCAATCCTAAGCCACGGATTTTCCGCATCCCCGCAGAAGGTGCTGTCATCAACCGGATGGGCTTCCCGGGCAAGGGAGCCGAGTTTGTCTACCAACGTTTAAACGTTTCAACGTTTAAACGCCCCGACGTTATTCTCGGTGTCAACATCGGCAAGAACAAAGACACGCCCAATGTAGATGCAGCGCGTGATTATCTAACCTTGCTGGAGCGGTTTGCTTCTTTGGCCGATTATTTGGCTGTCAATGTGAGTTCTCCTAACACTATCGGCTTGCGTCGCTTGCAGGCCCGCGACTATCTCGAAACGTTGCTTTCGAAGTTGGTCGAGAAACGATCGGAATTAGATGTTCAACCGCCTCTTCTTGTCAAGTTGGCTCCCGATTTGACCGACGCTGAACTCGACGATGCCCTTGCGGCCATTAGCTCGTCCGGAGTCGACGGTGTGATTGCTACCAACACCACCATCAGCCGGGAGGGGTTAGATTCCCCCGCGGGGAGCGAAACGGGCGGCCTCAGCGGCGCGCCCCTGCGCAAGCGCAGCACCGCCATGATTCAAAAGATTCATCGCCGCACTGGCGGGAAGTTGCCCATCATTGGCGTCGGCGGAATCGCGTCCGTGGATGATGCCCGCGCCAAGCTCGATGCGGGAGCAGATTTGGTGCAAGTCTATACCGGCATGATTTTCCGCGGACCAGGACTGGCGCGAGAAATTATTGAGGGCTTGTAGTCTTTTGTTTTCTGGGGGAGAGGATCTTGAGCGCCCGGAAGCATAACGGCGCTGCGCCGGTAACCCAAAATCCAACCAGCGCGTAGCGGATGTATCGTCCAAGCTGGGGGAGCAGCGTTTGGCCTGACGGCAGGATGGAGTCTAATCCGGCCCACAGAATCACGGTGCCGGCCATACCAAGTAGATAACGCAAGATGCGGTTCTTCAGCGGGCCTTTGGCGTTGAAGCCGCCTTTTTCTTGAATCAGGATCAAGCCGATGGCCAAGCCAAGGAACAAACCGGCCAGCGTAGTGACCCCATCCCGGCTGAGTGGGTCTGGCGCGGGGGCGGCGTGGCGGGCGGCGGTTTCGAGCCATGCCAGAGGGATGCTCCAATCGCGCAGGCTCCACAGGATCAAGTTACCGATCAGCACGATGGCGAAGGAGATGGCCAGCGAGACGGCGAGCTGCATCCGGCGGGATTGGCGCTTGATCCAGTTGCTGAGGGGCGCTTCCAGATAGAGGAAAAGCCACAGGATCAGGGCGCCGATCAGCCATCCGGCCAGCACGTCGCGGGGGAAATGAACGCCAAGGTAGAGGCGCGAGATGCCGATGAAGAAGGCCACCAGGGCCCCCGCTGCCCAACCCCAGCGCTTCCCCAGCGAGTCGGCCAGAAGCCCCCAGATGCTGGCCGCGTTTTGAGCGTGGCCGGAGGGAAAGGCGAAGTTGGTTTCGGGATGGCTAACGCTGATGTCGGTGGATATCCAGAAAGGCCGCGGAGCGTGGAAGGTGAGTTTCAGGAGTTCGTTGAGGCTGCCTGTGAAGATGAGCATCAGCGCCAATCGGATCCCGAAGGCCGAGTCGAGGCACCAATAGAAAAGCGGGATCACCAAGATGTAAAACGTTTCGTATCCCAGCGAGGTGAAAAACGCCATCACCGGCAGGAGCCAATCGCCGAGTTCTTGCAAGAAAGAGATGATTTCCATGGTTTGCTTTTAATCGTCTTCGAAGATGTATGAAACGCCAATGTCTTTATCTTGAAATGGGCTCGTTTGGACGAACCGCTTGGGGGGCCGACCTCCCTCTTCGCGTAACGATTCTAGACTGGCGAGATTGATAAGGGCATGTTGGTACGTTGGCTCTATTTCGAGAGAGCGTTTCAGGGCTTTTTCTGCTTCGTCGTAGCGCTCTTGCATGAGTAGTACCATCCCCAGGTTCCCCCAGGGTTGGTGCAGACAATCTCCTATTTCGATCGTCTCCCGAAAACACTGTTCAGCTTTTTCCCATTCTTCATCGTCCATGTGTCGGACGCCTCGTTGATAAAGCTCTTGTTGCTTGATCAGTTCCTCGAGTGTGAAGTCTGGGCCGCGGTCTTTGATTTCGGATTCGGTAAGTGGGCGGAGAAAGTTGAGCCGTTCAACGTATTCTTTAGCCATCTTTCCATCACCTTCCAGTTCAACGGCGCACTCGGCATCCTTCAAGGCCTGTCCGCTTCGGGATGTATACATAGAGGTGAGGCTGCGATTGAACCACAAGATGGGATCGTCGGGTGTGATCTCGAGTGCCTTGGTCAATGCTTCATGTGCTTCTTGGAAACGCTTGAGTTGAACGTACACATGCGCCATATACATAAGAGCTTCGGCGCGCGGTTTGGCGTCGCTGGGTATGTATCTTTGAATCCGTTTACATATTTTGAGGACGCGTTTGTGATTTCCCCTGACCACATGATAGCTGGCCTTTTCGATCAGGTCCTCGATTTGCTTTGGCGTTCTAAGCCAACCTCGAGGGCGTTTGTCTTTTTTTGCCATAGTAGGTGCTCCTTTTCTCTTCATTTTGGTAGTTTTATTGTATCTTTTCGTATCTTCTCAATAAATACGTTTTATGGATAAACAAACCCTGCAAAGACTCCCTCCGACAGCGCCGCCGCTTGATTAGCTCCCAAGGCGGGATCAAGGGGGTAGTCAGGGTCGGGCGCCCAGACGACGATGAGCGGATTTTCTTGCGACGGGACGCCGATTTCCAGCAACAGCAAATGATCGGCCAGCCAACCCACTGGTTGCACCCAGGTGGGAACTTCGCCCCCGGCCAGGCTGCTCAGGCTGGGGGTTTCGCTATCGACCAGGATGTTCCCGTTAGCCGTTTCGGCCACCCGCAGGCGCATCTGCGCTTGCATATTATTCGGGCCGCTGGCTTCCAGCCAGGCCAGGTATTGATTGTCGGGGGAAAAGACAACGTATCCCGCTCCCAGGTTGGTGTTGGGGTTAAGGGCGATAAACGTCTCTTGGCACGTGATCAGATTTTTGACCGTCAACCCAACTTCGATTCCGCCGGGCTGACCGTTTTGGAGTGGGGCAAAGGCCATCATGGCCTGGTTGGGGGAGAATCCGATTAATCGATTGTCGAAACTCAAGTATTCGCTCACTTGCCCGTTGTTCAGGTCGTAATAATACAGCCCGTTGTAGGGCGGGAAGTTGATGTTGCCGATCCCCCACATCGAGAGCGTGTACCAGACGCCCCTCCCCGCGCCGCCTACGGTATGAACCGCCAGCGGATAGATGACGAAACCATCGCCCTCGGAGCGGGATGACAGCGCTTGAGCCCCGTCGATGGCAGCGATTTCCCCGGCGTAAAGCTCGCTGACCCAGCCGCCGGCCGCCTGGTCACTGTCGCTGGTGCTGTAGGCAATCACGGCGCTTCCTTCCGCACCGGTCAAGGCGACCAGGCCGGGAGTCTGGCCAATTTGAACGCCTCCGCCCCCGCTGCTCGATTTGAGCACGCCGTTGTTTTCCAGGCTGTGATAAACCAATGGGATCGCGTTGACGCCCTGGGATAGTCCGCCGCCCAAATGGACTTGGGCCGGTTCCAACCAACTTAGCGTTGGTGTCTGTTTGCTGCCCAAAACATTTCCTTCCGTATCGAAAAGTTCGACCGTTTGGGCGTTGGCGCTGGCGATGAAACCGGCCGGCAGCGCCTGCGCCTGCGCGCTGGGATGCTGGGGTTGACAAACGGGCTGTTGTTCGGTTAGCGTTGGGCTGGCCGGTTCCGTTGTGGGCGTATGGGTGGGGGGCGCTTCGGCCGTCGCAGGTGGGGGCGCTGGTGTGGTTGCCAACGCCTGAACGGTAGCGGCAACCATCGTTTCGACGGCATGGGGATCGATGGTGTTGGTTGGGTCCGTCGGTGCAGTGGTGCCACAAGCCAGACTGACGATCATCAAGCCGAAGAGCGCAAAAATGGGAGCGTTATTTTTCATCGGGATTCTCCTTCGACAAGGTTAGATTAAAGGTGTCGCTCATGGCTGTGCGATTTGCCGTAGGCATCCCTTCGGGAAAATCGCTCCTTGGGGCT
>CAZJBA010000069.1:7784-15720 GCA_964544065.1 uncultured Anaerolineales bacterium | reverse complement strand
CCGCCAGGGGAAGCGCGGCAAGAATGACACCCCCGTGAACGCTTACAAAATTACTTCAACGCAGAGCCGCAGCGTGGGCGTAAAAGACACGCCGGGCGTAAAGAACACGCCTAGGGAGACGCAGAGTTTTTATCTTTGTTTTCTCTGCGCCTTCCCGCCAGGGATGCTATGCACGCCCTATGGGCGACACCGGGTGCACCTCCGCGTCTCCGCGTTAAAGCGTTTCCTGGCATCTCTCTGCGTTAAGCCTTTTGGTCAAAATGGCGTCCCTTCTCAACTTTGAAAATCCGCCGAAGAACGGCGATCGCGGTCGCATAGGTGGGATCCATACCAAAATAAGATAAAGCGCGTGCGCCAAGATTCCTCCCCTTGCTCAACGGGGTGTCGGAAGCATAGTGGGTAATGCCGAGGTCAAAATCGATCGCATGCAAGTTGACGATTTCATCGGCTGGATGCCGCTTGGGCCGGAACATCTCGTAAACAGCCGAAAGATAAGGGCCTGCCTCCATCTCGATATCGGTGTAGCCCTCGCTGTAAAACACATCCATATATTCGGCGTTTTGCAAGAAGGTGCCCCGAACCGTGACCGACTTCTGGTTATCCAAAACGGTACCATAGACCAGATGCGGGGCCACATCGGAGGCTTTGATCGCGTTGGGAAAAATGTATGTGTTGCGGGAGTGTTCATCGTGAACCACATCCGGGATCATCACATCGCCGATGATGCCATTGAGCGTGGCACCCTTGCCCATGATATAGACGCCCAAAATCTTGCCGGTGTGGACGGCCACCTCCGAGAGAATGTTGTACGCGGCCAGGCCAAGAGGGTAATCGATATTCAGGATCAAGGCGTCGCTGTCTTGCAGCCAGGCAGCGTCACCATCCCAGAGGCGCGGATCCATCCAATCGGGGTTGAGGCGGGAAAGCTCGATCACCTGAGAATCGACATCGAAATAATGCTCGCTATCCACGCGTTGAATGCCGCATTCCAGCTCGGTTTGGCGCCGAATCTCGCCCAGCGCTTTGCCGCGCTCGGACTGAAGATATTTCTTCAGGACATAATAGAGGAAGTTCTCCTGGCTAGAGGGGATCATCTGGGCCTGAATTTCTTCCCACTCCTGTTTCAGGTCATCGTCACCGGCATTCTCCAGAAACTGGATCAAGGTATCCCGTTGTTTGAGGGCAAAACCGGAGAGCAGATTGACCAGGCTGTGGGTGTTGCTGGAAACGAAATAGACGGGTCTGTTCTCCAAATCGGGGCGGGCCCGGAGGATGTTCTCCCACCAGGCGTGGGTGGCACGGTGATACTCGATGAGGGTGCCGCTGAGCAGGAGTACACTTAAACGGCTGGTCGACTCAGCAATCCGTTGCAGGTTGGGGACGAAATCGTCTCCCCAAATCGTCTCCAGGCGGTCGAGATCGTCCATGGACATGTGCAATCCCTCAGCGAGACGCTCACGCACCTTGCGGTCATCGCGAGCATCTTCGAGAGGGAAGGAGTCGGGCAGCCGCTCTAAGAGGCGGTGGATTTTCTTCCACTCGATTTGGTAGGCCGTCATCAAGGGGACCACGTCATCAATATCGGAGCGGCTGGCGATCAAACAGGCAAGGGTATCCTCTCCGTTGAAATAACATCGCCGCCGCCGGGCGCGCGCTTCGACAATCTGCCACTCGCTGACATCGCCGATCCCCTCTCGCTCGAAAACCGCCTCGCTCTGCCCCAAGACCACCGTGCGAACCTTGTTGATGCAATCCGGCAGCCGCAAAACGCTGTAGATGAAAGCGGACATATCCGGCTCGTCCCGGCGGGCACCGGGATGGAGCAAGGAGTTCATCGCCGAGTGAGCCTCTTCCAGGGTTTTGATTTGCACCTCGGCGGTAGAGCGCAGCAAAGAATAATAGGTGCGCAGGTAAAGCTCGACTTCTTCGGAGGCGGTATAGGGGACGGTTCGTTCCATTTATCCTGAGGTTGGCGCGCCAAGTGTTTGATCGTCAGCACGCTGATACAAACCAACATAAGCGATCACGCCAATTGCCAGATAAGCGAGCGTCTTGGGGATCATCAGCATGCCCAACAGGGGGAGGCGCTGAACCCACAAGATCACCGGGAGGTAACAAGCGTAGGAAACCAGGATGAAAATGCCAATCCAGCGAAAGGGGCGATCCTCCTCGGCGTTGGCATCCCGCAGGATCAGATAAGTCACCCCCAACCCTTGAATCGTCAAAGGGATGTTGCGAAAGAGGCTCCACGGCCTCGGCGGAACAAGATGATTCCACTCATTTTGTGGCCAGAGCATCAGAACAAAACGGAAAATGCCCATCGCCAATAAGAAGAGGGCAAAATCGGTATACTTCTTGTCGAAGCGCTCCCGCCAAACCTTGACCATCAGCATGTAAAAGCCGGTCACGGTGAACGCGGTCGACATAGCCCCCATGCCGACAAGACTGAGATCAAGGCCCAAAATGGAAACCTGCGCCTCCAAACTTCCCAGCGCATAAGCCAGATTGCGAAATCCGACATGGCCTGTGTCGCCCAAAGCAAGAAGAAAGAAAGCCTGCATCACCGGCTTGGCCACGCACCAAGCCCGCTCGTCGAGCGTATCGCGGCGAAAAAACATCACGGCCACCAAGACCCACACGGTGACGAGATAAGCGCTATTGAAAACGATCTCGACCCACATTCTTGTCACGTCAGACATCGAAATACATCCTCTTTTCTAGTGTACAGGCGGAAAAACACCGCCTGCGCCATGCTCTAGCGACGTTTCTTCTTTTTAGGCCGAATGGGCGGTGAATCCATGGGTCCATATTTCTGCATGCCCGATAACCGTGCCAGCAGGGTATACAAAATTACCAAGATACCGTAACTAAAAAGGATCAACATAATCATCACAGCCAATTTGGCGTACAAATAAGGGTACGCTGCCGGACCGGTAAACTCGATCGGAATACGCATCCAGCCATTATTGGCGTTCGCTTCCAGCAACAGAATCGAGCCGTAATAGGCCATCACCGGAAGAATGAGCATGATCACACAACCAATCCCGCGCCATACCGGGTGAATCTTCCAGGGTTTCGGTTTTTGTTGCTGCTGGTAGCGATCGAACTTACCCATGGTCTGCCTCCATTCGACTTGCTTTTTCAATTGCCTTGACGATTTTGTAATAGCCGGTGCAGCGGCATAAATTCCCGGTGATGCTCTGGCGAATCTCGTCCTGGTCGGGGTGAGGTTTTTCCTCGAGCAACTTGGCCGCCGACATAACGAAGCCGGGGGTGCAATAACCACACTGCACGGCCCCCTCTTGAACGAAGGCATCCTGAACGGGATGAAGATGTTCCGGGTCGCCCAAGCCTTCGATGGTGACCACTTCGGCCCCATGGGCGCGCGGTGCGGGTACCAGACAGCTCATCACCGCCACCCCATCCAGATAGACGGTACAAGCGCCGCACTCCCCCTCGGCGCAGCCTTCTTTGGAGCCGACCAAACCGGCCTCTTCCCGCAAAAGGCGCAGCAGAGTTTTATCGTAGCCGCTGGAAAATGAACGCAATTTGCCGTTTATTTTGATGGAAAGAGATTCCGCCCCGGAGAATTGGCTGCCCTGGGACTGGTTTGCTGCGGCCCCTGGGGTCGTCTGTCCCCACAGAAGGACGGGCCTGTCCGGGATTTCAGGTTGCTCCCGCTGATGAGCGAGGACGCCCAAACAACGGGTGACCAGCACCCGGGCCATCTCGCGGCGATACGATGCCGAGGAGCGAATATCATCGATCGGCTGAGACGCTACCATCGAGAGGCGCGTCGCCTCTGCGACGGTCTCCGCATCCAGTTGACGCCCTTCGAGATAGGCTTCCGCTTCCGAGGCGTGGATGATCGTTGGCGCGACCGCCCCCAAGGTGATGACCGCCTCGGTAACGGTATCCTGTTCCGTGGTGAGGAGAACCGCCGCGTTGATCACGGCAATGGCCTGGGATCGGCGCAACCCCAACTTCATGAAGGTGCCCCGCTGATTCTCCTTCAAAGCCGGAAAGGCAATATCGACCATCATCTCATCGGCGCGCATGACGGTTTTGCGCACGCCCCGATAAAAATCCTCCAGCGGGACAATCCGTTTGCCATCCGCCGAGCGCAAGGTTACGCTGGCGCCCATGGCCATCAGTGGCGAGATGGTGTCATTGGCCGGAGAGGCGGTGATCAGATTGCCCGCCACCGTGCCCCGATTTCTGATCTGCGGCGCGCCGACTTGCCAACAAGCCAGCGCCAGGGGATAGGCCTGCTCGCGGATCAATTTTGAAGCGACACAATGGTTGTGCGTCACCATCGGGCCAAGGTGGATCACGCCCTGCTCGTCCAGTATGATCTTATCCAAGTCGGGAATCCGGGTGACATCGACCAAAACATCGACATCTTCACGAACGCCGCGCTCCAGCTCCAGAATCAAATCTGTCGCTCCAGCGACGATGCGGGCGCGCCCGCCGTGTTCTTTCAATACCTCTAAAACATCTTCTATGCTCTTCGCGTTGATATAGTTTTGCCACATAGTTACTCCTAAAAGATCAATCTCCCAATAAACCCAGAATGGCGGGGAGAAGCTGTTTCTTGCGCGAAACCACGCCGCTGGCCAGACGCGTACCGTCTTCCTGGCGCGGATAGGGCAAGTCTGTCAAAATGGGAGGGGGGTTGCTTAAAATCAGGCTGCTAGAACCGCGCACGACGTCCGTCACCATCAAAATGGCAAAATCCCATTCATTCTCCTGACGCAGTTTATCCAGCGCGTCGGACAACGAGTCGAGATGCTTGTCCAACTTGCGCAGATCGGTAACCTCTGCCTGGGCGACGGCAAATTCCATTCCGGTAGCTTGGTAGGTTTTTAGGTCAGTACTGACAATTTCATCGGGGTCACGGGTGGACAGGCCCGCACCGGACTGGAGAACCTGCTTGCCATAGGATTCAAAGTCTTCCCCTTTAAGCGGGCTGCCCCAACCAAAGGCCCAGCGACTCAGGCGCTCGGAGGCGCAACCATCTCGATCCGTCGTGGTGGGGGAGGTCAGCATCAAGGTATCCGAGATCAAGCCTGCCAATAGCATCCCGGCAATCTCCGGCGGGGCGCTCAAACCGGCATCTTCGATCCGTTCGGAGACCAGGGTGCTGGTGCTGCCGACCACATCGACGGTAAAGCGGATCGGCTCGCGCGTTGGCGGGTTGCCCAGTCGATGGTGGTCGAGGATCTCGATCAACTCCGCCTCTTCGAGGGCGCCCAAAGCTTGCTCGGTTTCATTGTGATCGACAAGCACGATTTTCAAGCGCGGCGGATTGAGCAAATCCCGCTGGCGGCAAACGCCCAGGTAGATGCCATCGTCATCGACTACGATGAAGTAATTCCGTTCCTCGCGATAAATGAACGGCAAGGCATCTCGAATGCGGCCGCTCACGGGAAATTGGGGCACGCCCGTGTCGGCGGCCTCATGGCAGGGAAGTTCCAACACCTCCGAAAGGCGCATCTCTTGGCGACGAGGATGGGTGCCGACCAGCTCCCCCAGAAAAGAGAACAAGGTCAAACCGGTGATCAAACCATAGGGGCTGCCATCTTTGTTTACAACCGGGGCGACACCGCCGGTTCGATTGGCGATCGCCCAGCCATCTCGCAAGGGCATATCCGGCGTGGTCGTATCCATCCGTCGGGTGACATTCTTGAAGTGTGGCGAGGCGTCTGTCAGCAGCATGGGCGCGTCCAAATCCAATCGTTTGAGCACCCAGGATGTTTGCGGGTTGATCGGGCCAGATCGCGCCGCGACGGCATCGATGCCATCGCGCTCGCACAATAGCCAAGCGTATCCAATCGCCGACGCGATTGAGTCGGTATCAGGATTGACGTGCCCAACTACGTAGGTGCGATTCTCTTTTTCCATAGTTGATTGCCTCGCTTTGTTACAAGATTCGATTGTGGCCACAAAGTACGTGATGGTTACCTTCCCAAATGCTCTAGGCGCCGTCCTCGGCGGCGGGGACTCCGCCGAGATCATTTTAGTCTACCTGTTTGTTAAGGCGTCACTAACTATTCGACCACCCAAGACTTAATCAGAACGTGCAGGGTGAATTCTAACGTGTCTGCTCAATTGTATCAATCCGGATAAACCTGCCAGCCCGCGGCTTCCAAATCTACTCCTTCGAGTTTTTCAGAGGGCAGATCAAAGAGCAGAGCTTCCGCTTCAACCAAGACATCGCCATCAGGCCCATACACCTTCGCGTTGGACGTGGCTGTCCGGCGTTTGCTTTTTTCGGCTTGGCCCACAATCTTGATCGGTTGCCCCGTCGGAACGGGCTTTCGATATTTGATCGTCATTTTGGCCGTGTACATAAAGCGCGGCTTTTCAGGGTCTGTGCCCATGTGCACACGGCCTAAAACCTCATCAACCAGGGTGGCGACGATGCCGCCATGAACGATGCCATCATAACCCTGAAAATGCTCCGGGACCGTGTATTCGACCACAACTTGCCCCGGTTCGGTTTCGTAAAATTCGAGCTGTAAGCCATTTTCATTCTTGAGGCCACAAACGAAGCAATCGTTGGAGTTGGGTTGTTTCATAAACGCTTCCACATCTCCGGGGCTAATTCGCGACAGCGGGCTGCGATTCGCTCTTCATCCAGCGCCAAAATCTCTTTGTTTTGCATCAAGATTTGGCCGCGGCTAACGGTGGTGTCCACGGTGGCATCTGTCAACCCAAAGATGAGATGCCCCAAGAAGTTGCCTTCGTCCAACGGTGTCGGAGGGTGGTAATCCAGGATGGCCAGGTCGGCAGGACGGCCCTCGGCGATCTCGCCTAAGCGGAGGCCAAATTGCCGTTCGGCAATCTCGGCGTTGTTTCCCAATAACATCTGCGGCGCTTCGACGAAAGCCACGCGGGGGTCTTGCTGCTCCAAGCGGTGGAGCAAATAGGCCACTCGCATCTGGGAGAGCATATCCGAGGCCATGCCATCGGTGCCCAGGCCGACCAGCACGCCACGCTGGATCAAGTCGAGGACAGGCGGCACGCCGACGGCGTTGTTCATGTTCGATTCGGGGTTGTGGACGACGATCGTATCGGTATCGGCGAGGATTTCCATCTCGCCGCTGTCGATGTGGACGCAATGGACGAAGATCGATTTCTCGCCGGTGAGGCCGTGTTCGTGCAAGCGGTGGACGGTGGGCATCCCGTAGTTTTCCAGGGCGTCCTCGCGGTCGGCGATGCCCTCGGCGACGTGGATATGGCATCCCACGCCTGCATCGTCAGCGATGCCGACGCAGCGATCCAGGGTTTCATCGGAGAGGGTAAACGAGGCATGCAGCCCCATCATGGCGGCAATCTGCCCATCGCCCTGTCCGATCTTGTTGATGAAACGTTGGTTCTCAGCAACCCCTGCGCCGGTCTTGTTGCG
Organism: uncultured Anaerolineales bacterium; assembly: GCA_964544065.1. Lineage (GTDB taxonomy): Bacteria > Chloroflexota > Anaerolineae > Anaerolineales > UBA11858 > JAYELX01. Next base: position 8,309 of record CAZJBA010000069.1, on the reverse strand, counting down.
ATCGGAAACTTCGTAGCAAAGCGAGGCGCGTAAGCCCGCTTCACGGACAGCCTGCTCGATCAAATCTAACGAGCCATCTCGATAGGAGGGCGAAGCATGGTGGTCGATGATCGTCGTCGTCCCGTTGCGGATGCACTCGATCAGCGGGATTTGCGCCGAGAGGAGCACATCTTCTTCATCCAGGGCCATGTCCAGCTTCCACCACAACCGTTCCAGAATTTCGACGAAGTTCGAGGCCGGTTCTCCTGGCGGGGCCATACCCCGCGCCATCGTGGAGTAAAAGTGGTGGTGGGCGCAAATAAATCCGGGCATGACCAGCTTGCCGCTGCAATCAACGGATTCCGCGTCCGGATAGCGTTTCTTCATCTCGGCAGATTCTCCCACCGCGGTGATCGTTTCGCCATCGACAACGACGGCGCCATCCCACAAGACGCGGTTTTCAGGCCCCAGGGGCACGACAATGCCGTTTTCAAATCGAGTCGCCATAAGTATCTCCTTGTTCTTAACGCGGAGTCGCAGAGTTGG
>CAZJBA010000069.1:0-7684 GCA_964544065.1 uncultured Anaerolineales bacterium | reverse complement strand
AAGACCTCGCAATTGCCGCACTCGTTACACAACGCCTCCAGGTGGAGGATTTGATTGTGATCGCGCAAGGAAGGCGACTCCACCACGATGGGGATGTTGGCAATATTGGGGCAAACTTCGACACATTTGTTGCAAATCAGGTTGCATTCCAGGCAGCGCTTCGTCTCGGCAGCAAAGTCATCGTCGAAAGTTTTCGCGGCGACCTTTGACCCCAAGACCGCTTTTTTGGATTCAATCGCTTGCAAACGTTCCACTTGATCGAAGGCATACTCGGAGGCTGAGACCGTGTCCGCGCTGAGGCCATCCTTGGCCAGAATGCCAGCGGCAACGCGCTGGGCATCGGCAATAGCTTCAACAATGGAGGCCGGCCCGTGGTACGCATCCCCGCCGATGTAGACGTTTTCTACGCTGGTCTGATTATATTGATCCACCTCGATATTGCCATCTTGATCTACAGCAATACCGTTGGCTTCCAACAAATCGTAGTCAACCAATTCACCGATGGCCGAAAGCAGCGTGTCGACTCCCAACTCGACAAATTCACCTTCCACGGGCACAGGGCGCCTGCGCCCGCTGGCATCTTTCTCGCCCAGTTGCATCCTCTGGCAGGTCAAGACACCGTCTTTCAAAGCCACCGGGGTCAGCAATTCCTTGAAGATGACGCCATCGTCCAACGCGTTCCAGAACTCCTCCAGATCGGCGGGCATCTGTTTGCGAGTGCGACGGTAAAGGATGTAGACATTCTCGACGCCATCAACCCGCATGGCGGCCCGGGCGCTATCCATGGCGCTGTTGCCGCCGCCGACAACGGCGACGTTTTCCCCAAGCCGAATCGCGTCGGAATTGACTTTGTAATCTTGAAGGAATTCGATCCCGCCAAGGACCTTGTCTTGATCGCCCTCAATTTGGAGCAGGCGAGATTTCCAGGCGCCAATAGCCAGGTGCACATAATCAAAACCAGCCGCCATCAGGACCTGAACATCGAGCTCAGGGTCACAATCCATCTCGAAATGGACGCCCATCGCTTCGATCAGCTCAATGTCATTTTCCAAGGCCCAGTCCGGGAAGCGAAAATCGGGGATGCCATGAGCGACCATGCCTCCGGGTCGATCCATCTTGTCAAATACGGTCAGGTCGTATCCCTCCCGGGCCAAGAAATAAGCCAAAGAGAGGCCGGCCGGGCCGGCACCGATCACGGCAACGCGACGATCGCGTTTCGGCTTCCCGCCGGAGAGCGTGTCCAAGAAATCTTCAAAGCCCCGCTCGGCAGCGATACGTTTCAGGTCGCGGATCAGGACCCAATCGTCATAATCGTTGCGCACACACTTGAACTGGCATCCGTGTTCACAGATGAACCCGGTCACAAAGGGGAGTGGATTCTTGGAAACGATCAATGCCAGGGCCTCGACATAGCGGCCCTCTCCAATCAAGCGGATGTATTCGGGCACATCCTGGCCGATAGGGCATCCCACCGTGCAGGGCGCGACGAAACAATCAAGCACATCCAGGCTCTGCTTGATCTTCATCGGCTCATCCGGGTGGCTGATCTGCCGGTAACGCTCGTCTACCAGGGAAGCGTTGGCGAGCAGGCGGAGCTTCTCCAGATCGATCTCGCCGGAAGGCGGCGATTTGAGCGAGTCTTCGAGCATAACGGCCAATTGGTGCAGACGGGCATAACCGCCGGGTTTGAGCAAGTCGGTGGCCATGGTGATCGGGCGGATACCAGTCTCGAAAATCTCGACGACGTTGAAATAGTTGGCGCCACCGGCGTAAGAAATCGGCAGCTTGCCATCGAACTCATCGGCCAATTTCTGGGCCAGGTTGATCGTCAGGGGGTACAAAGCCCGCCCGCTCATATACATCTCATCGGTGGGCAGGCGGCCTTTGTCGTTGACAACCGCCAGGGTATTAGACAACTTGACCCCAAATGCGACGTCGTGTTGGTCGGCAAAATCAACCAGTTCATGGAGCATCTCGACGGCATCGCCATAGTGCATATCATGGAGGAATTTTTCCTCTTCGAGGGTGATATGGTCGTAACCAAGCCGATCGAAGACATCGGCGACATACTCGTAACCATGCAAGGTCGGATTCAATTTGACGAAGGTGTGCATCCCCTTTTCGGCGATCAGATACTTGCAAATCGCTTCCTGGTCTTCGGGGGGACATCCGTGCATCGTCGAGAGGGTGATCGAGTTGGAGATGTGAGGCGAAATCCGATCGACAAACCCGGCGTCGGAGACGCCCGGGACGCGCCCCTGGTTGACTGCCGCTTTGAGACTCTCTCTGCACGTTTGGAAAATCTCCGTCTCGGAGGCGTCCTTGAGCCCCTCGATGAATCCATCGATCTTGGGGGATTTGATCCCCTCCAGGTCATAGCCCACGCTCATATTGAAGACAAAAGCGCGTTCTTCGGATTGGGACAACCCAAGCATTTCGTCGGCCAGATGAATCAGGAACCAGCCTTTGACATATTCGGCGAAGGCCTCTTCGACCTTGAGCTCGGTGGACCATTCCGTGTTGTAGCCTTCATCGGGCACATCGATGCAGGGCTTCTCGATGTCGAGTTCATCCATGATCTGGACGGTCTTCAACTCGAAGAAACGCCCCCCGGTGAGATAAGCGGCGACGAGATTCTGGGCCACCTGGGTGTGGGGCCCGGCCGCGGGCCCGATGGAGGACTCACATTTCTCGCCAAAAATTTGGAAAGAGGCATCCTCCTCTTTATGAAAGAATTTCTTCTCCGGAATATTGAAGATCCTGCCGTCGCGCCGGTATTCTTCCAACATCCAGGTGAGCAGGGCATCAAATTCGATTGGGTACATTACATCGCTCATTGGGTCTCCTTTTTCAGGTTCGTGAGATCGCCAAATTCGATATCCAAATTTTCCTCCAGATAGGCTATGTCGGCAGGGTCGTCCAAATCCAGGGACAAGGAAGAAAGCTCACACACTTCGACTCGAGCCCCGGCCTGTTGAGCCAACTGCTTATGTCTTTTGAACGAGTCGGGCCCGTAGTGATACTTGATCAGACCAGCCGGGCAGACTAACAAGGCATTCGTGCCTCTATGGTGACGGTCTGGGGCGATGACGACGACGGGAGGATCACCTACTCGCTCCAACATCAAGTTAACGTCCTCCGGCGTGATCAAGGGTAAATCAGCCGGGATGATCATGACGCCGCGAGTTTCATAGCTTTTCGCAACCACGGTTGCCCGCATCAAGGTGATATTCAGTTGAGAGTCATCGTTTTCTTGAATGGTGCGAGCGCCCAGGGCACGGGCCACAGATAAGGTGGTAGGGTCACGGCTTACGACCATGATATTCTCAATTTCAGGAACCGAACTCAAGACATGAAGGGTGTTTTCCAATAAAAAACGGTTGAGGGTGGTACGTTCATCTTGGCTGAAAACATCAGCGAGACGAGATTTGCTCCGCTCTAAAGGCTTTACAGGGACAATGGCCCATAGTGTCATGCTGGTTTCCTTTCTGTGATTTCATCCACACCTATTGTATCAAAATTAAAGCTCACTCGAAACGATTCCATTCGAGCACAAAGGTTTCTTGCGACTCACCTTCCAATGCGCCGGGAACGTGCTCTCGCACCCAGGCGATGGCCTCGTCTCCGGGCAGGTGGAGCACCCGCTTGGCCAGGCAGGCGGCAACCAGGCCGGTGCGCCCCACCCCAGCCAGACAATGCACGGCAACATTCCTACCGGCGCGCAGGGCTGTCTCGATTTGCGCCAGAGTCTCATCAAAGGCAACCCGATCAGAGGGGATCCCGAAATCGGGGATGGGAAAAGCGATCACCTCCAATCCAGCCTGACGATAGAAGGCGGGCAAATCGGCGCCAGCGTAAACCAGATATTCTTGCGGCTCGGTCAGAACCGTGACAAGTTGAACATCTCGCTCCTGATAGGCGGGCCAAATCTGCCCAAGCGGATCGTAAGGGCCAAACGGCATCGGGCTGCGGAATAAGCTTCCAGGCAACCCCACGGGGAGTTCGATCAGGGAAGGGTCAACAGTGGCCATCAATCAAATACACAAGGGTTGTTAAAATCGTAGTGAGCGGCGAAGACAGCCCGAATCTGATGCATCTTGGTACGCTCTTTGGACAGATTATCTGGGATTTCATCTAAGCCGAAAAAAGCGACCTCATCCGTCTCGTCGCTGATGGAGGCCGTTCCGCCAACGATGTCGCAAAGAAAAACGACCTTGAAAGCATGATAGAGGCTCAACGGCTCGATCCGATTGGCGTCGTAAACGCCCACGACCTTGCGAGCTTTGACGTGAAACCCGGATTCTTCCCGGACTTCACGCTCAACCGCTTCGGAGGGGGTATCGCCCACATCGGCCCAGCCGCCCGGCATGGTCCAACAATCATCGAGCCGCTCGCGCACCATCAACAAGCGCCCATCACGAAAAGCGGCGCCGCGCACATCGACTTTTGGGGTTGCATAGCCTTGCTGCTCGCAAAAATCTTCGAAAACGGATTCTCTTTCTAAATCGGCGTGCTCGGCGATAATCTCGGCGGCGATTTCCATCAGCCGTCGATAACGATGACTCTGCCATTGATTTTCAGAATAGGTTTCGCCAATTTGAGCCAAGGCTTGAATTTCACGCGCCCAGGCTAACCAGCGAGGTAGAGATTCTGTCATCGGTACGCTTCAATCTTCTTTTTTTACGGATTCTTCCAATTTTTCGCGGAGTGCTTTTACGTCCGCCGGTAAGCGATTGATCCGGACACCAACGGCGTTTTCGATCGCGTTGAGGATCGCCGGGATAGTCGGAATGCTAACGATTTCGCCGACACCCTTGGCACCATAAGGCCCCGTAGAGACGGGATGCTCAACCACAATCGGAATGATTTCCGGGGTGTGGTGGATGCGCGGAATTTTGTAGCGGGCAAACCGATCGGTTTGAATCTGGCCATCGTTGACGACGAAGTTTTCCATCAGGGCGTGGCCGATGCCCATGACCACACCGCCTTCAATTTGGCCTTGCAGCCCCAAGGGATTCAGCGCCTTGCCGACATCATTGGCCGCGATCACGCGCAAGACACGCGTGCGCCCGTTGCGAGTGTCCACTTCCACCTCGGCGGCCTGTGCGGCGAAAGAAAACGCAAAGTGCATATCGCCTCCCTGACCCAAAGGTTTGGTCTCCGGAGCAATATAATCATACAACACCCGGGTGATGCAGCCACTCTCGGAATACATTTCGGCCACGCGCCTGAAAGTGAACTCGGTCTGATCAACCTGAACCAGATCGTTTTCGAAGCGGATCGCCGCGGGCGAACAATCATAGCGTTTCGCCAAGAAACTGACCAGACTTTGGCGCATCTTTTTTGCAGCGTAGAGCGCGGCGTTGCCGGTCACAAACGTCTGGCGAGACGCCGTCGTCGGGCCGCCATCGGGGGCCAAGTCCGTGTCCATGACCAACACCTTGACCCGGTCAGGCGAGAGCGACAATTCTTCGGCGACGACCATCCGCAAGATGGTGACAAGCCCCTGGCCCAACTCTGCCGAGGCGGTGCGAACTTCCAGGGTTCCATCGGCAAACAGTTCAAGTCGAGCGCCAGCCTTGTCCTGCGCGCCGCCGCCCAGGCCTGTGTTTTTGTAGGCACCGGCAAAGCCCCAAGCGCGCACCAGGTGAGGGGCATCGGGATCAACCAGCGGTTCAAAGGGAGACTGATAGCCATCATCACGGGCCAAACGCCGCATTTCAGCATCGACCTTGTCGATGCATTCGATCAAGCCGACGCTCTCCTTCAACCGTTGTCCCGTGTTGGTTGTACTGCCAACTCGCAGCGCGTTTTTGCGCCGCAATGCGACCGGGTCGATTTTCAGCTCTGTGGACAATTGGTCAATCATCCGCTCGATGGCAAATTGTCCCTGCAAAGCGCCAAACCCGCGAAAGGCGCCCGCGGGCGGATTGTTGGTATACATGGCGTAACAATCGCCAACTATATTCGCCGCCCCGTAAGGCCCCGAAGCATGGGCGATGGCGCGGGTCATCACCTTTTCTCCCAGGGAGGCATACGCGCCGGTATCGCCGTACAATTCTGTCTTGATCGCGGTGATGGTGCCATCCTGTTTTGCGCCCATTTTGACGGTTATCTGGGTGGCATGGCGTTTCGGGTGCACCAGCATGCTCTCGCGGCGATCGAATAAAACCTTGACCGGCCTTCCCGTGGACTCGGCCAACAAGGCGGCGTGAATCTGCCCGGCGATATCCTCTTTGCCGCCGAACCCCCCGCCCATCAGTTGGCCCACAATTCTGACACGCTGCGGAGGCCAATCCAGCGCCTCGGCCACCTGGCGCCGGTCAGCATAGGGAATCTGTGAGCCGACATACACCTCCATGCGGCCATCATCGGTTGGGCGCGCCACGCTGCACTCCGGCTCCATGAAGACATGGTCCATCGTGGGCGTGAAATAGACATCTTCGAGAACGACATCAGCGGACTCGAAACCGGATTGCAGATCACCGTGGCGGATCTTGATATGCTTGAGCAGATTCCCCCGTTGATGCAGGGCAGGAGCATCAGGTTCTCGCGCCTGAACAGGGTTGCTGACAATGGGGCGGGGTTCCAGTTCGGCGCGAATCAGGTCAACCGCCTCCGTAGCAATTTCCCGGGATTCCGCCGCTACCAGGGCCAAGGCATCGCCGACGTAACGGACGCGCTCGTCCACCCCAACCAAAATCGGCCAGTCATCCACAATGAGGCCGTGCCGCTTCTTGCCGGGAATGTCTTCAGCGGTCAAGACAGCAATAACACCGGGGAATCGACGGGCGTCTTCGACATCCAGAGATCGCAAGGTGGCATGGGGGATGCCAGCGCGCTTGACGCGGCCGTGGAGCATGCCCTCAAAGTGCAAATCGTCGCTGTAGATAGCCCGCCCGGTCGCTTTGGCAACCGCATCAGGCCTGATTTGGATGTTGCCGATCACACCCTTGGCCTGGGCGTCAACCAGATAAACGGGAGGAACTTCTCCTCCTGTGCGCATCGCTTGCGCCGCGGCCAAAATGGCGCTCTCGATGGATGGATACCCCCCACAGCGGCAAAGCGCCCCGCGCATGGCGCGCCGAATCTGCTCTGGCGTAGGATCGGGTTCCTGCTGGAGGAATTCGTACGCCGTCATGATCTGGCCGGGGGTGCAGAATCCGCATTGGATGGCACCATGCTCGACAAAGGCTTTCTGCAAGGGGTGCAACGCATCACTGTTCCCGCCCATCAAAGCAGCGTTCAACCCTTCGATGGTCAGCACTTCTCCATCCTGGGCGCGCTCAGCCGGCAATTTGCAAGAGAGCACTTTCTCGCCATCCAGCAGCACCGTACAACTGCCGCAAATCCCCTCACCACAACCAACTTTCGTCCCGGTCAGACCTAAACGATCGCGCAAAACATCGACAAGCATATCATCGGGGTTATATGCCACCTGATAATAGACATCGTTGACGGTCAAACGAAGTTCATCCATGGCAGCAACCCCTTATCCAATTCGTTGTTTTAACAATCTCGAGGCCAAGAGCAAGCGAACAAAATACCCCCGAAGAAAAGATAGAAGTCAACTCGTTCATAGGATCAACGACCTTTCATCACGAGGATGGCGGCACTTTTCGTTACATGAAGATGCAACGCCGCTGCAGATTACCGCTAATCCACAGCGACCGTCGATCCAATT
>CAZJBA010000068.1:0-16379 GCA_964544065.1 uncultured Anaerolineales bacterium | reverse complement strand
CGCATCAGCCCGTCCACCCAGTGATACCCCGTACCCGTGGGCGCCCGCACCCGCAACCAGGGAGGGAGCCGCGACACGTGTCGCTCGCTCACAGTCGCTCCTCCTACCCAGCCGCCGGTTCGACGATGATCTCGGGCTCGATGATCAGGTCCGCCGTGATCGAGGCAGCGATCAGACTGTACTTACGCGTGATCTCCAATGCCCGCTCAACCTTGCCCGCGTCGCCTTCGCGCACGGTGATCTGGGGCCGCAGCACGACGTGGGTGAACTCCTCCGTCTTGTCCAGATAGACCTTCTTGAAGCCTTCCGCCTCGCAGCAGTACTTCACCAAGTCAATCTTCAGCTTCTCGGCCACCCAGAGGAACATCATGTGGATGCAGGTATTCACCGCCGCCACATACGCATCCTCGGGCGTCAACCAGCCCGCGCGCCCGTGTGCGTCAGGGGGCGCGCCAAACTCCATCTCTGGTCCGTTCCCGCAGACCAAGTGTCCTTTCCGTTTGCCCGTTCTCTCTACATAGGTCTTGTAGCTTGTAGCCATTTTCTCTACTCCTCTCGCGCCCTAGCGACCTTATCCTGCATCAACTCAAAGTACGCATCAGCCGGTAGCAGCATCAGTTGATCCCCCTCCCAGTCCGTCAGACGCAGCCGCGCGATCCAGCCTTTCCCGTACGGATCTTGCCCAATCAACTCGGGGTGCTCCTCCAGAGCCGGATTGAACTCGACCAGATCGCCGCTCACGGGGATCGTGATGTCCACCATCGCCTTAATGCTCTCCAGCGTCGCGAACACGTCGTCCTGCTCGAAGGACGCGCCATCGGCCGGCGCCATGTAGACGAGATCGCCCAACTTGGTCTGGAAGAAATCCGTTACCCCGACGACGCCCTCCTCGTCCTCGACCCGGACCCAGGTATCGTAGCCAGCGTACCAATATCCGCGAGGCACGCGCAGCCGGAACTTGTCAAATTGCAGTTCAAAGAACTCGCTCATTTTCACCTCAACCTCCTTGTTATCTTATGCGCTCGAACGCCGTGCTCCACGCGCCTCTTATGTATGCACGAGGAGCACAGCGTCAGCGTTCCAACCCTACGCCGGCGGATACTCCTTGCGTAGCTCCCGGATTCTGGCTTTGACCTCGCTCCTTTCCGGAAAGCTTATCGCATCGGTCTCGCAGGCGTGGATGCACGACTGACAGTACACTTGGCAGTGCCAGCGGTGCTCCACGTAGACCTTGTGCGGCTCTTCATCGTAAGCGTAGACATCGTCGTGACAGAACTCTATGCACTCCTGACACCCCACACACTCCTCAGCATCAATTGTCGGATACCAAGGGATCAAATGCCGTGGAATGCCCAAGTAGCGCTGGTATTTTTCCTCAAGCTCGTCGAGAACTTCTTTCTCACTCATCCTAGTCAAGCTCCTCAATCGATTTGGCAACCTTCTCCATCGCCTCGGCGGTGGAGAGATTGCGCAGATCCAACGGAATCACAGCTTCATCGAAGTCGACGCCCACATCGTTCAGCGCATCCTTGAACATCTTGCGCTGCATGGTGGGAGCACAGCCACCGACGATGTATTTCACGCCCGGCTTGGCATAATCGTGCCAGAAACGATCCCCGTCCTCCACACAAAGCTGCGGATGGACGATGTCGTACTCCACTTCCAACTCGTTGCGCACGTAGTTCATCAGCGGCCACAGATTCAGTTCATCGAATCCTGGGCACTCACCAGTGCACATGCACATCACAAAACGCGGTTTTCCTTTCTCAGTCATCTGTCTTTATCTCCTTAAGTTCTTTATCTTAATCGGTCTGTCGAATAAACTGTCCCTTGTCGTGCCTGCTGCGCGCCCGGGGGCGGACGTTTCAGCCCCGGACCCCGCGAGCAATGGCACAAGCAACGGCACAACCCTCTGGATTTGCTCATATAGCGTCTGAGCTCCTCAACTTTGATTTGGACCATAGCTTCCTCCTAACTTATTTGCCTTAGTCAGCGCTAACGGATACTGTTTTTTCCTGCTGGTGATTGCGCCGCTCAACCAGCCAGAGACCGGCCGCCAGCACAGCCAGCAGCCCAAGCAGATAGAGCGCCACGATCCCCAAACTGGTGCCATCGATCCAGGCACCGTAGAGCAGCCCGGCCACGGTGCTGAACAGCGATACCCAGGCGACGTAGACCCAGGCTTTCAAGCGCCCAATGATCGAGGCTGTGATCAGAATGCTTTGCAGGCTGAGTTCGGGGTCGGAAATCAAATAAGCCAGCAGCGGGCCGCGGTGCATGCCCAACCTGAGGAACATTTGGGCGATGGGCACCTCAACCAGGGTGGGGAAGTACATGAAAACGCCAAAGACCACGCCGATGAAGTTTCCAAAGAACGTGTTGCTGCCTGCTAAAGCCTGAATCCATTCCGGGCGGATGACCTCGCGAACCATCCCCACGGCGAAAACGCCCACGATCAGCAAGGGGAAGATTTGCTTGACAAAACGCCAGGATTCCCATAAGAAGCCTGTAGTTTCCTCTTCGGTCATTTGGGTTTTGAGCAACCACCCCAGGATGAGAATGGTAAGCAGCACGCCGAAGAACTTCCCGGTCAGTTGCAGGGTCACGCCACCAGGATGGGGCGCCACGCCCAGGGCGGCGATCAAGAGGGTCACGCCTACCAAAGCGGTGGAAATCCACGTCCAGGCGTTGAAACCCTCAAAGATGTTTTCGATTCCTTTCCAGGAAGCCAGGCCGATCAAGACCAACATGCCAATCAGCACAGCCCCTTGAGCGGTGACACCCTCCTCGCCCCGCGAGGGGTCAAAGGGAACCAGCTCAAACAGCCAATTCTGGAATTGGTCTACCCCAGCCAGGGGAACGTCCGCTGTCAGGTACGTCTTTTGTAGCAGATCAATCTGGAAAGTGCCGACAATCAAGAGCGCTACCAGCACCAACAAGAAAATGACCGCCGCCCGGCTCATGCTGGCTTGCCCGGCGAACATGGCGTCGGTCGCCTTGTCACGTTTCGCATCGGATTTTCGGAAGGTCAGCGCCATGATCAACCCTACGCCGATCCCAAAGGCGATCGAAAGCACCAGGCGGGCGATGGCCAAATCCATGCCGATGACGGCGCCGGTGTAGGAGAGCGCCAGGATGTTGACGGCCGGGGCGACAAAGAGAAATGTGATCGCTGGCCCCAGCCCGGCGCCTTTTTTGTAAATCCCGGCAAACAGGGGGATGACCGTACAGGAGCAGACGGCCAACAAAAAGCCCGCCGCCGCTGCCGCGGGATAGGAGATGAACTTGGGTGTGTTGCGCCCCAGGTAGCGGGTGACGGTTTCTTTGGGAATCAGAGCCGCCATCGCTCCGGCGATATAGAAGGCGGGCAGTAGGCATAAAAGCACATGGGCAGCCAGGTAAGCAGCCAGATTGCCTGCTCCGCTAGCAAGCATGCGCATGAAAAAATCTAGGATTGTTTCAATCATGATGATCCTTTGTATTCACTTTCTCGAATGTATCCTTTCGGACGAAAGCCCCAAACGTCGATTCTCACTTGGGGCTTTATCAGTTGATATTCAGTTAGAATCCAGCGCGGTGGTGATGAAGCTGGTAATTTCCGCGGGAGAGGGAATCCGGCCGCTGCTAACGGTTTCTTCGTTGATCACCAGGCCAGGGGTGGCCATGATGCCATAATCCGCATATTTGGTCGGATCCGTAACCTTTACGATTTCCGCTTCTACGGCTAGCTGGTCAACGGCTTTCTTGGTAAATTTTTCCAGGCGTTTGCAGTTGGGACAGCCAGAGCCAAGAATTTTAATGGTTAACATGTTTGTTTCTCCTTGTCTAACGTTGATTTAAGGTATAGATGTGGTGGTGCAATCGGGACAACAGCATTGCGTGCGCGGCGCTAATTGGACAAGAGCGTCGATATCTTCTTCAGGAATGTTGGTCAGGGCACCTGCCTGTTTGATTAAATCTATCAAGCTAGAATCGGCCAAACGATAAAAGATAAAGCGTCCCTCCCGGCGCGTCTTAAGAAGATCAACTTCACGTAAGGCCATTAGATGCTGCGAGATGTACGGTTGCCGGTAGCCTAAGATGGCTTCCAGGTGACAAACGCAGGCCTCCCCTGGCCCAATAGCCAATAAAATGCGCAACCGGGCGGGATGGCTGATGGCGCTCAAGATATGATTGATCTTCTTTGCAATGGGCTTTGCCTTTATATTCATCTCGCTGAATATTATATTCCATATTCTGTTTTACGAATATTGCAAATGAAAATCAATAACGATGCCATTTATATAGCAAATAAATCTGATGTTTTTAGGTCTACTCTGCGGATAAATAAGGAGTCGGTTTTTATGCGCATACTTCCATAGCGCAACTTTTACAGATCCAAAGGCTGTAAGCGACATTGTCACCCAGGGAGCGCCCCCCAAAGCGATTGAATCCAAATTGAGCGCCTGGGCAAGCTGTCCCGCAGGCGCTTTGGTAGAAGAGTAGATCCTGGATGACAACTCTTGCGTGCACACGGTTGATTCAGCCCCTTGACTTTACCAAGCGGTAGGTTATAATACTTCAAGATTTTTTGAAGTGTATTGGAGGATCAAATGATCCGGACGCCTGATGTAGAGACACGCGAACAGCTACAACAACTGTTCAACGCACTGGGAAATCCCACCCGCTTTCGGATTTTCCAGATGCTGATGACCGGAGCGCAGTGCAACTGCGAGCTGGCAGATGAACTGAACATCCCCATCAACCTGATCTCACATCATGTGCATCTATTGATCGACGTGGGTTTCGTCACTGCCAAGCGCAATGAGACAGACGCACGCTGGATCCACTTCTCAATCGACCGGGCAAAACTGGAAGACGTACGGAGATCCTTCCTGGAACTGACCGACCCATCCAGCATACAGGATCGCGCGCTAAACTGTCCGGTCGGACAAGAAAATTAATAATCATTAATTAAAGGAGCTATAAGTGAAAAACTTTGAAAAGAATCTATTTTTATGGGTATTGCTGTGCATGGGCTTTGGCTTGCTGCTCTCACAAACCGTACCAGGGCTGGGAGAGCTGATTGATTCATGGCAGGTACGCGGCATCTCCATTCCGATCGGCATTTGCCTGTTCCTGATGATGTATCCGGCACTGATGAACCTGCAGATGTCCGAGGTAAAAAAGCTGAAGGAGCACCCCCGACCGATTATCCTTGCCCTGTTTTCGAACTGGATCATCGCGCCCATCGTTGGCATGCTGCTGGCGCGTGTCTTTCTCAAGGGCAATGAACAATTAATGGTGGCGGTCATCCTGCTGACCTCCTCGCCCTGTACTGCGATGGTTCTTGTGTGGGGCAAACTGGCCCAGGGCAACCAGGAGCAGAACGCGATCAACACCAGCATCAACACCATCACGCTCCTGTTCTTTTATGCGCCGCTGGTGGCACTGCTCACCGGTATCCAGAATATCCCCATCGACCGAATGATGTTGGTTATCTCCGGTGTGGTCTTTATCGGACTGCCGCTGGTGCTCGCCCTCCTCAGCAAGAAGATCCTGACTCAGCAGAAGGGGCAGGACTGGTTCGATCACAGCTACCGGCCTGCAGTTGAAAAGGTTTCCATTGCAGCGCTGCTGCTCACCCTTGTAGTCCTGTTCTCACTCAATGGGGATGTACTGTTGAATAACTTCGACGAGCTTCTGCTTGTTTCCGTACCGCTTCTGCTGGGCTTCGTCATCGTGGTCGGCTACAATCTGATCATCACCCGTACAATGGGTCTAACCTATCGCGAGGCGATCACCGCCGTGCTAATCGGCTCATCCAGCCACTTTGAAATCGCCATCGCAACTGCCGTGTCGGTCTACGGGGTGGGATCCATAGCAGCCCTCGGCACCACCATGGGATTATTCTGGGAAGTGCCAGTTATGCTGGGGCTGGTCTACCTTGGACGCTATCTTGGAAAGCGCGGCTTCTGGGGCGGCACTAGAGTGATACTCTCTAAGTTGCCTCTTGCGGAAAAAGCAGCCGCTGATTAACCCCGCGCAGCATAGAGTAGCGTTTCTGTGGCGGCCGATAAACCGGCCGCCACGTTTTGTTTTAATCTGTACCCACACCGTCTGGGCATTCACATACGTGCGCGAATTGACACCCGGTCGCATCGATCTCGATCGTTACACTGAACTGCTCTTGCGGGCGGCCCACACGGTCTTGCAGCCCCTGGGGGTGAAAGAAGAAACCCTGCGCTGGTGGCTCTATTCCAACGCAGGGTATCGCGCCCCGACGGGGGAACTGAGGGAGAAAGAGTTGCCGTTATTTACAAAAGATAAAACACAATTCCCCCAGAGATCGCTCCTGCCAGGACGATCAAGAGAAATGCCCTCATGACCGGACGTTGTAGTTCCGGAGATCCAGAAAAATAGGCGATTCCCCCTTTAGAGATCGTGTTCATCAGGGCTGCGATGATCACAGCGATTCCGGCCACATCAGGCGTCAATTGCGCATTGTTAGCCATACGAGTCACGCTCAGCGTTAGCGCGTCAACATCTGTCAGCCCGGTGAGAAAACTGGCCAGGTAGACACCCGATGAGCCTAAAAACGTTTGGGCATATTCTACAACAACCAGCAAAAGCGCGAATAAAAGGCCAAATTTGATCGCGGTCGATAATTTCAACGGATTGGTTATTTTATACTCCGGGTGGATTGTGGATTTTTCTGTCAGTTTGCCTTTTTGAATCACAAAGATGAAGATCAAACCTGTCATCAACATCACCATCAATGGGACGATGACCTTGAGCACCAAAGGGGGATGGATGACTAAAACGAGAAACAACACCCGGGGAAACATCACCGATGAAGCCAGAACGATAGCTCGTGCGTAATGATCAGCCATGTGGGGATGTTCTCGACTGGCTGAAGAAAAACTGATTGTTGTGGCTGTGCTGCTGGCTAACCCTCCAAGGAGGCCCATCAGACTGATGCCTCGGGAGGGGCCCAAAATCTTCATCAAGACATACCCGCTGAAACCAATCCCCGAAACAAACACAACCATTAACCAAATCTGGAAAGGATTCAGCAGTCCCAGGGGGTCCAGCGTGCGGTTGGGAAGCAACGGCAAGATGACGGCGGCTACCAGGGCAAATTGCAGGGTGACATGGATGTCCTCGGGGCTCATGTCGCGAATGTAGCCATGGAGCCTGCCTTTTAGCGACAGCAATAGCGAGGTCACGACAGCGAGAGCAATGGCGACCAAGGCATGGTCCCCCATCACCAAAACGCCAAAAAGAAATGTCAGAATTGCTGCCACTTCCGTGGTAATGCCGGTTTCAGTTTTACTGCGCGTCAGCGCCCCGAAGTAGCTGACTGCGGTCATGAGAACTAACCCAATCAAGAGGGCAAAGCCAAAGCGCCACCAGGGCTCAAAGTCTGATAGACGAAACATACATGCTCCTAACTTTTCACTGACCGACTATCTGACGAAGCAAGAACTGAAGCCTACACAATCATAGGTTGTTATAGTAACAGCCAAGAACAAATCGGTACAAGTCTACCGGTCTACATTCTATTGGACTTGAACTATCCTATGAAAATGCCGGTGCGGTTTATTGATAAACGTTATGCTTCGTCCTGACCCTTCTCGTTTTCTTCACCTGTTTCGAGCGCATCCTTAAAGGCACGGATGCCGCTACCAAGCTCCCCGCCGATCTGGCCGATACGATCGACACCAAAGATAAGCATGACAACAATTAAAACAACGATCAATTCAGGAGCGCCTATATTCATGATTCTATTCCTCAAGTTTTTGCTAATAAGAGATCAGCTTGCTAGTGCACGATCGGAACACAAAGTTTGAAATTGGTTATTCTGCCAAGAAGAAATGACCATCAAAAATGTCATTCTTGCCGGAGGCATGCTTCGCAAACCGCCGATGCTTTTCCGGCGGTGAAGAATCTCCCTCATGGAGCCTGGGAGACCCTTCGTTCACAAAACAATGTTCTCTCAGGGTGACATCTTGGAGATGGTTTCTGCAAGAGTATGGAAAATGGCAAAAGATCAGCTCCGAAGATGCACTAGTGCTCGTTTTTCAGAAAGTTTTCTTATCGGCTTTGACGGGAGTTGCGTAGGCCAGGTTGGAGAGATAACCATTCATTTATCCAACCGACCAATCACCCTTCTCTCTGCAGCGCAACCTATGATAGCAAACTATCCTTTCTTTCTCCAGGGTCAATGGAATTAGGATGTGCTACATAGCACGCCTGGTTAGGCAGCGACTGAGCGTCATCTTGTGACAGTTATTCAAGGGGCCTGGGCGAAAATGCACTTCAGGTAAGATCCTTCTTTGAAGGTGATTGGATGATCCACAGGATGATGAGTCAGCTCTAGCTCGTGCAAAGGGCGTCCCGTCTGCCTGGCGACATGGTGAATTGCATTGAAAAATCTATCGGCTTTGATCGGGCGTGAACAAGATGCCTGTACCAACGTGCCGCCGGAGGACAACACACCTAAGCCAAGCTTGGTCAGGCTTTGATATGCCGCAAGTGCTCGATCAACTTGGGTGCTTCTCCGGGCGAATGCGGGTGGATCAATGATTACCATGCCGAAGCGATGGCCTGCCTCGCCCATATGAGCCAGTGTCGCGAAGGCATCACCGACGATTGTTTCGTGCGAGACTTTTTTCACGGCTGGAATATGTTGGTTATGGGCCATATTGCGTTCTGCGGTTGCCAAAGCTGGTGCGCTCGTGTCGACATCGATGACTTGTCGTGCCCCGCCCCGCGCCGCGTAGACTGAAAAGGCGCCCGTGTAGGAAAAGACATTTAGCACGTCTTTTCTGTTGGCCAAAGGCTCCACCCGAGCTCGATTCTCCCTTTGGTCGAGAAAAAAGCCTGTCTTTTGGCCTCGGATGGGGTCAGCCTCGAACCGGATGCCATTCTCCCAAAAGAGCACGGGGCCGGATAAGGATGGGCCTGAAAGAATCAAACCGTCGCGTAGGCCGTATAGATGTTGGGGTCGATCTTGTAATGAACGGCCGAGACGGAGTACTAACCGTTTGGCTGAAACGATGCTAGTCAGTGCTGACAGGATGGTTCGTAGATGGGGAATCCAAGCCGCTGTGTAGACTTTGATCACTAATGTTTCTTCATAACGGTCGACGACAAACCCTGGCAGACCGTCATTCTCGCCATGGACCAGTCGGTAGCCAGTAGTACGCGTTGGGCGGGGATGCTCTCGTAAAACATTCCTTCGATCGGAAGCGGCTTGTAAGTGGGCAAAGAACCACTCTTGGTCTATGGGCGCTGGTTCCCCATGTTGCAAAACACGCACGCGGATCGAAGAATGGGGATCATAGATGCCCACGGCCAGAAACCGCCCTTTACGATCGAAAATAACGGCCAGGTCGCCGGGGACGCCTTCGTGACTTTGCTGGCGTATCGAGTCTGCGAACAGCCATGGGTGTCCATCTCGAAGGGCCATCTCAGCCCCTGGGACAACGCGTATGGCAATGTTTTGATCGGAATGCTTGGGGATTTGATCGAAAAGAGAAGCGCCAGTTTTTGTTGTGGACATAGAGGCCTCAGTATGCCAGTTCATTGTTACATCTAACAGAAAATGGTGTCAATCAGGGTTCAACTCGTTTTCCCCACTCTGATTATCTTGACAATGTCATATTTGCGTACAGACCATAGCAGAGCCGCCGATTGAGCGGCGCAGCGTATCGAAATCTAGGCGGAGCGGCTCTGATCAGCCTCGTTCTTGGTTTCACTTCGACAGGTTCAGTACAAGCGATACGGCAAAAAACGCCTGGGACCTGTCTACCAGCACCTGGGGGACCAAACGAATGGAACCATCCTCTTCGACGATCACCTCAAGGGCGTCACCTTCGCTCAGCTTCGCCCGGCGGCGGACGGATGCTGGCAAGGTGATTTGTCCGTTACTGCGAATTTGAAGTGGGGTGGCCATACGTGCGCCTCCTGAAATCTCAGAAACTGTATTCTTGATTTCTAGAATAACGGAACTTTTTCGTTTCGTCAAGTGTCAAGAAAACGTATGTTTAGAAAAAATTCTGCCACCTGAGGATCGAACTGAGACCCGGCGCAGCGCTCGATTTCGGCTAAGGCTTCCTCTTGGGACAAAGCCTTTCGATAGGGCCGGTCGGTGGTCATGGCGTTGTAGCTGTCGGCCACGGCGATGATTCGGGAGGCCAGGGGGATGTCCTCGCCCCCCAGGCCATCGGGATAACCTGTGCCGTCCCAGCGTTCGTGGTGGTGATAAACCCAGGGGATAATCCGTTCTAGCGGTTCTACCGGTTTGATGATCTGGGCGCTGTGGTAGGGGTGCATACGGATGATGCTCCACTCGTCGGGGGTCAGCGGCTCGACCTTGCGCAGCACCGCGTCGGGCACGGCGATCTTGCCCACATCGTGCAACAGGGCGGCGAATTCCAAGAGATCCAGATCAGGGCCATTCCAGCCCATCTTCTTCCCCAGTTGTATCACCAGGTCGGTCACCCCTTGAGAGTGGCCCCTGGTGTAGGGGTCGCGGGCATCGATGGCCGCAGCCAAAGAACGGATGGCAGCCACCGAGAGATCGCGCACGTCCTCGTACAGGCGGGCGTTCTCGATGGCGATGGCCACCTGACCAGCCAGGGCTGTCAACAGCAATTGGTCATCGTTTGTGAAGGCGCTGCCGCCGATCTTGTTAGCCACCCCTAAAACACCCAGGTTTTTCGATCCAACCAGCAGGGGCACCACCAGAGCATTTTTTGCCGCTCCCGATGCCAGAGCACCTTCGTATTCTGGGTCTCGCTTCCAACGCGGATCGCTCGCCAGGTCTGGGATGTTAACGACTTTGCTTTCGAGAAACACCCAGCCGGTTAAACTTTCCCCCAAGCGGTAACTGAAGCTGCCCACCAAATCAGCAGGAAAGCCTCTCACGGCCTGCAACACCAGGCGCTCCTTACGTTCATCCCACAGGTGGAGCCAACTACCCTCGGCTCGCAGACTTTTCCTGGCGCTTTCTACTACCAGATCCAATACATCTTCTTCAAGCCGCAAGCTGGCAGTGACCATCTGTCCAATTTCGAACAGGCTGCTCAATTCATGGGTGCGGTACTCGAGTTGTTCGAACAGGCTGGCGCGGTGTACAGCAGCAGCGGCTATATTGGCAATGGCGCTGAGGATATCTACCTGATTCTCAGCAAATGGTTGGGTGGAGGCGCTCCCAACGGTCAAGACGCCCACCAGCCTATCCCCGGCTATCAAGGGCACACAAACACCTGCGCCTACTCCCGCTACGGAGGCCTTGAGGCTCTCTCCCGTATGGGGGTCGTTGGCCAGATCATCGAAGATGTAGGGCTGGCCAGTCTGGGCTACATGGCCGCAAACCCCTTCGCTGGGCCCAAGCATCATCCCGGTAAGTTGCGATAGCTGGCCCCGAGCATTCTGAACTTCGAACAACTCTTCGTCTGCCTTCCATATGAAAAAAGCGCCTGAGTCGCTGCCCACAACTTCTAGAGTCTCTTCCAGGATGATCGAGAGAATCTCGGACACGGTCTCGGCCCCGCGCAGGGCGGTCGAGACTTCGAACACAGCCGATAGCTCCGCCAGACGGCGCTGGCTTTCTGCAAACATACTGGCGTTCGCCAAGGCAATGCCCATCTGATTGACAAAGGCGCCCAAAACATCAAGTAATTCTGGGGAAATGGGTTGCTGGCTGAACAGGGCAATAACCCCTAACAATTTATCTTCAGCGACAATGGGATAGCCGGCAAAGGCCACCATGCCAGTGCTCCTGGCCCAATCGACCTCGAAGTGTTGGGCTTCTTCTTGTACTTGGTTGCTGATCAACGGTTTCCGCTGGCGAGCGATGAGGCCCAATTTATAGGGATAGTCGGAAATAGGTATTCGCGCACGGCTGCCATCCAGACGTGTGTATTTCCCAGCGCTGGCTCGCAGGATCAAATATTCCCCGCTCTCATCGACCAACCAGATGCGGGCAAAGGCTGCCTCACATTCTGCCACCAGGGTTTCGACAATGGTCTCGATTACCCTCTCGATCTCGAGACCAACCGTGGCCCGGGCGACGGCCTGGTTCAACACTCGCAGGTATCGCGCCAATAACCGCTCGTGTTGAGTGCGGCTGACGACTTCTTTTTCCAGTTGCTCCCGGTGGCTGGCCAGTTGCTGGCGCATCCTTTCGAGGCTTGCCTCCAGGGTGGCGATTTCATCCTTGCCGGTAACCGTGACCGGTGTGTTCAAATCACCTGAGCTGATCCGTTGGGCAGCATCCCGGAGTTGTCTGATGGGCGCCACTGTCGCCCGAGAGTTGAGGACAACAAAACCAACAGCCACCAGGGAGGAAAGCACTGCAACCAGGATCAAGCGCTCCCGCAGTTCGTGGACGGAGGCCAACACCTCGGTTTCCGGCTGCTCGATAGAGAGGCTCCAGGGCGCGTTGCTCAAAGGAGTCAGGGCCACAACTTCCTTTATCTTTTCCTCCTGGTCATTTTCATCAACACAAGTGTTTATCCCGGCCCGGCGATCCCGGAGAGAGGGCAGCAGGCACAGGCGGTGGCGACTCTCTTTAAGAACGTACTGAGGGTTTGTGCTGGCCAACACCATGCCGTTCCTATCCAAGAGATCGGCATGGTGTTGGCCCAGCACGGGTAAGTCACCTACTATGTTGGCAAATACCTGAGAGTTGGGGTCGGTAACCCCGCCCAGCAGTCCCACAACTTCGCCGGAGGGACTTTCGACCGGGAAGACAAAAGCGATATTGGTGGTGGCGAGGGGTTCGGGGCAAACCAACAGATCCGAGACCTGGGATAGGCCGGTTTGCAAAGCGCTGGTGATATAAGCCTGGCCGGATAGGTCTTCCCCGATTTTTTCGGGGATATGGGGTTCGGTCAGTAAAACAACGCCATCGCCATCAGCGATGAAGACGTGACAAGAAAAGACACCGCTTTGGTATAGGTTTTGCAGGGCGTGTCGCTCAGGTTCTAACGAGGCATCCCCCAGGTCAAAACCCTCCCGCTGGGAGGTCTCCTCGAGCAGGGCAAAGGTTTCTTCTAAATGGTGGTCAACGTGGGTGGCGAGCTGCTCGGCCAGAAGCATCCGTTCGGCCAGAATGCGCTCAGTGTTTTCTCGCAGGGCGCGTGTACTCAGGTATCCGGCCAGGCCCAAAACGGCGAGTAGTCCAGCCAGCCCAAGAAAGAGCGCGCGCGTGCGCAGAGGGAGCTTGCGTAACAGGCGCAATGCTACCCCCCCCGGGGGCGGGGTATCGGATGCTGAGATTCTATCATACTCTATTCTTTCCTTGACGCCTGGTCCGGCAGAGAGCCTGGTCGACGGGCGGCGACTCCCCGCGAGTGGCTCTGCTCTGGGTAATTACTATTATACACCTGTAAACTAAAGGGAACTCCGTTCCATCCGTCACCACCTGCTCGGTAACCATACGGGCCATCGCGTCCGCTGAGGGCGGTTCGCTCACCCAGCCCCCTGAGCCATGATGGGCGTATCGTTTCACACCGCCTGCGCTGCTCTGGCGCTCAGTGGAAAGTTGAAGGCGCTAAATTGACCGCAAAAGCCCGAGCTGCTTGGTTGAGTGGCAAAGAGAACTGGGAGATACTTTGTGCTATGCGCGCAAATCTACCTCTCGCCGTCTGACAACATTTGCGCGCACACTTCGTATTTGCACTTCTGGCACAATCCCGTATAATCGGGTGTTAGAAGATCAACCCCTACCGAACGTTCAAAATATCATAAAACAGGCAAGGAAATTGATGGGTTAATCAATGGGCTTAAACATCTTTAAATCAAGAGATTTACAGGGGAAAATCGCCATTGTCACCGGCGCGTCGAGCGGAATCGGCCGGGTCACCGCCTTGGCTCTGGCAAAGGCGGGCGTTAATCTAGCCCTGGCAGCCCGCCGGGAGGAATTGCTGAGGGAAGTATCCCAAGAAATTGAAGCCATAGGCCAGAAGGCGTTGGTCGTCCCCACAGACGTAACCAAACAAGACCAGGTCCATCGTCTGGTCGAAGAGACGCTTTCCCGCTGGGGGCAGATTGACATTTTGATTGTCAACGCCGGTCAATATGTGCGCGCTCCTGTGCGAGCGTTGTCCGTAGAAGATCTGCAGCACTCCATGTCCATTAATTTTTACGGCGGCGTGCATTCTGTGCTAAGCGTTTTGCCCCATTTGCTGGCTCGAGGCAGCGGTCATATTGTTCTGATGGCCACGCTAGATGCAAAGAAGGGGTTGCCGTTGGATGCCCCTTACGTAGCCGCCAAGTTCGCGCTAAGTGGATTTGGTGAAGTGATGCGGCAAGAGTTGCACGATACCGGCGTGGAAGTGAGTACCATTTACCCGGGACGGGTGGACACGCCCCTCATCGACAATCTGAAAGTGCCTCTAATCTCGGCGAAGATCAATCCAGAGGCAGTCGCCAAAGCCACGCTGCGGGCAATTCGGCGCCGCCGACCGGAAATGATCGTTCCAAAATACGCCGGGTTGATACATTATATCAACGTGCTTTCACCCCGTCTGGGAGATTGGGCCGTACGCGTTTTCCGGCTTGAAGGTTGGGAAACTGAGTAGCGAAGAGGTAAAAATATGACCATAGAGAAAGTTAAGACTTTATCCGTACATTCGTGGTTGCGAGAGATTCAAGTCACATACGAACCCGTCCAGCAGGACCCATTATTAAACAACGTCGCCGATGGTTTGCTCGACGCCTTTGAAGGATGGGGACACACGGTTCAACCCCAGCCCGATCAGGCCACCGATCTAATCCTCACCACGGCCCCCTTCGGCCGGCCGGTAAACTGGCGAGATTCATTGTTGTTCACGGTCCGTTCCCGTTTTGATCTGGATCACAATCCTACCGCAGTCACCATGATGCACACCACACCGGCGCAATTTGAAGGTATCTTGAAGCGGTTAGAACGAATACTGGAAAAAGAACCTCCCGACCCGACCGACTACGATTTTCCCGGCATGGCGGAGAACGCATACCAAGTGCTTTTCGAGCAGGGTCGCCGCGGCGGCCCGATCCTGTCGCTCGAACGCATCCTGCAAGGGCAATCGAAAAGCATCCGCATACTGCTGATCGTGGGAGAAGACGCGCCGCTGGAGGCCTATACTTTTGATCTCGTCGGCGCCTACCCCCGCACCGATGCCGGCGACATCAACGCGTTTTATAACGACCTGGTGCTCCGGATGGTCACCAACGTCAGCACTGATGAGATCACGGAACATCAAACCGTGGATCCCCCGCTCTCTCGAGAAATTTGGGGTCGCCTCACAACTCCGCCGGCCATGCGCAACGCAGCCCGTCAATTAGGAGAGCGCAATTTCTTCACCGAAATGGTCCGCATCGCTGATCTGATCAACGTGCCCATGCTGGCGGAGGCCGTTTCCAGCCAGTACAGCGAGGGCTGCTTCGCCACCTGGGACCCGGTCGCCAGTGGGCTCATCTCCACAGTGACCGGCAGCGCCCGTCCGCTCAACAAAGATGAAATCACCGAAAAAGATCTGGCCATCATCGTCGGCGTGCGGGAGGACGGCCAGGGCGCCTTGGTGCGTCCCGTGGAAGACAAGCACTACGATCCCCCCTCCTCGGAAGCGGTCGAACTGATGGATATGGATTCGGTTTTGCCCACAAGTTCCACCCAACTCCCCACCGGGGAACACCGCGTCCCCATCGTGCGCTCCAAACTTCACGGCCATCGCGGCATCGCGGCCTATGATACCAGCGTGGTCGAGCACGTCCCCTTAGACGAGCCCTATTACCACTTCCCCGTGTCCTGTTCCACCGAAGCCCAAGCGCGCGGCATCAAGGCGGCTTTCGCCCGCTCGCAAGCCCTGGGTAACCCCGCTGACCCCCGCCAAGTCGTCTTCACTGTTTTACCGGGGCACGGCGTGGTCATCGCCGAAAAATGGGGTCGCGGCAAAGACCCCTTCCAATTGATCTGGGAATACATGGATGCGGGCAAATTGCAGGTGGACAATCATGTCCCGCAGGGGATGCTGACCTACATCCCGGAGGGGGAAATGCGAGTCCTCCGGGAGGGGTGATCCTGTTATGGGGACGCGGAGCATCAGCCCCGGGCGTTCCACCGCAGGAGCGGTGGAACGAATCATACCCCGGTATCACCGATCTAAGGGATCGTCCATTATTAATTTCGCGGTTTTTACCAGGAAAACAGGGGTAAAAGTGCGATGTTGTTTTTGGTAGTCCTGCAGAAGTAGTGATCAAACAAGGGAAGCATTGTAATGATGAACAAAATACCAAATAGCGCCGATGTGATTTTCCAGCTTTTTAGAAAAAGAAAGCGTTTTACGCACTAGGCGTGATATTCGTTGACGCATTTTGCAGTTGAAGCGTTCAATGTGGTTGGT
>CAZJBA010000067.1:11425-16403 GCA_964544065.1 uncultured Anaerolineales bacterium | reverse complement strand
CGCGGGTGAGCACCGCTTGTCGATCTCCATCATAGGAGTCGAAGTACAAGTGGCAATGGGTATCAATCAACATACGTTAAGGTGCCAATCAATCGATTCCAGCGATCTTCAAGCCATCTTGCAGGATAGCCTGGACCTTGTCTTTGTGAGTAGTCTCGCAATAAACACGAATGATCGGCTCGGTACCGGAGAAGCGGATCAGCAACCAGCCGCCATCTTCGAGTTGGAACTGGTAGCCATCGATGGTGATCAGGCCAGTGACTTTGAGCCCGCCGATGGTCTCGGGTTCGGCAGCAAGGATGCGGTCAATTTTGTCCTGGCGGTCGCCGCTGAAGGGCGTGTCAATGCGGTCGTAGTAGTGGGCGCCGACCTTATCGAAGAGAATGTCGATCAATTGGGAGGGTTTGGCGTCCAATTGGACCATCATATCGAGAATGAAGAGGCCCGCCAAGATGCCATCACGCTCGGGCACGTGGCCACGGAAGGCATAGCCGCCCGATTCTTCCCCTCCGATCAGGGCGTCGGTTTCGAGCATTTTCGGAGCGACGTACTTGAACCCAACGCCGGTTTCATGGACGGGAACGTCATAGATGTGGCCCAATTTGTTGAGCATGCGGGTGGTCGAAACCGTTTTGACGATCGGGCCGCGCTTGCCGCGCACCTCGAGCATGTAATAGGCGAGAAGGCCATAGACGCGCAGTTGATCGATGAACTCACCATTCTCGTCGCCAACGCTGACCCGGTCTGCGTCGCCATCGTTGATCAGCAAGACATCGGCACCCTGCTCGACGGTAGCTTCCAGGCCAACATCGACGTTGGGGGGGATCGGTTCGGGCCGCTTCATCTCCGGGAAGAGAGGGTTGCGCTCGGCGTGAATCTCGACTACCTCGGTGCTGCCGCCTTCGAGAAAACGGGGGAACCAACCTGCCCCGTTGCCCCACATCGGATCGACCAACACTTTCAGACCCGCCGCGCGGATGGGCTGGAGATCGAGCATCGACTCGACGAATTGGATGTAAGCCGGAGCGGGGTCAAAACGAAGCACCAACCCTTTTTCTTCGGCTTCGGCTAAGGGCATCCGCATGACATCTTCTTCGGATTTTGGGATCAGACTTTCAATTTTTTTCAATCCGTCCGGGGCGATTGCACCGCCAGTTTCGTCGCGCACCTTGAAACCATTGTCCGTATAGGGGTTGTGCGAGGCGGTCACGTTGACCGCGCCGATGGCGTCTTTATCGGCCACAGAATAGGATATCACCGGCGTGGGTGTGGGCCCATCGGTCAGATAAACGCTTATTCCGTTTCCTGCCAAAACTTCGGCCACTGCAGCGGCAAAGTTTTCACCCTGATAGCGCCGGTCGTGGCCGACAACAACCCATTGGCCGTTATGGCCTCGCTCGAGCAAGTAGGTAGAAAATCCCTGCGCGCAACGGCGTACGCTTGCAAAGGTATAGTCTTCGGCGACGTGGGCGCGCCAACCATCGGTACCAAATTTAATCACATGTGACATGATGCCTCCAATCGATTTTCGATATACTAAGTATTATGATCGTATCTTCCCAAAAAGCGGGGGGAGAAGTTGAACTTTTCGGAAGCCCAAGCAGCATTAACAGGTAACGCCGAAAAAGTTCAACTATTTGCTCTGCACGTCTCCGGCGAGCTCCGAAGTATTGAGAAGATATGTTTTACTATCCAGAAACTATTCATTCTGTGACAAACGCAAGTATTATATCAAAGGGAGCGCATTTTGGTGATTATTGATTAAGGATGATTTCGACGGTAACATGCTATAATCGCCCCAATGAAAACAGACCAGATTTACCTCGATTACGCCGCGACCACACCCGTTGATCCGCGGGTGATGGAAGTGATGCAACCCTATTTCAGCGAAGTTTTTGGAAATCCCTCCTCGATTCACGCTTTCGGTCAACGGGCGGATGCCGCCCTTGAAGATGCCCGTGAGCAACTCGCCCGGAGACTCAACTGCCGACCGGAAGAGGTTCTTTTCACCGCCTGCGGCTCCGAGAGCGACAACCTGGCTCTGCGGGGCTGCGTTCATGCGACAGAAGAACGGAACCATGTGCTGATCAGCCCGGTGGAGCATCACGCCGTCTCGCACACAGCGGAACAATTGGAACGACATTTCGACGTTGAGCTGGAAGTTGTGCCAGTCGACGAATACGGCCGCGTGGATCCGGGCGATGTCGCCGAACGTTTGCGCCCGGAGACCGCCATCGTCTCGGTGATCTACGCCAACAACGAAATCGGCACGCTCAATCCGATCGCCGAGATCGGCGCCATATGCCGGGAGCGGGGCGTTCCCTTTCACACCGACGCGGTTCAGGCCGCAGCGCATTTCAACATCGATGTGCAGGCGCTGGACGTCGACCTGCTCTCCATCGGCGCGCACAAATTTTACGGGCCCAAAGGCATGGGTGCGCTGTATGTGCGGGAGGGCACTTCCCTGCTCCCCTGCCAGACCGGCGGCGCCCAGGAGTTTGGCCTGCGGGCAGGGACACAAAATGTTCCCTACATCGTCGGGATGGCCGCGGCGTTCGATCTGGCCCAGGAAGAGAGCATCGCCCGCGCCGAGCATCTGCGCCCGCTGCGGGACACGATCATCGAGACCGTCCTGGACAAGATTCCCGCATCCAAATTGACCGGCCATCCGCAGGAGCGCCTGCCCAACCATGCCAGCTTCGTGTTCGAAGGCGTCGATGGCAACGACTTGCTGATGATGCTCGACCTGGCCGGGTTCGCCTGCTCCTCCGGCTCGGCCTGTAAAACCGGCAACCCGGAGCCGTCCGAGGTGCTCACCGCCCTGGGCCTGCCCCGCCACTGGAGCCTCGGTTCCCTGCGGGTGACGCTGGGCAAAGATACCACGAGAGAAGAAGTGGCCGCGTTCCTGGACGTGCTACCGGATCTGGTAGAAAAAGCGCGTCTATTGTAGATTGTCTCGAACTTTTACGATTTCCCCTAATTCGCCTGGATAATTTCTGATTGATTCCCTTGAAAAAAGATGTTCAGAGGCCTGTCCTCGGGCCGGTTTCCGCACCCGGAGACGGGTTCTAGGAGCTTTTTTCAGTAAAGCCCTTTGTATGAGCTCTACAAGCCATATTGATTTCAAGAGTCACGAGAAGATTTCCCGTAAAACAAATTCTAAGATTTAGATACCATCATCCTATGTCCCAGAAAAAAACCGTCGTTGTCGCCATGTCCGGGGGCGTTGATTCCTCCGTTTGCGCTGCCCTGATGAAAGAACAGGGCTACGAAGTCATTGGAATGATGCTGCGCCTGTGGAGCGCGCCCGGCAAGGCAAGCGAAAACCGCTGCTGCACGGTCGACGCGATGAACCAGGCCCGTCGCATCGCGGCCCAACTGGGATTTCCTTTCTACGCGATTGACGCCAAAGAGGCCTTCCGAGAAACGGTGGTCGACGCCTTTCTCGATGGCTATACGCAAGGCGTGACGCCCAACCCCTGCCTGGTTTGTAACCAACATATTCGCTGGGGCGTGTTGCTCAACCGCGCCCTGGCCACCGGCGCAGATTTCATGGCCACGGGCCATTATGCCCGCCTGCGGAGCACTGATGCGGGACACATTCAATTGCTGCGCGGCGTGGACAGAAAAAAAGATCAGTCCTACGTGCTGCACATGCTGACCCAAGAGCAACTCGCCCACACCATCTTTCCGCTGGGCGAATTGACCAAGCCGCAGGTGCGAGAACTCGCTCACAAGTTCAACTTACCGGTCGCCGAACGCGCTGACAGCCAGGATTTGTGCTTTTTAGGCAACGGCAGCTTGGAGGACTTTCTGGTTCAACAGGCGCCGGAAACGGTCAATCCCGGCCCGATTTTGAACACCCAGGGAGAGGAGATCGGCCAGCACCGCGGCCTGGCCTTCTACACCATCGGCCAACGGCGAGGGCTCGGCATCGCCGCGCCGCGTCCCCTCTATGTGATCGAAAAAGATATCGAGAACAACGCCCTGATCGCCGGTTACCGGGAAGAGCTTGGCCGCGACCACCTGACCGCCCGCGAGGTCAACTGGATCTCCGGACAGCCGCCGGAAAAACCGATCCGCGCCGAGATCGAAATCCGCTACCAGGCTCGCCAGGTCTGGGGGTTGGTGACACCCCTCCCGGATGCAGGCGTACAAATTCAGTTCGAAGAATCACTGCGCGACATCACCCCGGGGCAAGCGGCCGTCTTCTACGATGGAGACATCTGTCTCGGCGGCGGTACGATCGAATAAAATTTTCCCCGATCAGACCGCGAAATGATATACTAGAGCCATGACTCTCCCCGCGCTATTGTTTGGCTTCCTGATTGCCAGCCTGTACGGCGCCGTCTTCCATTTGTGGCGAGGCGGCAGCCTGGGCCGGTTGCTGCTGTATCAATTCTTGTCCCAATTGGGCTTCTGGATCGGCCATGCGCTGGGCAAACGTTGGGGCTGGAACGTTTTCAGCCTTGGCCCGCTGTGGTTGGGAACAGCCACGCTCGGGGCGATCATATCGTTAGCCTTAGGCCACTGGCTCAGCCTGGTTGATCAAAAAGAATAAGTCAAATAGCGAAGGAATACATATGCCCAGAAGAAAACATCCCCAAAAACCTTGGCCCGGCCCTCGCAATCGAATCCAGGTCGCAAAAGCTCAGGCAATGAGACAGTTGCGCCAGGCCCACCACCACATGGAAAAAGCGGAGTTCGACAGCGCCGCGGCCATCTTCGAGACACTCGCCCGCAAAGCCCGCGACCGGGAGATGCTTCGCCAGGCGCCGAGGCTCTACCTCCAGGCGGGCAAGGCCTACATCCTGGCCGAGCACCAAGACCGGGGCCAAGACGCGCTCCAACAAGGGCTGGACATCCTCGCCGAAACAGAACGCTGGCCCGCGCTCGATCAGGCCGGGCAGCGGGTGATCGACGAATTGGAATCCTGGGGATATGACGAGATCGCTGAGGGATTCAAAACTTGGCTCAA
>CAZJBA010000067.1:0-11325 GCA_964544065.1 uncultured Anaerolineales bacterium | reverse complement strand
TGCGCGAGGCGGAGGAGGAAATCGGCCTGTCACCGGATGATGTCCACATCTGGGGGCGAATTCGCGACCTGATGACGATCACCAATTATCGCGTCTCGCCTTTCGTCGGGGAGATGCCCTGGCCCTACCCCGTCGTGCCCCAAGTGGGTGAGGTCAGCCGTATCTTTCATGTCCCCCTGGCCTGGTTAGCCGAAAGCGAGAATCACCAAGCTCGCCAGCGGTCGCTGCGCTATCATGGCGAACCAATTCCGGTGATTTATTTCCAACCCTATCAGGGAGAAACGCTCTGGGGGGCCAGTGCCCGGATGACGATGCTACTACTCGAAGCCTTGGAGCTGTCCAAGCCTGAAGAGCGCTATACATAAAAAAGTGACAGCCCTAGCGGGGAACAAAGGACTGTCACTCGGATCGTTCTAACTCTCGAATTTTTAACGCTGCAAGAATCAACTGCTCTTTGTGGGCATGTAGCGGGCCAATTTAGCCGCCAGGTTGGAGATCGGCAGGCTCTGCATCCACACTTTGCCCGGCCCCTGGAGCGTGGCCAAGAAGAGGCCCTCGCCAGAGAAGAAGATATTCTTCAAGCCCTTGACGCGGGCAATATCATACTTCACGGTGGGCTCGAACATGGCAATGTGTCCGGGATCGACGCGCATGGTCGCTCCCTTGGATAGTTCGTACTCGCGTAGCTCGCCGGGGATTTCAATGAAAGCGACGCCGGGGCCGGTGATTTTCTGCAAGATGAACCCTTCGCCACCGAAGAAGCCCGCCCCTAATTTCTTGCGGAAATGCATCTCCAGTTGGACAGAATCCTGGGCGCACATGAAGGCATCTTTTTGGCAGATCAACGACTGACCACTGGCCAACTGAACATCTAAAACCTTTCCAGGAACTTCCGGCGTGAAAGTAATCAAACCGTCCGGGCTCTGGCAGGTGTAGGTGGTCATGAATAGCGATTCGCCCGAAAGCGCCCGTCCCAAACCGGCCATGACGCCGCCTTTGGTGTTGGTGTCCATGGCAATGTTGCCTCGCATCCAGGCCATGCCGCCGGATTCAGTGTAAACTGCTTCACCCTGTTTCAAGTGTACATCAAGTGTTTGCATCACAGTACCGTAAATTTTGTAATCCATAGCAATTCTCCTTCACCACTCAATTTAAGGTTTTCAGTTACAGAATAGCATAATTCGATTGGATGTCAACGTCCTAGTCATCCACACCGACCAACTCAACAGCGTCGATTTCGTTCCAACCCAGGCCAAGAGAAGATTGATCCACCGTGAGGCGGACGGCAGCGTAGCGACGTTCGGTCTTTTCGATTTCAACAGAAAGAGTGAACGGACAAGGCTGGTCGACGGGGACGGGCGGCCGCTCGTAGATGGTCAGCGCCTCTCCGTCGGGGGCGATCAATTGCACCTGGGTGACCTGGTTGGGATTGAAGGATTGGTGAACGTTCACGGTGGTGACGTAGACGGCGGTTTCGTACTGGAGTTCCAACCAATCGACAGAGTCCGGGGCGGCGGAGGCCCAGGCGGTTTGCAGATCGCCGCAACGGAAGGTGTCCGGCCGACCGGTGGCTTGCTGGGCCGACCATTCCGGGTCAGAAAAGGAGGAGCCCGCTTCTGCCTCCTGTGCCCATTGGGAGACGAGGTCATCATCCGGGGCTTGGGGAGGCAGATCCGCCTCCGATGCAGGTGTCTGTGTCGGGCCGGGGGTTGCACCAGCGGGTTGATTTGGCCGGGAAACGGTACAAGCTGCCATCAGGGGAAGCAGGCTACAAATAAGTATGAATCGCCAGTTTGTCTTGATCATTATCAGCCTTAACGAAAAAAATCCCGCCAAACTAAACTGGCGGGATTTTTCAATTCAAATTTTATTCGGTTTCTTCTGGCTCGACGAACTCTTCTTCCTCTTCGGTCTTGCCCTTCTCGATGACTTCGGGCTCTTCCAAACCAAGCTCCAGCTCGAGGAGTTCTTCTTCCTCTTCGGTTTCCTCCACCAAGATTTCGGACGGTGGGGTGGCCACAACCAGCATGGTGCTGGGATCGTCGAGGACGGTGATGCTTTCCGGGAGATCAAGATCGCGCACCAAGACGGTTTCGCCAATTTTCTCCAAGACAGAGACATCAACAACAAGCTCTTCGGGCAACTCGCGGGGCATACATTCAATTTCGAGCGCATCCAGGCCGCTGACCAGCAAGGCTCCCTGCTCTTCGACAGCGGGCGAGGGGTCGTCGCTGAGAACCAACTTAACGAAGGCGCGTACTTTTTCGTCAAGTGCAAGGGCCTGAAAATCGACATGAAGCAGCTTACGTTTCATGATGCTTTTTTGCTGCTCCCGGGTCAGAACAACATATTCTTCACCATCGACCATCAAGGTCACCAACGTCGAGGAGCTAACCTCACTTAAGAGATCGGCCGCTTCGCGCTGATCAACCACGATGGGCGTTGGCTCAATGTCATGGCCATACACCACGGCAGGGAGTTTGCCTTCCTGGCGCAGATGCTTTACCTTTTTGCCAACCACGTCTCGTCGGCTGGCCTCCAACACATATTTTTCAGTCATAGAATCCTTCCTCGGAGCGCCTCTCACCCATCGGATGATGGATTACCCTCGCTCCTCCAACCTAATACATTATTCGTTGCGGCCGGTAATCAGACGCCCAAGCCAAAGAACCAACCCAACTGCGACGCCAGCGGTCAAACCCGCTAACATGGCGCGGGGTGTGTCCAGAGTCGCCTCAACGTCTCCATCAACCTGACCGGCCAAGAGCACGCCGGTGCGAACTTTGTCAGCCGACATTTTCCGGGCGACAAGCAGGCCAGACTGAGAATCTTGCGTGAAGATGTTGTCGGCAAAAGCGACACCAACGCTGCCATCCACGACTGTCAAGGTTTCGGCGCGCACGGTGCCGGCGCCCCCTTGGGTAACGTGAACGTTTTCACCGTTGATCACCATGGCACCGCCCTGAGACACATTCACATCTTGGGCTTGAATTTTAGCTGCGACGCCTTGTTGCAGTTCTACCTCGGCAGCTTCAATCTGCTCAACGCCGCTTTGTTTTACACGGACGATGTCGGCCTGGATGGCGCCAACTTGCGTTTCTGCCAAGTTGACCACATCGGCGCTCAGGTCTTGGGGTTCAACGTCGGATGCGTTTGTTGCTTGAGATGTTTCTTTCTTCAAAGACATAGGTACCTCCGCAAAAAAACGTCGTCACCGCATTGCTGGCGACGACATCAGAACTAAGAGAGATTTTAACGAGGTTTGGCTTATTCGTCAATGGTCGGTTTGAAAATCAGCAGGGTAAGCGCATGTGGACAAAGATGTCCCTCTGTCCGCCCATAAGCCCGGCTTCGGGTGTGTTTCGCCGCCTATACCGCCCCGGGGACGGGGCTCAAGGGCAGGTTCAGTTTGATGTGCCTCCAAATGCAATTTCCCTGTGAAAACCAGCGCCGCCCTTGCATTCCGAGGCGACCACATCTATAATCTCAGCAATAGAAATTATCGTCGATACAATCGGTAGAATTAGTTGACACTTCGACAACCCGCCGGGAGATCGCTCTGTGTGCCTACGGCAATCGGGTGCTGTTTGGTAGCACAGGGATCCATCCCCGTGCGGGGTTGCGAGAGTGTCTACATATTTCTGAACCACCCCAATACGACCCAAGGGAAATCCTATGAGCCGCCCCGAACAACTCTATCGCCTACAACAAATCGACAGTCAATTGGACGCTCACAAAGCTCGACTCCAGGAAATCAAGGTCGCGCTCGCCGATGATGAAGCTGTCCAACAAGCGCTCGCTACCCTGAAATCCACCGAGAAGGACTTGCAGGAAGCTCAAAAAGCGCAACGCCTGGCCGAACAGGAGGTGCAAGACCAGGATTATAAAATCAAGCAGTCACAAGACCGACTCTACAGCGGAAAAGTGACCAACCCAAAAGAGTTGGAGGACATCCAAAACGAAGTCGAAGCGCTGAAGCGCTACCGTGACGTGCTGGAAGAACGGCTGCTCGAGGCCATGTTGGCAACGGATGAGTCCCAAGAAAGTTACGACCAGGCCCAAAATCAACTCCAAGAGGATCGCGCCCAGGCAAGTCAAAAGCACGCCAAGCTCAAGGGGGAAAAGGGGCAGATTGAAAAGAAAGTAGCCCGACGAAAAGAGAAACGAAAAAAACAAATCGCCGAGATCAACCCGGAAGACCTGCAAGCCTACGAGCAATTACGACAAAATCGAGGCGGCGTGGCCGTGGTAAAAGTCATGAATCGGGGCTGTTCAGCCTGTGGTGCCACCCTGGGCACCGCGAGGTACCAAGCCGCACGATTCCCCAATCAACTCACCTATTGTGATACCTGCGGAAGGATTCTATTCACCGACTGAGTCGGTCAAGTGCGACCATGTTATCTTTTTTCAAGAATCTAAGCATTGAACGACTTCCATTCTGGATCGGCTTTGTGGCCGCCTCCTTATTCTGGTGGCTTTTTCGAATTCTCGCCCCGCGGCTCAGCGGCGTGTGGTCATGGTTTCAAAAGCGGTTCCAGTCTGCTCAAAAAGGTTTGCGGTCGAACATTCTCGAGCGCCATCGCCTGGATACGCTCAAGCACGCCCAGGGGCTACACCTGGCCGCTCCGCTTTTTGCCCTGGATGAAATCCTGGTGCCGCCCCGCCTGCTGGCACCACCGGTGATCCTGCCCCCGGGAGAATCGCCCCCCACAGACAACATCATCCAAAAAGCGATTCCGTACATGCCCAATTGCCCCCAGCTCGCTTCCCTCTATGGGGCTCACACGCTCTCGCTGGAAGAATCGCTCCGCGGCGGTCTGAACATCGCTGTCGTCGGGCCAGCGGGCAGCGGGAAAACGGTTGCCCTGGCCGACCTGGCTTCCCGCCTCATCAAGGGTAGCCTCCAGCAAGATGATGAGGATCTCGAGAATCGTGTCCCAATCTTGATTCACGCTTCCAATCTCAACCTGCCCCTCAAGGAGGGGGAAGCGCTGCTCCATCCCGTGACGGAGGCGGTAGCGATTTATTCCTCAACCCTAAGTCAACCAGGTCTGCCCAAATTCATTCAAAGACTCTTCGCCTCGGCCCAGGCCTTGCTGCTGCTGGATGGTTTAGACGAATTATCCCCGGACGTTTTGAAGGAAACGATCGCCTATCTCGAGGCCCTATTGGAGCAATATCCCCAAACGCGCCTGGTTGTCGCCGCCGACGCTGATCATCTCGATGGATTGTCCAATTTGGATTTTGAGATCATGCCGGTAGCCTGGTGGGGAAGACGCCAACAAACGCGATTTGCCCGCCAATGGGCTGGTATGTGGATGGAGGCCATCGATGAAGAGATGGAACGACAAGAAGAGCAGTACGTCTACATTGATCCTCTGATCATCAATGGGTGGTTGTTGTCGCAATCCGGCTTGCTCTCCCCTTTGGAATTCAGCCTACAATTGTGGGCAGCCTATGCCGGAGATGGGCGCGGCCCCAAGGGAAGTGATGCCCTGGAGGCTTACGTTCAGCGAATGACAACGGAAACCAAAAAGGGCATTGAAGCCTTAGAACGTTTTGCAGCTCAAGCGATTGTAAACATGCAAACCAGTTTCACCGTAAAGCAAGCGCGCCAATGGGCCGGTGAAATTCTACCCGAGATGAGTGCTGCCGAGGCGCTGGACGAACAAGATGGATCAAGGCATGAGGATATCACCATCCCGCGCGTGATCCCAGACTTGATTCAAAGCGGCTTGTTGGTCCGCCGAACCAGGGATCGGATTGGCTTCGCTCATCCGTTGATGATGGCTTATCTCGCCAGCAACGCGCTGGGCGACGAGGTTTTCTCCCAACCAGCCTGGCCGCTCCAAAAAACGGCCAGGCATTACATCGCTCACCGGCGCAACGTCAGCCCGCACATCAATGAGCAAATCGACCAAAAAAACGAACCACTTTATCTTGGCCCTTTCAAGGTTAGTTCATGGTTGAGCGATGTTCCTCAAGAAGCCCCCTGGCGTGAACACATTTTGAGCCAGGTGATCCATTTCTTGCAAGACGATTCTCTCCCCTTGGCAACCCGCGCTCGAATCATGACCGGGGTGGCCTTGACGAAATCAGCCGATATCGCCGCGCTCTTCCGCCACTTGATGAAATCAGCAAAACCCAGCGTCCGGCAACTGGCTGCCTTAGGGAGCGGCTTACAAAGCGATACGCAAGCTGTCGATCAACTGACCACCTTATTGAACGATGACCCGCTCGTCGGCGGAAGCGCCTGCCTGGCGCTGGTCAACATCGGCACCCAGCCGGCGCTAGAGGCCGTGGCGATGGCCTTGCTGGAAGGAGGCGAAGCCTTACGCCGAGCGGCGGCAGAAGCCCTGGCCAATCATCCCGAAGAGGGACATCCTACCCTCCGAGACGGAAGCGCTGTCGACGATCTACTGGTGCGAAGAGCGGTCATTTTCGGTTTGCGGCGCGTCGGAGAACCGTGGGCTATCGAGGTGCTGGAACAGACTCAAATCGAGGATGCGCAATGGGTGGTCAAAAATGCTGCCGCGCAGGCATTCGAGGAACTGATGCAACCCGATCCCCACATCCCGGCCCCTCTGCCTTCCCTGTCTGAAACATCCTGGCTGATCGCTTTTGCCGGGGAGCGCGGCGTCGGCATCAGCCCGGGTAAACCGGCGCAGGAAATGCTCGTACGCGCGCTAACGGAGGGCAATTCCGAAGAGCGGCTTGCTGCGCTGTTACAAATTCGGCGACGGGGTATCACGGATATCTTCCCGGGCATTTATGATCTTGTTTATGGGCAAGAAGAAAACTTGCGCAACGAGGCGATCACCACCCTGTGGCATTTCTATGCTATCGATGCAGAGATACCACCCCCGATGCAATTTGGTTTGGGGTAAACCATTGTGGTCATGCCATGGACATACATGTGCAATCGGAGCAACCAAAGCAACCGAATGTAGGTGATGAAACTTCCAAAAACTTGCGACTGAAGTCGGACATAGGAGCTTCGCTGAGCGTCCACCTGCGTGGACGCAGTAGCTGATACGCAAAACCTTCCACACAAGTGGAAGGTTTTGCTGTAAAGTTGGGCGTCATCCCAACATCTTCGGGAAAAAGAACGCCATTCCTCCGTCAGGGTCTGCTATCCGCTCGTCTTGCCTACAGGAACAGCGTTCGTTCCCGCTTTGTTGAGAAGATAAGGCGGCAAAAACGAAGCGATCAAGAAACAGATTCCATGATTCTTCGATGCACTGCTTGAGCATCCATTTCCAAAACGGAAACCAGTTTGTCGCGTTGACCGGCACCAGCGACGATATCGATTTTAGAAATAGGCAGATCTAAGATTTGAGCTAAATAATCGGCTAAAACTTGATTGATTTCTTCCGGGTCCGCCGATGAATGCAAGCGAACACGCAAGGTGCCATCCTGAAGCACTTCGACAATTTCGTTCTTCTTTTCTCGGGGAATCACACGAACACCCAAGGCAGCCCCCTTTTTTCCATTGTGTAAATGAAACGATCTTTTGGACATCCTCGCTCCTCAAAAACGCGCAGGGATAGATAGGGATTATATCAACGAACGTAATAGACTGGTTAGAATCTTACCGGCAAGCTGCACTAAAATCAATAAGACTAACGGGCTAAAATCGATCATTCCGACCGTTGGAATCGCCCTGCGGATGGGAGCTAAGAGGGGCTCAATGACGCGACTCAATTGCTGTCGCAAAGGGTGAAAGGGTGACATGAAGTAAGAAAGCACCACATGCACCAATAAAAGAAAAACATACACCTGAACGATAATCTCAATCAGTTTAATCAGAAAAAGGATCACAAATTACTCCTCAAAACGCGTTAAGAACGAGGGCCGACGATGGCCGTGCCGATGCGGACCATGGTCGCTCCCTCTTGGACAGCGACCTCATAATCGTTGCTCATGCCAATGGACAATTCGCGCCAATCCGATTGGGAAAACCGACCGGCCAGAAATTCGCGCAAGCGGCGCAATTTCTGAAAATAAGGGCGAGAGGTTTCCGGATCAGGGTCAAAGGGAGGCATGGTCATCAAACCCTTTACGTTCAACTGCTCGAATTCGAAAAGTGGGGCCAAGTCGTCAGCCAAAGATGGCCAACGGTCCTGATCCCAGGCGGGCCAACCACTTTTGGATTCTTCTCCGCTAAGGTTGCACTCTAACAAGACGGGCATTTCGAGATCAACCCGCTCGGCAAAATGATCGCAGCGCCGGGCGATCTTGAGGCGATCCAGAGCATGAAACCAGTCGTAATGCCAGGCCAGGTCGCGGGCCTTGCCGCTTTGGACGGGACCGATCATGTGCCATTCGACCTCAGCGTCGGAGAGCAGTTCCATTTTGGAAAGTCCCTCCTTAACGTAATTCTCTCCCAGGCGCTGCGCGCCAGCTTCAATGGCGGCATGGGCCACAACGGCGGAATGACCTTTGGTGACAACGATCAAACGAACATCGTCGGGATCGCGCCCCACAGAGCGCGCCGCTGCTCCTATCTTCTCAAGGACGCGTTCGCGATTTTCTTTAATCTTGGCCACTAAATCTGAAGTCGATATCACGAAAATCTCATCCTTCTTTTTTCAATCCAATCAAAACACCAAATCGGCCCGTCTGTCCATTTTCGGCCCGATGGGAATACCAATCGTCAAGGTGACAAGCAGTACACAATTCCGCTACCCGAACATCGGTCAGGCCCGCTTTCTCCAAGAGAAGGCGGTTGGCTCGCCACAGATCGAATTGTACCGCGCCGTCTTGGCTTGGCAAGAGTGTCTCGGCCTGAGCGCCAAAGAAGGCCTGCACCTGTTGGATCACTTCGTCGCCGACCTGGTAATGATGCGGGCCAATCGAGGGGCCAATGCCAGCGCGAAGGTCAGCGGGGTGGCTATGATAGCGTTCCTGCATGGTCGCCACCGCGGCGGGGACGACGCCCCGGACGGTACCTCTCCAGCCCGCATGCACCAGGCCAACGACGTTTTGGATGGGGTCGTACAAAAGGATGGGCACACAATCGGCAAAACGCATAAACAAGGTCACCCCGGGATTGTCGGTCAAGATGGCGTCTGCTTTGATGTGATTCTCGCGAGGGAAGCGGGGAGCATCGGCGCAAACCACCTTGGCGCTGTGAATCTGCCAGACATCGAACAGCGAGTCGGGATCGCGTCCCAGGGCTTCAAAAGCGCGTTCGCGATTCAGGTCGACGCGTTGCTGGACATCGCCCACGGTTGAGGCTACGTTGAGCGAGTCCCACGGGGCGGGGCTGACCCCGCCCTGGCGGGTAAAAATCGCATGGATCAAAGTATCAGAATCGAAATGATCAAAACAGTAATAGCGGATGGATCCAGATTGGTGAAAAGGCATTACCTATCCCTCACCTGAGCGACCTTTTTGTTCAAGAGCATGCGCGTATCGGCCATGGCTTCTTCGACCATGGGGTAACCAAACCAGGCGGTCGAAAAGCCAAATAAGAAGCCGGTTAACGTGCGCAGAAAGGGCGTGCTCTCACGAGGTGGGAAAATTTGTGCCACAACGTCCCAAAAGGGGCCCTCAAAGGCAGCAGCGTACATGCCCACAAGTTGACTGCCCCCATCCAGGCCAATGGGCACCAGGGCAACCGCGAGCCAAACCAGCAGCGGAAGCGGTTTCCACTTCCTGCCGGTCAAAGAGAAAAGCAGGCCAAACAATAAGATCGCTCCATAAATAGCCACATCTCGCTCGCAAAGGGCGACTTTATAACCAACGACATCATTACCCTTGAAGCGGCGCGCCGGCATCAAGACATCTTCATCCAAACCTGTCGCTTCTCCAAAGGTAGTATACCCCTCTAGTCCGGCGGCCTCGCGTGGATAGAAAGGCTGCTCCCCAAAAAGGAACCAGGAACGATAGGCCAATTGGTGACAGAGCCCGCTATAGAGCCAGTGAATGGCGTTGGCCGGCCCGTTGATACCCACATTCTGCAAAACCGGCGCTAAAAATGGCAACCCAACATACAAAAAAACCAACAAGTTAAACACAATCATGTAGTGATTGGCAAACCAAAGCGAAAAACGATCGGTCTTTGACATACGTTCCCCTCGTTCCAAGCGAAGTTGATAGCCTTTATCGTCAACGGCGGTCAATTGATCGTGACGATGCTGCACGGCCCCCAGCGTGACCGCCAGGCGTTGACGGTCGATCGGCGCTTCCAATTTGTAAGGGCCAATCTCCACGACGGGGATTTTCTGCCCGTAGGAACGCTGCAAATCGGGATCGTCATCAATATCGAGGACGACCAAGCGATGTGGGTGTTCAGCTTGTAAAGAATCTAAGTCGGCTTGTACTTGGTCGCACAAGTGGCAATCTTTTCTGGCCATTAAAGTCACAGTAATCAAGGGTTCACTCCAGCATATACTTGTTTCTTCTGAAAAGCGGTGATGGTGAAATTTAACTGATGCAAAGGTGACATCTTGGGGTAGTTCCCTGCAAAAGCATGGGACTTAAAAAGTATCAGCTCCGAGTGTGCACTATAGACCAAAATCGACAAAGAAGCCGAAACGAGCCAAGGTTTCGAAGGTGCCCAGGAAGAGCATCACCCCGACGATGATCAAAATTACACCCATGGCGATTTCAACGTAGTGCATGGCTTTGCTGTAACGCCGTAAGAGCGTGGTTACCCAGCCAACCCCAAGCGCGGCGATCAAAAAAGGAATAGCCAAGCCGGCCGAGTAGACAGCCAAAAGCAAGGCACCCCGGGCCACCGATGCGCCGGTTAAGGAAAGCGCCAAAATGGTACCCAGCACCGGCCCGACACAGGGAGACCAACCAGCCGAGAAGAAAACACCCATTAAGGCCGAGGGGATATATCCCCGCTGGTTGTCAGGTTGCCCCTGAGGGCGGATATCATATTCCAAGAAAGGGATTCGCAAAATATGGGTCATATGGAAACCAAAAGCGACCACGACCACCCCGCCAATCTTAGTCAACAAGGAACGGATATCAAATAAAATGCTGCCCAGGAGCGAGGTGAAAATCCCCATAAACACAAAAACAATACTAAACCCAAGCACGAAAGCAAGTCCATGCGTGAATGTCATCCAACGGTTCTCGCGTTTCTCGGCCTGGGCTGAGGCCGCCGAACGACCGCCCAAGTAACTAACATAGGCAGGCACCAGCGACAAGACACAGGGGGACAAAAAAGAGGCCAAACCGGCCAGAAATGCAAGGCCGAAGCCGAGGTTAGCAGCGGTCATAGAAACCTCCTATGATAAATTACCAATAAAATTAGGTAACCGTTCAGGGTCTGAGTAAAAGAACCCGAAATGGAACACGGATCGCTGT
>CAZJBA010000066.1:0-16440 GCA_964544065.1 uncultured Anaerolineales bacterium | reverse complement strand
TTACAATCAAGCATCTTGATATATGCAAGATATATTTTGCTTGACTTTTCAACTAGACCAGCCTAAAATCAGGCTAGCATTAAACATAACAAACGCAGGGAAGAGACTCAAAAAATGGCTTGAGCACCGAAGGGGCAAGCCCAATCAGCGACAAGAAAAGGCGAAACTCTCAGGTAAAAAGGACCCTGTGTTTGCTATCAACTCTGGAAAGTCGCAGCAGCGACACCGAAGGGGCAAGCCTATCCCTTGGCGAATTGAGCAGGTTGACTCACCAAGACAGGCACAATCTCTCAGGTTCACGACAGAGCACACGCGGCTTTCCTTGCGCGTGTGCTTTTTTATGTTAGTATCCATTTATCCGATTAACCGATTGGTCACCTAATCACGAGGAGCAAAAAATGAATTTCCCCAAAGATTTAAAATATACCGAAAACGACGAGTGGGTCCGCGTTGACGGCGATGAAGGCACGATCGGCATCACTGATTTTGCCCAAGACCAACTTTCAGACATTGTCTTCGTAGAGTATCTTGTCTTTGAAGGGGATGTCGTCGATCAGGGCGAACCTTGCACCACGGTTGAATCTGTCAAGGCTGCCGCCGACGTTTACCTGCCTGTAAGCGGTGAGATCCTCGCTATCAACGAAGCTTTGGCCGATTCCCCTGAACTGGTCAACAACGACCCATACGGAGACGCCTGGATGATCAAAGTCAAACTCGATGACGCCTCAGAACTGGATGACTTGCTCGACGCCGAGGAAGCCGAGAATATGGAGCGCGATCACTAGAGCTGGAATCAGTGGACTAGGAATCAGTAAATCAGGGATCAGTGAATCAGGGGGCTCAACACCCAATACCTGAGAACTGGCCTACATACAAGGAGTTATGATGTTCTTACCCCATACCGACGCTGATCGAGATGCCATGCTCCAGGCTACTGGCGTGGAGAAAATCGAGGATTTCTTTCATTGCATCTCCGGCGTTCGTCTCTTCCCCGAGCTAGGCCTGCCCAAGGGAATGACGGAAATGGAAGCATTGGCAGAGCTACAATACATTGCCAGCGCCAACGAGACAACCGACGACTTGATCTCTTTCTTGGGAGCCGGGGCCTATAACCATTACAGCCCGGCGGTGGTCGATTCTCTTTTGCGCCGAGGCGAGTTCTACACAGCTTACACCCCCTACCAGCCAGAAATATCCCAGGGGACGCTACAGGCAATCTTCGAGTACCAAAGCCTGATCGTCGCCCTGACGGGCATGGAAGTCTCCAACGCGTCTCATTATGACGGCGGCACCGCGGTCGCGGAAGCCGTCACGATGACGTACAACGTCTTCCGCGGCAGACGAAAAAAGGTGATTCTCTCTCCCAGCCTGCACCCTCACTATCGAGAGACAACCCAGACGTACATCGATGAGCTCGGGATTGAAATCAGCGGCCAGGACCTATCCGTCCAGGACGAACCCGATGGCCTCGTCTCGCTGCTCGACGACAAGACCGCCCTGGTCGTGGTTCAGTACCCTGACTTCTTTGGCCGCATCCATGACTTCCAAGCGTTGATCAAAGCGGCCCACGAAGCCAAGGCACTGGTAGCCGTGCACGTCAACCCGATGGCGCTCGGCCTGATCAAACCGCCGGGCGAATTCGGCGCTGACATCGTCACAGGCGAGGGACAACCTCTCGGAATCCCGCTTGCGTACGGCGGCCCGTACCTGGGCATCTTTGCCACCCGCAAGAAATATGTGCGCAAAATGGCCGGTCGCC
This sequence comes from uncultured Anaerolineales bacterium, assembly GCA_964544065.1. Lineage (GTDB taxonomy): Bacteria > Chloroflexota > Anaerolineae > Anaerolineales > UBA11858 > JAYELX01. The sequence continues at coordinate 14,681 of CAZJBA010000066.1, read as the reverse complement.
TGGCCGGTGAAACCGTTGATGATCGCGGCCAACGCGGCTACGTGCTGACCCTGAGCACCCGCGAGCAACACATCCGCCGCGAACGAGCCACCTCCAACATCTGCACCAACCAAGGTTTGCTGGTGCTGGCCTCGACAATCTACATGAGTTTGCTGGGCAAAAATGGGCTGAAACAAGTGGCCGAACTCAACTATCACAAGGCTCACTATGCCGCCAAGAAGATCACCGAACTCCCCGGTTTCGAACTCGTTTACGATCAACCCTTCTTCAACGAATTCACCGTCCGCTGCCCGCGACCTGCCGCCCAGGTCAACCAGTCCCTGCTGGCAAATCACGACATTATCGGCGGCTACGATCTCGGCCAACTCGACGAGAGCATGGCAGACCAACTGCTCATCGCCGTCACTGAGATGAACACCCGCCCAGAAATCGAGTATCTGATCCAAGCCCTTTCGGAGGAAGCCCATGCCTGAGCCGACTATCTTTGAAATGTCTTCACCCGGACGCCAGGGAGCTAGGTTCCCCGAACCAGACGTTCCCACGGAATCGATTCCCGAATCGCTCCATCGCCGGGAACTGCCCTTTCCCGAGGTATCGGAGATGGGGGTCGTCCGCCACTTCACCCGTCTATCCCAATTGAACCACGGCGTCGATATTGGCTTCTACCCGCTTGGGTCTTGCACCATGAAATACAACCCCAAGATCAACGAAGAAGCCTGCCGCCTGCCCGGGTTTGCCAACATCCACCCCTTGCAACCGATCGAAACGGTCCAGGGGGCGCTTGGGTTGATGTACGAACTACAAGAATGGCTCGGCAACATCAGCGGTTTCGATGCTGTCAGCCTGCAACCCGCCGCTGGCGCGCATGGCGAGTTGACCGGCGTCCTGGTGATGCGGGCCTACCACCGTCACAAGGGCGAGAATCAACGGGTTAAGATGTTGATCCCCGACTCGGCCCACGGAACCAACCCAGCTTCATCGGCGATGAGCGACATGGAAATCATCGAGCTGCCCTCCGATGAGCGCGGCAATGTCGACCTCGAGGCGCTCAAGGCGGAATGCGACCAAACCCTGGCCGGAATCATGATCACCAACCCCAACACGCTGGGGCTCTTCGACGAGAATATCAAGGCGGCTTGCGACGCCGTTCACGAGGCTGGCGGCCTGGTTTATGGCGATGGCGCCAATCTGAACGCGGTCATGGGCGTGTGTCTCTCAGCCGACCTTGGCATCGATGTGATGCACTTCAACCTGCACAAGACCTTCTCGACCCCGCACGGAGGCGGCGGGCCCGGGTCCGGTCCCGTTGGTGTCACCGCGGAACTGGCTCCCTTCTTGCCTGCTCCCGTTGTGGGTATCCTTGAGCAAGGCGAGCGAGACGAAGCCCCGCTCTACGGCCTGGTCGAACCCGAACACACGATCGGGCGGGTCAAAACTTTCCACGGCCACTTTGGCGTGATCGTGCGGGCGTTCACCTACATGATGATGCTGGGAGCGCAAGGCTTGCTAGAGGTTTCCGAGCACGCTGTCCTCAATGCCAATTACCTGCAAGCGCTCTTGCGCGATACCTACAACATCCCCTACGACCGCATCTGCATGCACGAGTTCGTGGCTGAGGGCAAATGGGAAGACGCTCCCGACATCCACGCCCTGGATATTTCCAAACGGCTGATGGACTTCGGCTTCCACCCGCCGACCAACTATTTCCCCCTGATCGTTTCCGAAGCCCTGATGATTGAACCCACAGAGACAGAAAGCAAAGAAACGCTGGATGCCTTTGTGGAGGCGCTCAAGCAAATCGCCGAAGAAGCGCGCGAAAACCCCAAACTGCTCCACGAGGCGCCGCACGACACACCCGTGGGCCGCTTGGATGAAGTCAAAGCGACCAAGGACCTAATTCTCAGCCGCGGTTTGGATGACTACAGTGCTTGATCGGCCTCTTCGTCTCTAAGCAAGTCGACGAACCCCGGCCTGAACATCAAGCCGGGGTTTTGTTTTCACCAACGGAACCAGCATCGTGTGAGTCCCGATGCTCCTGATCAGGGGAAGAGATGGTACAATAGCAATCCATTTTTAGAATCCATTCGCCTATCCGACCAATCCAATCATCATCCAATCATGAAAGAAACCCCCAATATTCACGTTGTCGAACCCCGCTCCACCATCGAAGTTCACCTGCCAGATGGGCGCGCCCTATCGGGGCCGCGCGGCGCGACGGCAAGGGAGTTCATGCAAACCATCGCAAACGAGCACGACACCCCCATCGTCGGCGCGGTGATCAACGGGCAATTGAGAGAACTGACCTATCAACTCGACTTTGAATCGCGGATACAACCGGTGACGATGCGCGACGCGGACGGGATGCGCTTCTATCGCCGGTCATTGACTTTCTTGCTCGAGACGGCCTTCGACCAGCTTTTCCCCAACGCTATTCTGGCCGTCGATCACTCGGTTGCTTCGGGGGGGTATTTTTGCCAAGTGTTCAACAGCCCTTCGCTCTCGGAAAAACAACTCGAAGAACTGGAAGAACGCATGAGGGAAATGGTAGAGAGGGACATCCCCTTCAAGCGAGAAAAGGTCCCCCTCGAAGAAGCGATCACCTATTTCTCCAAAAAGCAGTACACCGATAAAATCGAATTGCTCAAGCATCGCAAGAAAACTTACCTGCAACTCTACCGGCTGGGGGAACACCGCGATTATCACCATGGCTACATGGTCCCCTCGACGGGATACCTGCAATGGTTCAAGCTGACCCCCTTGGGCGACGGTTTTGTGATGCGTTTTCCAAGACGGCACAAGCCAAAAGAAATTTTGCCGCTGCCGGATTATTCCGCCTTGCTGAAGACGTTTCGGCAATACGGCGATTGGCTGCAACGCCTGGGAATCGACAACGTCGGGATGCTGAACAACAAGATCGAAGACAAGCGCATCCGCGAGATCATCCTGGTCGCCGAGGCGCTGCACGAACAACGCATCGCCGAGGTTGCCGGCCAGATTCACGAACGCATCGACCAGGTCCGGGTTGTGCTCATCGCCGGGCCGTCGTCATCGGGAAAGACGACCTTCGCCAAGCGGCTGGCGATTCAATTGTTGGCCCGCGGCATCTCTCCCTTCCCCCTGGAGATGGATAATTATTTCGTCAATCGAGATGAAACCCCGCTGGATGAGAAAGGGGAATACGATTTCGAGAACATCAAAGCGGTGAACACCAAGCGCCTGGATCATGATCTGCGCAAAATGATCAACGGGGACGAAGTCCAAATGCCCCGCTACGACTTCATGAAAGGCAGAAGTGTCCCCGGGGAGACTGTCCGCTTGCAGCCCGGGCAAATCATCCTTCTGGAGGGAATCCACGGCTTGAACCCCGAACTGACTCCCAACCTGTCCATGGAGCAAACTTTTCGCGTCTACGTCTCGGCGCTGACCCAGCTCAACCTGGACGGCCATAACCGGGTTTCTACCACCGACACGCGCTTGCTTCGCCGGATTGTTCGCGATGCCCGTGAACGCGGCTATTCAGCCAAGGACACGATTGCACGCTGGGACTCTGTGCGGCGCGGCGAGAAGCATTATATCTTCCCGTACCAGGATTACGCCAACACGATGTTCAACTCCGCCCTGGTGTATGAACTCTCTTCCCTGAAATCGTTGGCGGAACCGCTGTTGAGGCAGGTGCCCTTCGGTACACCGGAATTCGTCGAAGCCAAACGCTTGTTAGCTTTGCTGGAATGGTTTCTCCCCCTTGATATCGATACACTCCCCGACAATTCCCTGTTAAGAGAATTCGTCGGTGGCTCCATCTTGCGGGACTTCAAGATTTGGAAGCGATAAGCAACCAAACCCATTTTGGGACACGGAATTCACGGATTTGCACGGAAGTTTTGAGGCTTTTTCAATCCGTGCTTTTCCGTGTCCTTCCGTGTACTGACCGGAAATCACTCAAATTTATCTTTCCTGCCCCATTTTTTTAGCCTGGTATACCGCTTCAGTGGCAAACTCGCCCCCACTGATCTCACGATCGACCAGATTGCGGCGGTTATCAAACGTGAATTTGACCTCGATAGGACGGTAGCAACGATCGCTGCCCACCACAACTCGGCGGCAAAAGTACGTGTCGTCCATTTGTTTTTCACCATACCGGACACTGAGATCATTATGTCTGTCAATCCGCGCTTTGATGATTTCGCCACATTGATCACAACGCACGTAATACCAGTAATCGCGCCCACCTCCAGGTGAAGAGGTTAGAAAGTTAGCAATTTTTTTGAAAAAGCCCATAGACTTCTCTCCATTCAATCTGATTAAGTCAAGGTGCGATGCACTTCCGAATGACCCCGATTTCAGGTGCAACGCAGCTCTGGACGTGCAGCGCACCTGAAATCAACCTGCCAAAGCTTCATGCAACAAGGTCCCAAGTCGGGCAATGCCCGTTCGAATCATCTCAGGGGAAGCATTCGAGAAATTCAAGCGCATGGTATTCTTGCCGCTTCCATCGGGATAGAAGGGACTGCCAGGCACGTAGGCGACCTTTTGCGCGACAGCCTTGGGCAGCAATTCTTCCGCGTCCAGCGATTCGGGCAGAATCACCCACAAAAACATACCTCCTTCCGGTTCCGTCCAGGTGACATCAGCGGGGAAATGTTCTTCGAGTGCATCCAGCATGATTCGCAGACGCTCACCATAGGTCTTGCGGATAACTTTTATGTGCTCGTCGAGAAAGCCGTCTTTCGCCACTTCATAAGCCACCATCTGTGTAAAGGTAGCGGTGTGCAAATCCGCGCCTTGTTTGGCCTGTACCAGTTTGCGAACGACCTCTTTGGCCGCGATCACCCAGGCCAAACGGATCCCGGGGGCTAGCAGCTTCGAAAAGGTGCTCAGATAAATGACGTTGCCGCGGTAGTCTTTGCCGTTGCCGTCCCGGTACTGATCATCGACAACCACAACAGGAGGGATATGGCTGCCTACATAGCGCAATTGCCCGTAGGGGTCGTCCTCGATGATCGGGATGCCATAACGATCGGCGATCTCGACCAACTCCTGGCGGCGCTCCAAGGGCAAGGTCACCCCACTGGGATTTTGAAAGTTTGGCAGGACATAGATGAATTTGGGCGAGGCGCGTAAGGCATTTTCCAACAAATCGGTGCGCATACCGTTCTCATCGGAGGGAACGGTGACATATTCTGCGCCATAAGCGTTCCAGGCTTGCAAAGCGCCCAAATAGGTAGGCGCTTCGACTAAAACACGATCGCCAGGATTAATAAAGAGACGCCCGATCAGATCAAGGGCTTGTTGCGATCCCGACGTGATTTGAATATTATCGAGATCGGCATAAATTCCATAGCGCTCAGAGTGACGCGCAATCATTTCTCGAAGAGGTACAAAACCCTCTGTTGCGCTATATTGCAACGAGGCCGGCCCTACCTCAGCGAGCACAACTTCACAAGCTTGTTTGAATTTCTCTACAGGAAAAACTTCGGGCGCAGGCAGACCGCCTGCAAATGAAATCACACCCGGAGCATTGGAAATCTTCAAGATCTCGCGGATGATCGAGCTCTGCATCCAATGCGTTCGATACGCATAACGGTGCACCCAAGGGGTTTGCATTTTTTTCGCTCCTTTTCTAAAACGATATGTTTTCTTGAACGGTGGATACGACGCTTTCGCTGCTCCACATAAGTTGCCAAGTATGAAAAATGGCCGTCGCACTTCGACGGCCAAACCTTGCTACCTGAGCCTATACATGCTTAGGCTAAAATACAAAAGAATAAACTTAATCAGACCGAGAATCATATCGCTCAAACTCACTCGAATAGACAAGAAAGCAAAAGTTGTTCGCATCTCTTTTCCTAAAATCAAAGTCTGGATGTAAGTCATATTATAAACCATGTCACTTGCATATTGTGGATATACCACAACGTACACAACCTGTGTTAAAATAACAATCCCTCGCCAGTAAGCAGAACACCAAAAGGAGTGTATTGATTATGGCAACTTCAGAGCATCCAAACGACTATCTCTTCCGAGAAGGTTTGGAAGAAATAGCTCCCTTCGTGCACGACATCATCCAATGGGAAGAAGAGCGCCAAGCCCGCAAGTTGATCTTCATCCCTTCGGAGTCCTACGCGCCCGCGGCGGTGCGCGCCGCGCTGGGATCGCGCTTTCAGAACATCTACGCCGAGGGCTATCCCCCCACCCGGATGACCCGCGAGCCCGAAGAGCGCCTCCACGACGAAGCCTGGCAATTGGCCTATTACCGCCGTTACGCCGACCGCCGCTTCTACAAGGGCGTCGAATATGTCGATTTCATCGAGACGCTTGCCCAGCGGCGTTGCGCCCAGACCTTCGCCCACGACGAGATCAAGCCGGAGCACATTCACGTCAACGTGCAGGCCCTCTCCGGGACGGCCGCCAACCTGGGGGTTTATTGGACCCTGCTGGAACCGGGCGACACCCTGATGGGCCTGGACCTGTATCAGGGCGGGCACCTGTCCCACGGCTCCGAGTTCAACATCTCCGGGCAGCGTTACAAGGTCGTCTCCTACGGCGTCGATCCCAAAACCGAACGCCTCGATTACGACCAGATTCGTGAGCTGGCCCTGGAACACCGCCCCAAGATCATCGTGGCCGGATACACCTCCTACCCCTGGGCCCCGGATTGGGAGAAATTCCGAGCTATCGCCGATGAGATTGGTGCGTATTTGATGGCTGATATCGCGCATGTAGCCGGGATGGCCTCGGCAGGGGCCTACCCCAACCCGGTCGGCATCGCCGATGTAACCGTGTTCACCACCCACAAGACCATTTGCGGCCCCCGCGGCGCGGCGATCATGACCACCGACGAAGACATCGCCAACGAAATCGACCTGGCCATCTTCCCCGGCGAGCAGGGCGGCCCGCACACAAACAAATTCGCGGCCATGGCCGTGGCCTTCAAGATCGCCCAGACCGAGCAATTCAAGCAGCTCCAGCACCAGATGGTCAAGAACGCCAAAGCCCTGGCCGACGGCCTACAAGAACGCGGCCTGCGCCTGGCCTATAACGGGACCAACACCCACCTGCTCCTGCTCGACCTGAAATCGATCGACACGGAAGCAGCCACCCCCACCGGTATCAACGAGCCCCTCTGGGGCGAGCCCGCCGTCCGCGTCATGGACATCGCCAGCCTGGTCGCCAACAAGAACACAATCCCTGGCGACGTAGAGACATCTCTGGCCACGGGAATCAGACTAGGCACCCCCTGGTTGACCCAGCGCGGTTTAGACGAAGGGGACATGGACACGATCGCCGGGCTGATCCACCGCCTGCTGACCGAGATGAGGCCCTTCTCGTACAACGGCCTGATCGGCACCTTGCCGCGCGGCAAGGTCGAACTCAGCGCCCTCGAGGAAGTCCGCCGCGGCGTGGCCGAACTGGCCGACAAAGCCGGGATCGACTTCGAATACGACGAGAGCGACTATCCGCACTACACCATCCTCGACAAAGAGCCGGAAGCCGAAGAGATCTCCCTGCACATTTGCGGATGGCGCGCCCGCCAGCACCTCAACGAAGTTTGCACCGCCAACATCATCCCGCTGGAGCCCGGCGACTCGCTGACCACCTACATGCTCAATCGTGACGGCACCCTGATCGACGAGGTGATCGTCACCCGCCAAGAGACGGACGAGATCGGCCGCGATCAATACCTGGTCACCCCGACGCCGCAAAACGCGGCCAAGGTACGTTCCTGGCTGCGCGGCCTGGGTGACGGCTACACCATCTTCGATGACGAAGACATCTACCGCAAGGTGCAGGGGCCCGTCCTGGTCGAAAAGATCGAGGCCCAAGCCAGCAACGAGAGCGAAGCGGAAGCAGGCACCCCCGCGGCGGAACTGTACCAGGCCCACCCGGAGCGCTTCGACCTGACCAAGCCTTACTTCGTCGGCCAGGTACATTTGAACGAATTCGCCCCCGAAGCCGAGGCGAAAGCCTGGGAGTGGCAAGAGCCCGACCTACCCCTGCTCAAAACCGAACTCAACCAGGTTCATCGCGAGATGGGCGCAAAAATGGTCCCCTTCGCTGGTTGGGACATGCCCGTATGGTACACCTCCGTCAACGAAGAACACATCGCCGTCCGTGAAGCCGCCGGGCTTTTCGACGTGTCTCACATGGGCGTCTTCGAGGTCGTCGGGCCCAACGCGACCGTCTTCCTGGACATCGTTTTCTCCAACTATGCGGCCTGGATCGAGGACGGCCAATCGATGTACGGCTATTTCCTCAAACCGGATGGGGGCGTCATCGACGACGGGATCATCTACCGGATCAACGCCGAACATTATTACATGGTCGTCAACGCCTCCAACGAAGAGAAAGATTGGGATTGGCTCAACGCGGTCAACGACGGCCAGGTGCTAATTGACAACGAGCGGCCCTGGATTCAACCCGACGCACAGGCCACCCTACGCAACCTGAAAGGCCCCGCCTCGGGCGAACGCCAAAGGCGCGACTTGGCGCTGCAAGGGCCCGCTTCGCTAGAGACGCTCCAGGCCTTGACCGACGACCCGGCGACCAAAGCCGCCCTGGCCCGCATCCGCCGCACCGACCTGATCGAGTGTGAGTTGGCCGGAATCCCCCTGGTGGTGGCCCGCACCGGCTACACGGGCGAATCCTGGGGCTTCGAGATTCTCGTTCACCCGGACCAGCTTGAAGACCTGTGGCGAGCCATTCTAGACGCCGGTGAACCCCTCGGGGTTGTACCTGCCGGATTGGCCTGCCGAGACTCAACCCGGATCGAGGCCGGGCTGCCGCTTTATGGCCACGAGCTGGCCGGAGACTTCGACATCTCCCCCATCGAAGCGGGCTTCCCTGGCTATGTCAAATACCACAAGCCCTTCTTCGTCGGGCGCAAAGCGCTGCTGCTCCAAGAGAAAGACCGGAAGCGCGAGTTGATCCGCTTCCGCGTCGACGACAAGAACGTCCGCCGTCCCTGCACGGGCGACCCCGTGGTGGACAAGCGCGGCAAACACATCGGCGTTGTGACCAGTTGCTCCATCGATGTGGAGAAAAGCCTGGTCGGCCTGGCCATCGTCGAGAAGCGCTACAACGAAGCCGAAACCCCCATTGCCATCTTCCCGCTGCACGGCAAATCGCTGGATGAGGCCTTGCTCAAGCGCAACCGCGTCTCGCTGCCGATCAGCGCGACCGTGCTGACCCGCTTCCCGGTCAAGGGCAAAGCGCAGCCGGCCTGGGCCAAAGGCGGCGACTGAAACCCAGCCTCAATATGCTCTAACCGCTGTTCTGTTGACAGAATCAACGAGATGGAGAGACCTGTCAGGTTATAAGCAAACCTGACAGGTCTCTTTGTTTGTCGGAAGATGGTTATGATATACTAATTGTCAGACCTATTGGAGAAATCGATATGACCGCCCCCTGGCAACCCTCAACCTGTATTCCCCAATCGCTGGCGCCCTTCTTCCAGGAATATGACCTGGCGAGCCTCGACGCAGAACGCTCTGCGGCGACGATCATCGAGCGTGTTTTGCAATTTGGCAACCGCGCCGAAATCGCCTGGCTCTTTCGGGTCTATTCACGAGCGCAGGTAGCCGCCTGGGTGGGCCGATGGGGCCATCTCGCCCTGTCGGAGCCGCACCTGACGTTCTGGAGATTGGTGCTCGATTTGCCAGAAAGGGAAACATGAACATTCAAGCTCAAGGTGATCTCTTTTGGGAGACCATTTCGCCCCACATGCGTCGGGTGATGAACACCTTCACCCAAACTGAAATCGGCGCTCACTTTTATCTGGCCGGAGGGACGGCGCTGGCACTTCAACTGGGACACCGGCGTTCGGTTGACCTGGATTTTTTCTCAGCGACCGAAGACATCCCGTCCATACGGAAGCCCTTGGCACAGGCGCTCAAGCCCTTTGAGGCCACCCTTACAGATTCAGCCTGGGGCAATTTGGTTTTCCTGGCAAAGGGTGTCCAGGTTGGCTTCTACGGGTATGGTTACCCCATAGTGGCACCCTTCAGATTCGCCGATAAGGTTCGCTTGGCCAGCGTCGCGGACATCGGCTTGATGAAATTGGACGCCCTCTTGGCGCGTGCCAGCCGCAAAGATTTTCACGATCTGTATGCTATTTGCAAGACGATGACCCTACGAGAATTACTCGACCTGGCGCCCCAAAAATATCCCTACATCCGTGACTTTGAAGCGCAAGTTGTCAAGCGGCTAGCCTACTTCGAGCGCGCAGAGCAAGAAGAGCCGCTATCCTTGATCCAAAAGGTCTCTTGGGAGAGGGTAAAAAACTTTTTTCGCCAACAGGCCAAGGAGGTAGGCAGAAGTTGGTTGAATGAATAGGATGATGGGGTGCGCGGAAGTCGACTCAATTTGCAACGCTCGTCGGGGGTTTCAAGATAAAAGCCACAAAATGTCATTCTGAGGAGCGGAGCGACGAAGAATATCCCCAGCCCCCAAGGGGAAGGATAAGGTTATCCCCAAAGCTCTTGTCACCCCCGAGGCGAGGGGCTGGTGGGAACAAAACAATAATCCTAACTTTTATCGTTTGAGGAGAGAAATGATGGAACATCTCAATGATTTATTCGCAGACCCAAACTTCCGAAAAAAACTGTTGAAAAGAATTGCGGAGGGTTGGAGCCGCGAGAAGATCGAGAAGATGTCCACCCCGGAGATATTTTCACGCCTCAACCGGTTGGGCATCAAGACAAGCAAGAAGCAATTTTTGAAAGCATCCCGGCACTACGAATCAGCAGACGATCTTTCTGAAGAGGAGTGGTACGCCAAATATACTCTCCAACCCGAAGGGCGCTACGACGAAGATTTCCCTTGGATAGCCGCCATCGTGCTTTGGAAACGGCTGGTCCCCGATCGGATCTGCTTTGAGCAAATCAACGATTTGATGCAAGACGGGTACGATTACTTGGATGAAAACCGCACCCCTAAAGCCTGCGACGCCTGGTGGCAGACATGGGAGTGGATCAAGGAGAAAGTGACTCCTGAACGAAACACACTGGCTGCGTTTGATGAAGCTTTTCGGGGAGCACAGTCAATATTCAATTGGTGCTCGCATTTCATAATAGAACTGCACAACGCTGGTCTCAAAGACCCCCAATACTTCCATATGCGCATTTGCTACGTTCAGGAATTCTTGAACACCTTCACCGAGTTGAGCTGGCTGCGGCAAGGGAATTTTTTGCGAGCAGAAGCTGAATCGTATTGGCTTGTGGGAGAAATCGATAAAGCCGAGTCCAAATTCAAAGCGTTGATCGAAGCTAATCCCAACTGGGCGTGGGGATACATCAATTGGTCAGACATGTATGCTAGGACATTCTACGGGACGGTTGATTACGACCGCGCGGAAGAGATTCTACAGCGTGCCCTGGAACGTCCCAACCTGGAAGAACGCGAGATGGTCTTAGACCGCTTGGAGAGGGTTCGCAAACGCCGATCGTCAAGTTGAAATATCGCCCGCGAATGAATTGCGGGCTAAAAGCCGAAGCTGACTTTGCCAACGGCACGCAGAGCGAAGTCAGCTTAAGCTATTAGCCGTGTGTTTCAACACTCGGCTCGGCGGGAGTGGCTTGAACTTGAACTAAAACTATTCAGATACACACCTCAAGGAGGTAAAATTATGGACGCCCTAGAAGTCATTTTCACCCGGCGGAGTATTCGCAAGTATACGGACGAGCCGGTACCCGACGAACAAATCAAGACCCTCTTGGAGGCGGGAATGAACGCCCCCTCGGCCAACAACCGCCAGCCGTGGCACTTCATCGTCGTCGACGAGCGCGAGCGGATGGATGCAATCATGGAGGTGCATCCCTATTCCAGGATGCTCGCCCAGGCACCGCTGGCTATCGTCGTCTGCGCTGACATCACCCGCTCGGAGCGTTACTGGCAGCAGGACTGTGCCGCCGCCACCGAGAACATCCTGCTGGCAGCGCGGGCCCTGGGGTTGGGCAGTGTCTGGCTGGGCGTCTATCCCAAGGAGGCCCGCGTCGAGGGGGTCACCGAGATCTTCAAACTGCCGGAGCATGTTCGCCCGCTGTGCGTCATCGCCGTCGGCCATCCGGCGGTGGAAGCGGGGCGCGTCGAGCGCTACGACCCTGCCAAGGTGCACCAAAATCAGTGGTAGGTTGATCAGTTCGTAGCGAGCACGCGTATGGAACACGGATCGCCAAAGGCGTGCCTCCGGCAACGCGGATTTTACGGATTTCCACGGATATTTTTTTGTTTTTGCTAACGGCACGCAGCATGAGCATCTTTTCTTAGTCGATCCGCCCCAGGCCGCGCAAGACCCGCTCCGGCGTCAGGGGGAATTGGTCGAACCACACCCCGGTGGCATCGTGCACGGCGGCGATGATCGCCGGTGCCACGGGGATGAAGGGCATCTCGCCCATGCCGCGGGCGCCCCAGGGACCGTTTTCGTCAGGGTATTCCATGATCAAGGATTGTACCTGGTCGGGGATATCCAAGACCGTGGGCATCAGGTAGGTGGAAAGCTCGGAGGTCAGGGCGTAGCCATTTTCTTGAATGAAGTTCTCCAGCACGGTGTATCCCAGCGCCTGGACGACGCCGCCTTCGATTTGGCCCTCGACCTGCTCGGGATTGATCGCTTTGCCGACATCATTGCCGGTGACCACATTGAGCACGTGAATCTCGCCCGTCTCGGTGTCCACTTCCACCTCTGCCGCCTGGGCCACGTAGCCATAGGCAAAATTGGGCTTCGATTTGCCCGTCTCGGGATCAAAGGGTTCGGTCTCCGGGGCGTAGTAGGTGTACTCGTGAACGGCGGGGCGGTCGCCGCGCTCCCATTTCTCCAGGGCGCCCTCCACCGCACCGATGATCGAATTGCCGGCCATGAACGTCATCCGCGAAGCCGAGACGCTGCCCGAATGCTCCGTCACGGCAGTATCGGCGCCGATGAATTCGACCTGATCGAAATCGACCTCCGCGGCTTCAGCCGTCATCTGGGCGATGGCGGTGTGGGCCCCCTGGCCCACTTCGGTGGCGGCATGGTGAATCACAACCCGTTCGATATTTTCATCCCCGTGGATTTCGACCACCGCGGTGCAGTTATCCCGATAGCCAAACGAGAAACCGACATTCTTGAACCCGGCGGCAAACCCGACCCCGCGCTTGACATGGGGAGATTTGGGCGGTGACGGGGGCGCTTCACGAACCCACCCGGAAGTGGGGTGCTGCCACCCGGCCGCGTCCGCAGTTGTAGCGACGACCTCATCCAGGGACACCTTGCCCGGCAGGGGGGTTTGCACCGAGAGCAGGGCGCCATCATCGAGCAGATTGCGCATGCGGAACTCAACAGGGTCCATCTCCAGGGCTTCGGCTAGCTTGTTGATCTGCATCTCGGCGGCAAAAATACCCTGTGGGGCCCCAAAGCCGCGAAAGGCTCCGCCGGGGATATGGTTGGTGTAGACTACCCGGGTGTCCACTTTGACGTTGGGAATTTGATACGGCCCTGTGCACATCACCGTGGTGTTGCCCAAAATCTTGTTCGAGGTGTACATGTAGGCGCCGCCATCGGCGGTGACTTCCATCTCGGCGGCGACGATCTCCCCGTCCGAGGTCGCGCCCCACTTGGCCTTGAGCCAGTAAGCATGGCGCTTGTGATGCCCAATAACCGATTCCTCCCGGCTCCAGATGATCTTGACAGGTCGGTCGATGCCCCGTTCGTGCAAGCGCATCACAGCCAGGCCAAGCACGATCTGGACGGACATATCTTCGCGCCCGCCAAAAGCGCCTCCCACGGCGGGATGGATGATGCGGACCTGTTCGTCCTCGAGGCCCAGGGCATGGGCAACCTGGCGCCGCTCTTCGTGGGCGTACTGGCCGCCAACAGCGACGGTGACCCGGCCCTCTTCATCGATATAGGCCAGGCCCGCTTCGGGCTGCAAATAGACGTGCTCCTGCACCGGGGTGTGGTATTCGGCTTCGACGATCACATCGGCCTGGGCGAAACCGGCCTCGACATCCCCCTTGCGGATGCGGTCAGATTCCATCACATTGGTGCCCTTCTCCGGGTGGAGCAAGGGGGCGCCATCTTCGGCGGCGACGAAAGGATCGGTGACGACGGGCAAGCCCTCGTACTCGATTTCAATGAGATCACGCGCTCGTGCGGCGATAGCTTCGCTCTCGGCGACGACGACGGCAACCTGATCGCCAACGAAGCGGACTCGATCGGCATAGGGCTTATCCGAACCCGGCCCGCACAGGACGGGCTGGTCGGGGATTTGCAAGCCATACTCATTGACAGACACATCCTTGGCGGTGAAAACGGCCACAACGCCGTCAAGCGCTTCGGCAGCGCTCGTGTCGATGGACTTGATGATGGCATGGGGCCGCCGGGCAAAGCGTATCTTCATATAGAGTTGGTTAGGTCTGTTCAGATCGCCAGAATACAAAGCTCTCCCGGTGACCTTATCAACAGCATCAATACGTTTAATCGGTTTTCCAATTGTAGGCATAGTTCGTCCTTTTCTTAAAAATGGCTCTTTGGGCGATTGTGTGGTGTGGTACACGGATCGCACGGATCTGCACGGATTTTTTTAATTTTTATCCGTAGAATCCGTGTTCTTCCGTGTACAAAAAAAGTTTCACCACAGAAAACATCAAAGAGCCTTAAAAATTACGTAAGCGTTCAGGCATGTCACCCTCGCCGCGCTCTGCGT
>CAZJBA010000065.1:0-16650 GCA_964544065.1 uncultured Anaerolineales bacterium | reverse complement strand
GAAGAGGCATCGCTATGACGAAAAAACTTTCTCGACGAGATTGGGGACGGTTATCTGCGTATTTGGATGGGCAGCTTTCCTCTCGGGAGCAAGCCCGTCTCCTAGCGCGCCTGGAAGCGGATGCCGGTTTGCGCGCCGCGTTGGAGAATTTGCAGGCCACCCGGGATGCCTTGCGTTCGCTGCCTCCTGTGAGGGCGCCGCGCAACTTTACCCTCTCCCCCGAGATGGTCTCGCAGCCCAGGCGAAAAACCACGCCCTTGGTTCCCATCTTCCGCCTGGCATCCGTGCTCGCCAGCCTGCTCTTTGTGATCGTCGTGGTTGGCGATGTCCTTGGTCTTGGCAGAGGCGTTGGCCTGATGCAACCCGCCATGGAAGCGCCGGTTGCCGAAATGGTCGTCGAAGAGGAGCAAGAGGAGGTCGCGGGTGTCCCCGCACCTACGGCGACGGTCGTGGTCGAGGATGCGCTGGAGGATGCCAGGGAAGGCGAGGCCGAAAAAGCAGTGGAAGAGGCTGAGTCGCCTGAAGTGGAAGCCTACGTCGAAGAGGAAGAGGCTGAAGAACAGGCCCCCGCCCTGGAAGCGGAATCAACCTCCCCCCAAGCCACGCCTACGCCCCTGGCTACCCCCGCGGAAACAGCACCCCCGACGCCGAAATCCAGCCCGACGTTCCTGACTACGGAAACGGCCTCCCCCATCCCCACAAACACACCCGAAGTCGTCGCGACGCCAGAAGCAGATCTTGGCCTTCCCCAACTCTCCCCTATCCGATTATTAGAAATTCTGCTTGTTCTTCTGGCAATTGTGACCGCCGCGGCGGCTTTCTTGCTGCGCAGGCGCAAACCGTGACCCGGATTTTTTTCGATAGTCAGGGATAGTGGGTTGTTCTTTGCCGCCTGATCGGGAAAAGTAGGTTAAATAGCTCTTATTTCCTGCTTTTTTATCGTCGGTTTTATGATAGAATTTAAACAATATCGGTTAGAACCTGTCCGCTTGCTCATAAGTTTGGGGAGATAAAGACTGAAGAGCATGGCATGAACATTGTCAGGGCAAAGATGTTTTTCAGAAGCCCAGAGCATTACAAAAACAGCATATTTCGAACATATATCTGGAGGATACGTATGAAGAAATCACTGATCAAACCAATTTTGTTTTTTGTGGTTGTCTTTGTGGCCGTCAGCCTGGCTTGTGGCCCATCAGGAAGTTCCACAGAAGAACCGGCAGTTGTAGCCTCACCCCAACCTGTAGAGGTAGATACGCCGGTCCCGGCTGAGCCGGCCGAAGAAGCGGAACCCGCCGAGCCTGCCGAAGAAGTGGCTCAACCTGCCGCCGGAGCTGTGAACAGCCTAGATGGTGTTAGGAGTGCAACGATCAAGATCGGCATCCAGGGTAAATTTTCTTACCCGGAGGGTGAAGCTGAACAATTTTTCGGTGGTTCCGGCTTTATCATTGACCCTTCGGGCATCGCCGTGACCAATAACCACGTTGTCACGGGCGCGGCGCTTGTTCAAGTTTTCCTCCCTGGTGAAACCCAACCGCGCAATGCCCAGGTTTTGGGCCTTTCAGAATGCTCTGACCTAGCCGTGATCGATATTGATGGGGAGGGTTTTCCTTATCTTGAGTGGTACACTGGAGATATCAGCGTTGGTCTTGAAATTTATGCTGCCGGTTATCCTCTGGGTGCTAGTTTGGAGGAGTATACTCTCTTGCAAGGGATTGTTTCGAAGGAAAAAGCGGGCGGTGAGTCCAATTGGGCCTCGGTGGATTCTGTGATTGAACATACCGCCTTGACCAATCCTGGCAACTCTGGTGGCCCGATCGTGACCAAAGATGGCAAAGTGGTTGCCGTCCATTATGCAGGCGATCCGGATGCTGAACAGCACTTCGCCATTGCTCGAGATGAGGCTAAGCCTATCATCGAAAAACTGCGCAACAACGAGGATGTCAATTCCATCGGTGTGAACAGCGAAGCCTGGTTGTTTGAGGATGGAAGTTCTGGCATTTGGGTTTATTCTGTAGCCTCTGGATCACCGGCCGATAAAGCCGGTCTCAAAGGTGGAGATTATATCACCGAGATCGAAGGTATTAAGATGGCTACAGATGGCTCCAAAGCCAGTTATTGTGATATCTTGCGCACTCACCAACCCACCGACACGCTCTCGCTAAAGGTGTACCGGAGTTATACAGGTGAAATTTTGGATGGTCAGTTGAACGGACGTGCCCTGGAGGTGGTTGGTACTGTTGATGGTGGCGATACCGGCGGTGGAACAGCAGAGGGGTACACGGTCGTTTACGACAATACCGGCTCCATTGCGGTTGAAATTCCAACCTCTTGGAGCGAGATCGATGGCAGGATTTGGGAAAATGTTTGGGATACCTCAGCCGGTTCTATCGACTTCACCGCCGCGGCCATTGTCGCCTCTCCCGATCTTGAAGGGTTTAACACCTACTATGATGTTGCCGGGATCAGTTTTGCCGCTTCTGAAGATTGGGGCAAAATCGGCGGTTATGTCCAATTGTTGGATGGTACCCGCCACTGGTATGAAGGGGATTGTGATCTTGATGGCCGCTATGATTATGATGATGGCTACTACGAAGGCGCTTACGATTTGTGGGAATGTGGCTCCGATGCTGTGGTTGCTGTCGTTTCCTCCCGTCCCATCAATGACCCCTTTGCGTTTTTGACCTTGGTGGAAGTTCAAATGGTAACAGACGCCGATGTGGACGCCTTCGAGCGTATCTTGGACACCTTTGATGTCGTTGGCAATTTGCCCTAACGTTGGTTTATTTTTAGATATTAAAATCAAAAGGGCAACCGAATCTCGGTTGCCCTTTTTGTATTTATTTCGAAAAACCGATTACTCTTGCAGTAAAGTGGGGATTTCACCAGGATGTTGGGCGACCCGTACCCCCGCTGCTTTCAGCGCGTTGATCTTGTCGATGGCCAGACCGCTGCCACCTTGCACGATCGCGCCGGCATGGCCCATCCGCTTTCCGGGGGGGGCGGTTTGCCCGGCGATGAAGGCGACCACGGGCTTGGTCATCTCGTTGGCGATGAATGTGGCCGCCTCCTCTTCGTCGCTGCCGCCGATCTCACCGATCAGGACGACCTGGTCGGTCTCCGGGTCTTCTTCGAAGAGCTGCAGCGCGTCGATGAAGTTGGTCCCGTTGATCGGGTCGCCGCCGATGCCCACGCAGGTGCTCACGCCCATATCCAATTCTTTCAGGGCATAGAGAACCTCATAGGTCAGCGTGCCCGAGCGGGATACGACGCCCACATTGCCGGGGATGGCGATATTGCCGGGGATGATCCCCACTTTGGCCTCACCGGGAGTGAGCAGGCCGGGGCAGTTGGGGCCGACCAGGCGCACGCCCTTCTGATCGAGATACTGGCGCACCCGCATCATATCCTGCACGGGGATGCCCTCGGTGATCGTCACGATCAACTCGATCCCTGCATCGGCAACTTCGAACATCGCGTCGGCAGCGAAGCGGGCGGGCACAAAGATGACGCTGGTGTTCGCGCCGGTGGCATCCTTGGCCATCTTGACCGAGTCGAACACGGGCACCTTGCCGTCCAGAATCCACTCGCCGCCTTTGCCAGGAGTCACCCCGGCGACGACGTTGGTGCCATACTCGACCATCTTCTGGGCGTGGAAGAGCCCTTCTCGCCCCGTGATCCCCTGTCCAATCAATTTCGTGTTGTTGTCGATTAGAATGCTCATCTATTCCTCTCCCTGGGCGGCTGCGACTGCTTTTTTGGCGGCGTCTACGAGCGTCTCTGCGGTGATCATATTGGCATCGGCGAGCAATTGCCTCCCCTCTCTGGCGTTGGTACCCACCAGCCGGACGATCATGGGCACATCCGGTTGAACCTCTTCCATGGCAGATAGAATGCCCCGGGCGACCTCGTCACATCGGGTGATCCCGCCAAAGATATTGATCAGCACCGCTTTGATGCTCGAATCGGACAGGATGATCTGAAACGCGGTGGCGACTTTTTCGGCATCGGCACCGCCGCCAATGTCGAGGAAATTGGCCGGTTCGCCGTCGAATAATTTGATCACGTCCATCGTCGTCATCGCCAGACCGGCGCCATTGACCATGCAGCCGATGTCGCCGTCCAGCTTGATGTACGAGAGCCCGTGCTGGCGGGCTTTGATTTCGGCCTCATTCTCCACATCCAGATCGCGTTTGTCGGCCAGCTCGGGGTGGCGGAAAAGGGCGTTGTCGTCCAGGACCATCTTGCCATCGACGGCCAGCAATTTGCCCTCGCCGGTGATCACAAGGGGGTTGATCTCGGCCAGGGTGGCATCGCTTTTCTGGTAAGCCTTCCATAAACTCTTGGCGATGCTTCCAAAGGAGCGCCAATGCTCACGTTCCAGGTCGATGCCCGCCGCCAGGTCGCGGGTTTGGTAGCTCTGCAACCCCATCAAGGGATCGATGTGCACTTTGATGATTTTTTCGGGCGTTTCCCGGGCTACGGCCTCGATATCGACGCCGCCTTCCGCCGATGCCATCATCACCGGCTTGCGGGCAGCGCGGTCGTTGGTGATGCCCAGATAGATTTCCTGGTCGATGTCGACGGCCTGATCGATCAACACTTTACGAACGGGCAGCCCCTTGATCTCCATGCCCAATATTTTTGTGGCCAATTCTTTGGCGTGTTCGGGGTCGCGTGCCAGTTGGATTCCCCCCGCCTTGCCGCGGCCGCCGACAAGCACCTGCGATTTAACCACAACGCGACCACCTAATTCCTTGGCGATGCGTTCGGCCTGATTTGCGGTGGTCGCAATGTTCCCTTCCGGTATCGGGACACCGTGTTCTGCAAAGGTCAACTTGGAATGGTACTCGTGAAGTTTCATAGATGAGCTACTCCCTTCTCCGTACAGGTTACGAGTTTGGATTGCGCTGGGATTATACCATCTCCATTTTGGCTTTCAGGATTGGGAAAACAAGGAGCCTCGGACTCGCTCCAGCAGGGTTGCCGCTGATGTTTGGATGGGTTTGACCCGCAGCAAAAAGAGCACCGCCAAAACCCCGGCGTAAATCCACGGGGTGGGAACGCCCGGCTTGACCAGCCAGAGATAATGCACCACGTCTAGAAGCGCAGCCACATAGATCAGGCGATGAAGCTGTTGCCAGCGTTTGCCCAGGCGTTGAATCCAGCCGCGCGTCGAGGTGATCGCCAGCGGCGTCATCAGAATTCCGGCGACCAGCCCGGCGAGCGCATACCGTTTTTGCAGCAAAGCGGTTTGAATCAGATCCAGCGAGAAGCCGTAATCGATGGCGATGAAAATGGCAAAATGAATCGCCACGTACAGATAGGTGTACAGCCCCAGCGGTCGGCGCAGGCGCAGGATGTAGCGGATGTTGAACAGGTTGGCGACGGGCGTGCAAGCCAGGGTGACCAGCAGCAAGACCAGGGCAGTTTTCCCCGTCCGCAAGGTGAACTCGCGAATCGGGTCCGGCCCGTAGCCGCCGGTGAGCAAATCCAAGAGCATCAGCGCCAACGGTGTCAACGCGCCGAGATGGGTAACGATTTTCAAAGCTAGTTTTCGGGTTTCCGGTTTCATTTTTTGGACACGGAATTAACGGATTTACACGGAACGTTTGGTGGTTTTATTTAAACCATCCGTGTCGCCGGATGCTTGCTTTGCATTCCGTGTTCGTCCGTGTACTAATCAGAAATTGTTCGAAACAAGATAGCTAGTACTTTGCTGCAAGAATACGTGATAGGTTTAGAGCCTCCCGCAAATAGCCAACCCATGCTCTGGGCGGCGTCCCCGCCGCCGAAGACGGCGGCTTGAGCATTAGATTGTGAGTGCTTTACGATGAGAAACCCATCAAGGACTTACGCATGTCAGTACTAGAAATTGATGCGCAAATCCATACCGTCGTAGATGGGCAACTTCCTTTTCGTAGCCGTTGAACATCAAGGTTTCCCGGCGGCCGATTTCGCCGATGCGCCGCTCCGTGGCTTGTGACCAGCGTGGGTGATCGACGTTGGGGTTGACGTTGGCGTAAAAGCCATACTCGTTGGGTGCCGCGGCCATCCACAGCGAGGTGGGCATCTCGGCGACCAGGTCGATCTTGACGATCGACTTGATGCTCTTGAAGCCGTACTTCCAGGGCACGACCAAACGAATCGGCGCGCCGTTCTGGGGTGGCAGGTCTTTGCCGTAAAGCCCGGTCGCCAACAAGGTGAGGTCGTGTCTGGCTTCATCCATGCGCAGGCCCTCAATGTAAGGCCATTGGTAGGGGTATCGCTCGATGCCGGGCATTTTTTCTTCATCGATAAGAGTTTCAAAGCGGACGTACTTGGCCTCCGAAGTCGGTTCGATCTCATCGAGCAGCTTGTGGAGCGGGAATCCCACCCAGGGGATCACCATCGACCAGGCTTCCACGCAGCGCATCCGGTAGATGCGTTCTTCGGCCTCGAATTTGCGCAAATCATCAAGGGAATAGGTCTTGGGGTTGTTGACCAGCCCGCCCACCGTGACCTCCCACGGGGAAGTCTGGAAATCTTGGGCCAGTTTGGCGACGCCTTCTTTGTCGACGGTGAACTCGTAAAAGTTCGTATAGTTTTTGATGGCATCATATTCGGTCAGCGGGTCGCCAAGTTCATCTGCCGATGATCCAGCAGATGCCGGTGTCGACGCGTCTGCTGGGGCGCTGGTGGGACCGGCTCCGGGCGTTTGGCCTTTGCATGCGGCCAGAATCGCAGCCCCCGTGCCGACGATGCCCATCGCTTTGAGGAATTCGCGCCGGGAATGGTAGATGTGTTCGGGCGTAATTTCGGAACTGGGTATCTTTTTCATTTGTGATCCTTTTATACCAATAAATGTCTAACGAAGCTTCGCCTTGCTATGTATGCCTTAGCTTATGAAGATTAAGAAAATAATTGGGTAATAGCTGTTCTCGCCGTCCGCCAGGCGGTGAACCACCTGGCTACGAAACTACACCCCATGAATGGGGCTTATGCTTTGTTTAGCGACGAAAAACCCGATTCATCGGGTGCTGTTTTGTAGCGCAGGGACTTCATCCCTGCGCGGGATGGGCACCAACGGTATTACCGGATTAAATTTTTAAAGTCCATTAGCTAAACTGTTAACGCAGAGTCGGGGAGATACGCACTGTGTCGCCCATGGGGCGTGCACAGCATCCCTGGCAGGAAGACGCAGAGTTTTTATATTTTTCCTCCGCGACTCTCCAGGCGTGTTTTTTACGCCCTCTCTGCGCCTCTGCGTTAAAGATAACTCCAATGAAAAAAGCTACGCGGGGAAATGCAAATCACTCTGTAGGCACGCTGAAGTGCATGACCCGGTTGTTGTTTGCATCGGCGACCCAGACGTCTCCTGGGGCCGTGGCGGCGAGCCCGGTGGGCAGGTCGAACCCGTCCGGGCCGGAGCCGTAGTCGCCCCAATAGCCGAGGAACTCGCCCTCGGCGGTGAACATCAAGATGCGGTAACCCTCCGGGTCACTGACATAGACGTGCCCGGCCGCGTCCACGGCGAGGTAAGGCTTGTTGTCCAGGGACTGGCCGTACCAGCCGACGATCTGCCATTCGTTCACCGGGGTATATTCGAGCTCGCCTTCGACCGGCGCAAAGACCTGGACGCGCTGGTTCCAGGTGTCGGCCACGTAGACGCGGCCGTCAGATGCGGTGGCCAGGCCGACGGGCTCGTCGAGTTGGCCTTCCATCATGCCGGCTTCACCAAACTGGGTCAGGAAGTTTCCTTCACGGTCGAAGACGGCCACCCGTTTGTTGCCGGTATCGGTGATGAAAACGCGGCCTTCCGAATCAAGGGCGATATCGCGCGGGCCCCAGAAAGCGTCTCCCGTCTCGGCTTGTCCGAAGCGGCCCCACTGGGTGATATATTCTCCCGCCGCGGTGAACTTCTGAACCCGGTGGTTCCATGTATCGGCCACGTAGACGTTGCCGTCGCCATCGACGGCGAGTCCCCAGGGTTCGTAGAAGGTTCCGGGAGGGGCGTCCCCCTGGCTGATATCGGCGAAGCTGCCCCAGGTGTGGAGCACCTCGCCCTCGCTGCTCAGGTGGACGATGCGGTGGTTGCCCGTGTCGGCGATGTACAAGCTGCCGTCGGGCGCCATGACCACATCGCGCGGCTTGTTGAACGGCTCCGAGATGATCTTGTCGGCCGGAAGGGCGATCTCTTTGCCCTCGTAAGGATCGGCGATGACCTCTTCGGAGGCTACAGGTACGGCACCATAGTTCCACACTTTGGCGGCCACGTCTTTGCGCACATACAAGCGCATGCGGTCGGAGGGTTGCCAGTTGGGCAGGCTCATGTCGGTGCCTTTGATAGCCGTATATTGAGAAAAATCCCGGTTGAACCAGATTTGGAAGATAGCGGCGCGCATTTGAGGGTCGCCGAGCGCGTTTTGGACCTTTTCCCAATTCAGATTGAAATAATCCTGGTTGGGCCACCAGATGCGGATATAGTCGAATTGGTAATAGGCCTGTCCGACGACCGGCTCGATCTTGTCGTAGTTGTTGTCGCCGACCAGAATCACGGGCGCATCGCGTAGTTCCCGCGTTGGGTTGGGGCCGTAGTATTTTTGGTTGTCGTAATTGCGTAGATACCACCAGTACGGGTAGGTGGTTTCATCGTCGTAGGCCACCATCATGTCGAGCCCGTCGGTCGTTCGGCGGGAGAGCTCTTCGATTTGGCGCAAGGCGATTTTAGGCCCCGGCCCGGAGTGGGCGTAGACCAGGTATTCGGTGGCATAGTCGTAGGTGATGTAGGCGGCGCGGAAGGCGGCACGGGCGGTCAACAGGGCCAGGAAGATGAACCCGGTCACCAGCGTCAGGCGGCCAAGTTGGGCCAGCTCCCAGTCCTCGAGCAGCTTGGCGATGCCCACCGCGCTGAGGATGGCGATCACCGCGGCCAGGATGAACGCGTTGGTGGCGTTGAGTTGTTCGATCGTCTGTCCCTGGAAGGGCGGGATGGGTCCGAGCAGATCGACCGCGGCGGATGTCACACTGATCAGGAAGAGAATCAAGAGTAACATCAACAGGAGCCCGCGGCGAGTGCGGACGCTTCTCCAGTCGATTCGTTCAATCAACGCGCCCAAGCCCCAGCCGGCCAGCAAGATCAACGGCAGGGCGATATGAACGGTCAGCCAGGGCATCTTTTCCCCGGCCACGGTGTAGGCGATGATGCTGGTCACGCTCCAGAATCCGAGCAGGGCCACCACCGGGGGCTGAGAATCGACTTCTTCATCCGCAGGTTGATCCTGCTCCCCGGGCTCTCTCTCGGTTCCGGTGGATGGGCGACGGCCAAGCGCAAGCGCCCCCGCTAGGATGCTGCCCAGGGCGGGCAAAAACTCGTAGATGGGCACTTGAATCAGGAGATAGTAATACCAGGGCTGGCTGCCGCGCTCGACGCCCTGTTGCTCCAGCCAATACCCCAGCGACCCGACCAGGCCGGTGAAAAACCCGGCCCCGTTGGTGAAAACGGTGGTGTAGAAGACCGTAAAGGGAATGTAAAAGATCGCTGCGTTGATGGTCCACACGGTCGGGTTCCAGAGGGTGCCCGCGGCGATGGCGATGGCGGCCAGGATGGCGATGAAGATACCCGTGCGCAGCATGCCCACATTGGAGTAATCCAGCGGATCCCAGCCGATGGCGCGCACCGGGAAGGGGGCCAGTTGCGGCAGAATCAGCGTCATTTGGAGCAGAATCAGGCTGAAGGCCCGGTTTTGGCGCAGACGCTTCCATGTGAAGCCTAAAATGGCAAGGACGAGCGCGCCTAGCAATGTGAGTCCGCTCAGCCCCATGGGGACGAGCAGGTGTACGGGGCCCATCCCTGCTGAAGAAGCCTCCTCGCCGCCGGTTTCTGGCGAGGGGAAGTAAGCGTCCAGTCCAATGCCGAGGGCAAGCAGGGCGAAGGTGACGATCAGAGCGGCGATGAAAACCCGCCGGTAGCCCGCTCGTTCCCAGCGCTTCTGGGTGATCTGGGAGACAAAGAGCAACCCCAGGAAGATCAGCGCCTGGGCCGAGTAGATAAAGGCCGTCTCCTTGGCGGTGAAGTGGAGCATGGTCACGGCGGTGAGCCAATAGGTGAAGCGAGCCTCCCCCGTTTCGAGATAGCGCAGAATCGCCCAGAGCATCACCACCCCAAACAAGGCCGAGAAGATGTCGTTGCGGACGTAGCGGGCATAATAGAGCATGAACGGCGAGATCAGCATCAGCCCCGCGGCGATCAGCGTCCCGGCCCGTCCCAGGTAACGGCGGTAGAACCACAGAAAAGCGATTGCGGCAATGCCGAATAACGCTGCCGGGATGCGGGCGGTGAAATCGTTGTCGCCGAACATGAAATACGACAGCGCCACGACGTGGAATTGAAACGGGCCGTGGGTCATCGGTGTGTGGGTGTAGCCGCTCCCTTGCGAGAGTTGCCACGAGTAATACACATGGGAATTTTCATCGTGGCTCATCACCCGGGATTCCAGGTCGTAGAAGCGGGTCACGAAAGCCAGCAAGATGATCAGGACGAAGATCAATGTTTCCCAGTTGATCCTTAAGTTGGTGAAAACTGGTTTGTCCAGCCAGGATGTACGGTTTTTGGTTGTTTCCATGCGAACTCCTTGCAAGGTGATGATCTTCTCTGTTGGGGAGTTTGTCTCTAATTGGGGTAGAATTTTACCTCAGGATGCATTGGGTTATCAAAGTATAGCGTCTCTCTGATACCACCCTTTATCTCCTTGATTTGAGTTGCTTTTATTGATGTTTCGATCTGTCAACAGCGACATTGCTGCATGCCTATTTGGATGCCAGAGTTTACCGGTATTAGCGTTGACGGCTTTCTTCGTCAAGATGGAGAGATCGCACCTTTATTCGCTTTTTGTAGGGGCAATGGAAATCAAAGTGCGTAAGGCTTGATTGACACTTTCAGAGGTTGGGAAATATTCACGAACATCCGATTCTAGCATGACGGCGCCGTCTTCTAAGGTAAAGTAATGAATACTCACGTTTCCATCAGCCTCTTGGATTTTTACGGTGTGCCCTTGTTGATACATCTGATAATATTTCCCGCGTTCACCCTTTTTTCCTTTGAAATCATATTCGGGTAACATCTCTTTTTCTTCTTGGTGTTGTTTAGCTTTTTTCTTCATAAATTTTTCGCTCCGAGGGGGTCGCTTTTCGACTGCTAATTATACGAATAAAAACGGCTTCTTCTGTTTGTTGTTCTGTGTGAACGGCCAAAAGGATCCGTTGACGAGCAGAATACCCAATGCTTATGTACCGTTCTTCACGTTTGGAGTGGAAATCATCATAAAAGGTAATCAAAAATGGATCACTGAAAATTGTTTTTGCCTCTTTAAAGTCAATTTGATGTTTCTTGCGGTTTTTGTTAGCTTTATTGGCATCCCATTCAAAGATCAATTTCATCTTTGTTTTCTCTCAGGTTTTAGATTACCTTACTTATCTGAATTTTTCAACGGCTACCTGAAAACTAGGGCAATCGCATATGCATTTTGACTGTGCTCCACTCCGATTAACATGTCATCGCTTCGCTTTGCGTACCTTCGGTATGGCGTGCATCTGCATTGCGAGCGAAGCTTCGCCGCGCTCTGCGTGCCCGTTGGGCAAGGCGCGCCTTTGGCGGGCGCGTGGCAATCTTTTGTTAGTACAAAATGAGCCGTTTTTTCGTCATTCAAAAGGTTGCCACGTCCTCTGAGCGCAAAAAGCAGCGCCCATCCTCCTCGCAACGACACGTTTCTCAATCGGCCTGTTTCCAAATGCGATTGCCCTGATTTGAAAACAAGTACATTGATGGCCACTACAAGCGATAAAGTGCCTGATTTTTATTCTTGAAGTGCGGCGACTTCTTCGTCTGTCAGATGGCGCCATTGGCCTGGTTTGCTGTTGCCCAGGTGGAGGGTTTTGATGCGGGTACGGATGATCCGCACGATGGGTAACCCGACCTGCCTGCCCATCCGGCGAATCTGGCGGTTGCGGCCTTCATGGATCACCAGTCGCAGCCAGGCGCCTTTTCCTTTGGTGCCGACGATTTCGACCTCCGCCGGGGCGGTGCGGTAGCCGTTTTCGAGCACGACGCCGTTGCGCCAGGCGGCCAGTTGGCCCTCGTCTGGGCGGCGGGCTACCAGTATTTTGTATTCTTTCTCGTGCTCGAAACTGGGGTGGGTCAGCCGGTAGGTCAGTTTCCCGTCGTTGGTCAGCAGAATTAGACCTTCGCTGTCAACGTCCAGGCGGCCAACGGGGTAAAGCCTTGCTTTCGAGTTGACCAATTCGACGACAGTGGGCCGCTCATCGGGCGATTTGGAGGCCGAGATCACGCCGCGAGGCTTGTTCAAGGCGATATAGATTTTCTTTTCGGGTTCTCCGACCAACTCCCCGTCCAAACGGATCTCGTCTTGCTCCGGATCGGCTTTCATGCCCAGTTCGGCTTTCTTGCCGTTGACGGTCACCCGTCCCTGAGCGATTAATCCCTCACAAGCCCGGCGGGAGTCGATTCCGGCGTGGGCCATAATCTTTTGTACGCGTTCTTTCATCATAAGTCTCCTGGCGGGTATTATATCGTAGATTGAGGCAGTATGCCGGGTTCAACCGTCGTCCGGGGAAGGTGTATAATCAGGATGAAAACTATAGGCGAATGAATTAGCTATTTATCACTTGCAGAAGAAAGCGACAAAATGCTGGTTTGCGAAGCAAGCCTTTGGCAAGTGTTTTCGAAACTCGACCGACGGACAGTTCAAGTAATTAGCCGAGCGAACACCAACTTTATTGGAGGAAACCTCGAATGCGACGAAGGTGGTTACGGATATTGCATTGGTTCATCGTTATCAATTTTCTGGCCGAAATCCTGTACGGTTTCTACATGGTCTTCTTTGTAGTTGGGGGGTCCAGGTGGCCTCTGATGGCCAGAGCCGTGGAGACGCCCATCGAGGTAATCCTCAAGCGGCGGCTCTATTCCCTGGAAACCTGGATCGCGATTGCAGGCTTGGCCGTTTATCTCGCTCTGACCGAATTTTTGCCCCGGCAGTGGAAATTGCTCCGACAGCAAGAGCAAGAAGAGATCGATTAAAAACGAAACAGGCCGCGCTAGGCGGCGCGACCTGCTTTCTTTTGGTGGAGATGGCGGGAATCGAACCCGCGTCCGAAAGAATAGTGTCTCGAACATCTACGAGCGTAGTCCTATGTTTGGTCTCGTTGAGCAGGCTACAACGGACGAAAGCGCATGCTCAACCAGCCGCTGGGACCCGAAAGCCCCTCTTATGCACAGGTAGCGGCGTCGTGTGCGGCACTCCGACTTTGTGTCGCCCGTCCTAACCCCGGTCGGAGATCGGTGTCAGGCGGACGTGATCCCGTGTGGGATCATGTGCTCGTTAGCTCACTGCTTAGGCAGCGAGGGGAAGAGCAGCATAGTCAGTGCGATTGGCACTTAAAGTGTACACTGATTTTACGAGATCGGTGTCTCTCGGCTCGCAGTTCGGACCCAGCCTCTTCCGTCGAAGCCAGTCATCCCCGAACGCTCCTATTATAGCACACTCAGGGGTAGGCTTGATATGCCTGTCGAGGGGTTCTTATACGATTCTAATTTGCTTGAGGAAAAGCTCAATTCAGCGCCTGCGAAGCACGTCTTGGCGCCAGATAAGACAAGATCATAACGTCGAGACTCGAGAATGCTTTAACGCAGAGTGGGAGAGATGCTTCGAAAAACCCGTTTTTTCGGAGATGCTGTCTCTCAACATGCCATTTTTCGACAGCAAAGTGGGAGTTGTTTTACCTTGAATCTCAAAAAACGGTTTTTTCAGTGGGGTCACGGATTTTTAAGTTTTTATCCGTAGAATCCGTGTCGCCGGAGGCATGCTTCGCATTCCGTGTACAAAAAGAGTTTCACCACAGAAAACATCAAAGAGCCAAATTTTCTTTATGAGTTCGGTGTCTCCGTGATCGCTAAAAGCGTGCAAGCTAGACAAACTCCGCCACCAGGGCTTGATAGTCTTCTTCGCTCCAGGACTTGAGCTCTTGTTTCACCAACGGGCCCGCCTTCAAGGGGATGACCTGATCCTCGTAGCTGGGGCGTTCGTCGGTTTGATAGACGATTCCGATGGGGATGCGGTCGCCCCACTCCAGGGCTTTTTGCCAGGCGGCCTGGATGTCGCCGGAGTCGTAATCCTCTTCGGATAATTTATAAACCCGTTCCCGGTAGAAGTCATAGGAGTAATCCGGGTTGAAGGTCACACAGGGCTGGAGAATGTCCACCAGCGCGCAGCCGTTGTGTTGAATCGCCTTTTCGATCGTCGCAGTGGTGTGTTTATAGTCCCCCGCAAACGTACGGGCCACAAAGGTCGCACCGGCGCCCAGCGCCAGCGCCATCGGGTTGACCGGTTTCTCCAGCGCCCCCTGGGGAGGTGGCGATGTCTTGGTCAGGAATCCCTCCGGGCTGCGGGGGGAATACTGCCCTTTGGTCAAGCCGTAGACGGCGTTATCCTGGACGATGATGGTGATATCCGGATTGCGGCGCATGGCGTGGATCAGATGGTTGCCGCCGATGCCGTAGGTGTCGCCGTCCCCGGCCACGACGATGACCTTCAGGTCGTGATTGGCCAGGTGAACGCCCTGGGCGACCGGGATGGGTCGTCCGTGCAGGGAGGTGTAACCGTTCGCCCGGATGTAATCGGGCAATTTGCTGCCGCAGCCGATCCCGCTGGCGAAGAGTACCTGATGCGGTTCTAGCTCCAGGTTGACCAGCGCTTGTTTCGCGGCGTTGAGAATGCCGTAATCGCCGCAGCCGGGGCACCAGGTTGGGCGAATCGGGCTGAGGTAATCTTTTTTGGTAGCCATGTTTGTTTCCTCCTATACCCTGGCCAGAATGTAATCTGGCGAGAGGGGTTGTCCGTCGTATCGCAAAATCTGCTCGTCGATGGTCACATCGGCGTAGGTTCTGAGCAAGGTGGCGAATTGGGCCGTGGCGTTGCTCTCCACATTGATAAGTCGCTTGGCCTTGTTCAGCAGGGGTTGGGCCTTCTCGGTGGGGAAGGGGAAGATGTCGGTGAAATGCAGGAGATTGGCCTTGTCACCGTCTTGATTGAGCCGGTCGACGGCTTCGCGGACGGGCCCGTAACTTGATCCCCAACAAACGAAGGTGGTCTCCGCATCTGCGGGGCCGTATTGGGCCGGAGCGCGCATCTCGGTTATCATTGTTTCCATTTTGCGCAGGCGTTTGTCCGCCATCTGGACGCGGTTATCAGGGTCCTCATCTTCGATGTGGCCGTCCTCGGTGTGTTCATCACTGGAGGCGATGAAAACGGCGTTGGGATGGCCGGGGATCGCCCGCGGCGAGATGCCCGATTCGGTCAAGGCGTAGCGTTTGTACTCCTCGGTCATCTCCTCCAGCTCGTCGTCGGTGAGCAGTTCGCCTCGGTCGATTTGGACCTCTTCGAAGGCGAAGTCTTCGCGCTCGATCGTGCGCAGCGAGTTGGCCAGGAAGGTGTCGCTCAGGACGATCACGGGGGTTTGATATTTTTCTGCCAGGTTGAAGGCCCGCCAGCCGACGTTGAAGGCCTCTTCGGGCGTTCCCGGAGCGAGCACAAAGCGAGGAAACTCCCCTTGCGAGGCGCGCAGCACGAAGAGCAGATCGGCCTGCTCGCTGCGGGTGGGCATCCCCGTGGAGGGGCCGACCCGCTGCACGTCCACGGCGACGAGGGGCGTTTCGGTGATCCCGGCCAAGCCGAGCGACTCGACCATCAGCGAGAAGCCACCTCCGGATGTGGACGTCATCGCCCGCACCCCGGCGTGGTTGGCGCCGATGGCCATCAGGATGGCGGCCAGTTCGTCCTCGGTGTGTTTGGCCACAATCCCGTAGCGATCCGCATGAGTGGACATCCACTCGATGATCGATGTCGCCGGGGTCATCGGATAGGCCGAGATGAAGCGGCATCCGCCCATCACGGCGCCCAGACAAAAAGCGTGGTTGCCGTTGATGACCATCCGGTCGGGCGACTCGATGGGCTCCAGCTTGAATTCGAAATCGGCGGCGTAATGTTTCTGAACGTAATCATGGGCTTTGCGGGCGACTTCTTGATTGGCCTCGACGACCTTATGGCCCTTTTTCTTGTAGCTCTCTTCGAGCACGTTGTTCAGGTATTTGAGATCATAGTCGGTCATGCCCGTGGCCGCGCCCAACGCGGCTGTGTTGGTCATGATCTTGCTGCCCACTTCCTCAGCGATGCTGACCAGCGGGACGGGAAACGGCTTCAGGCCTGCGTTGATCAAGGCTTCGGCGTCAACTTCCATGTCCTCGTCGTAGATGATCCCGCCGCCGGGGACGAGTTCGTCTTTGTGCCGTTCGATCGTCTCGGGGACGAGGGCCAGCAAGAGGTGAATTTCATCGCTGTGAGAGTAGAGCGGCTTTTCGCTCACTTTGAGTTGAGAGAAGTTATGCCCGCCGCGGATGCGGGACATGTAATCCTGGAGGCTGAAAAGGTGCAAGCCTCCTCGGGATAGGGTTTTGGCCAGCCCGGCGCCACTCGAGGCGACGCCCTGCCCGGCCTCCCCGCCGATTTTGATGGTCATGTCGTTTTTGATCATTATTTCCTCTCTTGGTCTAAGAATAATCCTAATATAGCCGTTAATCATCTCTTAGGAGCCGTTAAATAG
>CAZJBA010000064.1:15699-16761 GCA_964544065.1 uncultured Anaerolineales bacterium | reverse complement strand
ACCTGGGGCCAGACATCCTGCCAGGAGGGCGCATCAGCCAACATCTCGGCGGTGATCTTGTGGACACGCTGGGCCCCAAGCTCGATTTTGCCACGCGCTTTGACGAGCGTATCCACCAAGACGCTGCCGTCATGATTGACGATGCCGATCTCGACGACTTCGGCGTTGGGGCCGGTGCCCGTCGTCTCGGTGTCCAGATAGACCGGCTTCTTGGCCAAATATCCTTTGGCCTGGCGGATCGCCTCGGCGCGTGCCCTTAGTTCCATGGTGCTTCTCCTACGTAACTACTCAGGCTATGGGCGGATAGGTCAGAATGGAACGCGGATCCCGCGGATTTTACGGATTTACACGGATATTTTTTGTTTTGATCTGCGAAAATCTGCCTGATTCGCGTCATCCGCGTTCTATTTCTGGTGATGGCTGAGCAGTTACTCTCCTACAATAATTTCAATCGAACGCTCTCTATTTTATCAGACATGGTCTGGTTTCGATCCACACGCGTGCCCAGACGCAAATTGGTAGAGACGCGCGGTGCGCCCATCTGGTGAAGTTTCTGGTGGCAGCGCTCGATCGCCGCGGCGATGACGCTCCATTCTCCCTCCACGTTGGTCCCGTTGGCATGGAGCTGAGGCTCCAGCCCGGCGTCGGTCAAAATCCGCTCACAGGCGGCGACATACTCCGAAAGAGAAACCCCGACCCCGATGGGAATGATGGCAAGATCAGCAATCGCTTTCATCGTTCAACTCCTTCCTAGACTTATTGATTGCTCTTGAGCTTGTCGGCGAACTTTTTGCGGAACTTGGCTACCTTGAGGGAGATGACCACGCGGCAATATCCCTGGTTGGGATTGTGTTCATAATAACGCTGGTGATAGTCCTCGGCACGATGAAATTCATCCAGGGGGGAGATTTCGGTGACGATGGGATCGTCCCAGAGATCGGCGGCAAACTCGGCGATGACCCGCTGGGCAATTTCTCGCTGTTCCTGGTCGTGATAGAAAATCGCCGAGCGGTATTGGGTGCCAACATCGGCGCCCTGGCGGTTGAGCGTGGTCGGGTCGTG
>CAZJBA010000064.1:9718-15599 GCA_964544065.1 uncultured Anaerolineales bacterium | reverse complement strand
TCCCCTTCCGAAAGGGAGGAACGGACCTCGAAATCGAGATAATCGCGCTTGTTCATCCCGCCGCGCAACGTGCCCATCGCCGCGCCGGACTTCAAGGCCGCTTGTTGGACTTCTTCAAGCATGTCTTCGCGGATCTCCCCCACGGTCCATTCCAAATCCAAGCCCAGCACCATGTTCAAATTGCTGCTCGGGTCGGCATCGATGCCCAAAATTGCCCCGGGATGATTCTGGGTCAGATATTTGATCACCATGGCTGCGACAGTCGTCTTGCCGACGCCGCCTTTGCCAGCCAATGCAATCGTTGTCGTCATAACTTATGCTCCAACTTCTACCAATAATTTCTTTGCCATTTTTTGAGCGGTTTCTTTGAGTGTATCGACATGATCGTAGACGGGAACACCCAGCCGGTCGGCTTCCTGGACACGCAGATCAGCAGGCAGGAATCCCAGGACGGGGATGTTAGGTGATTCCTTGACGAGGAACTCGGACTCGTCTTGATTGCGAATCTTGTTGCCCACCAGCCAGAGCCGCTCCAGGCCGATATCGTTGGCCAATTTCTTGATCTGCCGGGCGGTGCCCAGGCTGCGACGGGTCGGCTCGACGACGATGATCATCGCATCGACGAAATCGACCGTCGCCCGTCCCAGGTGCTCGACTCCGGCGTACATGTCCAGAATAAGAACGTCGTCATCGCGGAAAAGCAGATGGGTGAACAAGGTTTTCAGCATGGCGCTCTCCGGGCAAATGCAGCCCGAGCCGCCCAAATCAACGGAGCCCATTTCGAGCAGGCGAACGTCGCGATGGGAGACGCTGAAACGCTCCGGGAGGTCATCGACGCGCGGGTTGATGGTAAAAAATCCACCGCTGGTACCAGGTTTCGCGCCGGTGCGCTCCTCGATCAGTTCTTCCATCTCGACAATTGGCTCGAGTTGAGCCAGTTTTTCCTCGGGGAATCCCAAGGCGCCAGCCAGGCAGGGGGCCGGATCAGCGTCCACAGCCAAGACATCCCG
This sequence comes from uncultured Anaerolineales bacterium, assembly GCA_964544065.1. Classification (GTDB taxonomy): domain Bacteria; phylum Chloroflexota; class Anaerolineae; order Anaerolineales; family UBA11858; genus JAYELX01. The sequence goes on along the minus strand of CAZJBA010000064.1, from coordinate 14,589 downwards.
GCCCGTATCGGCATAAACCTGGGCCAACAACGCGGCCAGCGTCGTTTTGCCCACGCCGCCTTTTCCGCTAATTGCTAGTTTCATTGCTTCTCCTTTGAGTACAGCCCAAAGCTGCAAGGTACGAATAAAGGGTTTCTATAATTGTATCAGCCACAGATGAATGCAGACGAACAGGATCAAGAATTAACGAATTTCTAAGACAACCTCAGACATCGTTCATCTGTTCGTGCTTCGCTTTGAGCAAGCGGCGGGTCAGTTGGCTGCCCAGGATGGCACAGCCATCGGTGGAGAGATGATATCCCGCGGCGGCATCGAAGAGGATGCGGTAGGAGGAGGGAAAATCTTCATCCCCCACCCAACAGGCTACCATCAAGGCAACTCTGGGCAACACCTGGTACGAATAGGAGACACTGGCAAAGAACTCCCGGCTGCCCCCCGTTCGCTCCGCCGCGCTGGAGAATTCATCGACGCGGTTGCCGAACGCCAGGAACAATTTTTTACCCGTGTAGCCCTGGAAGGCCTGAGCGTAGAAGGTGCCATCGGGCAATTCGGTAAACGAAATCCACTCGTTGCGTTGCGGAACGCCACTGGAATGGTGGAAATAGTGCACCAACAAGGCCTGATCGAAAGGATTCAAGGGCTCGTCCGTCTCGGCTTCCCCGGCGACAAAATCGGGAAAACCGATCAACACATCGCGCCCCCAAAAAGCGAGCCGAAACGTTCCTCCTTCTTCCTCGGGTGTGTAGATCGCGCCCGTTCGTGTGGCTAAATCCTGGGGATTGCGTTGGCCTAGTTCGCCGCGCAGTTCCTCGGTGCGACTCTCCAAGGGGGTGGGGTCATCACCCAACAGCCATTTGCTCTTTTTCATAAATCAGTCTCGCTTCTCTTCAATTTTTTGGCTGGACTTTCTTCACGAAAATGCTAGAGGACCGTTGTTTCCGCAACGATCCTCTAGATTATATCAATCTTTTTCTCGAAACCGATGCCTGCTGCGGATCAGTCTTCCGGGGCCTCGGGGATGAAGCCTTCCTGCATCATCATCTGAGTCAAGTTGCGGGAGCGGCCGATGACCTTCTGGGCGTGCTCGAAGAGCTCATCGTAGCTCTTTTCGAGGGTGGCGACGCCTTGCTCTTGGGCCTTCATGCCCACAGCGGCGGCCTCATGGGCGAAGACCTCCCAATCTTCCATCGTGGGGAGCAGGTGTTCTTCATCTAGCTTGTCGCCAATTTGCTCGGCCAGAGCCTCGGCCGCGGCGAAGCACATCTCATCGGTGATCGTGGTGGCGCGCACATCCAGCGTGCCGCGGAAGATACCGGGGAATCCCAACGAGTTGTTGACCTGGTTGGGGAAGTCGGAGCGGCCCGTCGAAACGATGCGGGCGCCAGCGTCTTTGGCCTCCCAGGGCCAAATCTCCGGGATCGGGTTGGCGCAGGAAAACACGATCGCGTCGTCGTTCATGGTTTCAATCCATTCCGGCTTGATCGTGCCGGGACCGGGTTTGGACAGGGCAATGACGACATCGACACCTTCCAAGGCCTCGGCGATGCCGCCTTGACGACCTTCCTTGTTCGTGATTTGGCAGCGGTCCCATTTGTCGACGTACTCGTCGCGCTTTTCTTTCAAATCATCGCGGTGGGTGCCCAAAATGCCGCCGCTATCGACCATGAAGCATTTGCCCGGGTCGACGCCCCAGCCAAAGACCAGCCGGGAAATAGCAATGTTGGAGGCTCCTGCGCCGATGAAGGCAACCTTGACATCTCCCTTGTCCTTGCCAACGATCTTGAGAGCGTTCATCAGACCGGCCAAGGTGACCGTGGCAGTGCCTTGCTGGTCGTCGTGCCAGACGGGGATCTCGGCTTTTTCGCGCAACTCGTCGAGGATGCGGAAGCACTTTGGCTGGGAAATGTCCTCCAGATTGATGCCGCCGAAAGCAGGCTGGAGCATCAAAACGGTCTCGATGATCGTGTCGGGGTCTTTGGTGTCTAGCATGATCGGAACAGCATCCACACCGCCGAGGTACTTGAACAACAGCGCCTTGCCTTCCATAACAGGCAATCCAGCTTTGGCGCCAATGTCGCCCAAACCGAGCACGCGGGTGCCGTCACTGACGACAGCGATGGTGTTCGCTTTGCTGGTGTGGGTGTAAACTTTTTCTGGGTCTTTGTCAATTTCACGGCAAGGCGCAGCGACACCGGGCGTGTACCAGATGGCAAAATCACCGATGCCGCGCACGGCGCACTTGAGGGTGGTTTCCATCTTGCCCTTGTAGAAAGGGTGTAATTTGAGCGCGTCTGCAGCAGGCTCTTTGGCCTTGGCGAGAAGGGCGTCAACGTCTACGGGGGTTTTCTTGGTCATCTTTTTATCTCCATTCTTATTGATTGAGAAATGATTTTAACGCAGCGCCGCAGAGTTTTTTAATTTCTTTCTGTGGCTTTGCTCCTTCCCAAAGGGAGAAATCGTGCGCGCCCTGCGTTGGGTCTTGTCGGTTTCAAACCTTACAGGTCTTCGAGACCTGTAAGGTTTTGCCCCGACGATCGTTTACTGCTCTAGATACGAATCGGCGTAGATCACCTTGTTGAGCAAAACCTGGACGGTCTTCCAGACAGCAGCCTGTTCGGGGTCGTCCATATCGACATCGTCTTTGGTCAGCTCGTCCATCGCTTCGGTCTTGTCGTGCAGCTTGAGGTACAGGCGGCCCAGGGCGGTGCTGTCATCGCGCTCTTCGACGATCCGAATGACTTCGTTTTGCTCTTCGTCCAGCGGATCGGCGATCATCATCTTCAACCCGGCGCCCATCAGCATGACACAGTAGACGCGGTTGAGCAAGGGGCGAATCTCCTCGGGAACGGCATTTGATACATTGGACAGACCCACTGAGATCGAGGGAGGCGGGTCACCCGCGTATTGGAGCGTGCGGACAGCCTCGATGCACTCCGGGCAATATTCCTGGCATCCGGAGACGGTCAACACCAAGGGGTCGATGATCAGGTCGGGGATATCGAGGCCTACTTCCATAGCACGGGGGATCAGGTATTCCAACGCCAGGTTGACACGCACATCGGCCTCAACAGGAATGCCGCTCTTTTCCATCGTCAGGGCGATCAACTGGGCGTCATACTCTTTGGCCACCAGGGGAACTTGCTCCAGGCGCTCGGCCTCGGCGGAGGTGGAGTTGATGATCGGGCGCGCTTTGGTGATCACCTTGAGGGCAGCTTTAATGCCATCCAGATTGGTGCTGTCGATGCTCAGGGGCACATCAACCACTTCCTGAACGGTTTTGGTCACCCAGGGGAAGACTTCTTCCCATTCGTGTTTCTGCCGTCCCAGGTTGAGATCAAGGGCCTGGGCGCCAGCCTCGACCTGCTTGATCGCCAGAGTCTTGAAGAACTCGGCATCACGTTCTGCCAGGGCCTTCTTCACTTTTGGGGAAATGATGTGAATATTTTCTCCAATGATGTACATAAGGCATCCTCCTACTTTCTCGAATTTTTAAACGAATTGTAATTGCTCACAATTTTGGGATCGCGTTTTCCCAAGTCACCCAAAACATTATTCTCTGAAACGTATTCGTTCTTTCACGAATCCATCATCTGCTGCACGTTGGGGAACAAGCTCATATCCGTGTGCGGCAAGAACAAAGCTGATGTGAAGGCATCATAGAAACGGTTATCGGCCGAAAGCTCGATATAAGTCATGCTGGCAGCAATCTCGGCGATGCGGTCACGGGCATCGCGGCTGATCAAAGCCAAATACGATCCCTTAACCGAGGTGTTACCCAAAAACCGGAAGCGATCCCATTCCATATCGGGCAGGAGGCCAATTTGGATCGCTTTTTCCACGTTGATATATTTGCCGAAGGAACCGCCGACCAGGACGCGTTCGGCCATCTCCAGCGGAACGCCGACGCTCTCAGCCAGGACGGTGAAACCGGCATAGATGGCTGCTTTGGCTCGCAGCAAATTATCGATATCGACGTTGGTGATGACGATGTCCTCGCCGTGGCTGGTCTCATCCGCCCAGACGATGACATACTCGCTGCCGTGATCTCCCCTGCGGGTGCGGGACGTGTCCAACTGTTGGTTGACGCCGCCGCCTTTGTCCACCACGCCGGTGATGAACATCTCGGCGAGCAAGGCGATCAGCCCCGAGCCGCAAATGCCGCTCGGCTCGACATCGCCGATGACGCGGAAAGAGGGCTCGTAGGTTTCATCATCGATCCAGATCTCTTCGATGGCGCCCTCTGTGGCCCTCATCCCGTGGAGCACCCCGCCGCCCTCGAAAGCTGGTCCCGCTGAACAGGCGCAGGTGACCAACCAATCCTTGGAACCGAGCACGGTCTCACCATTGGTGCCCACATCGAGGAACAAGACCATCTCTTCGGAATCGGCCATGCCCGAGGAGAGCACACCGGCGCTGATGTCTGCCCCAACGTAGCTGGCCACACCAGGGAGGCAATCGACGACCGCGCGGGGGTGAATCGTCAAACCAACATCGGAAGCAGCCAGGAGTGGGAGATGATTGACCGCCGTGATGAAGGGGGTCAGCCGAATGCTGGAGGCTGGAATCCCCAGGAACAGGTGCATCATCGTGCTGTTGCCCGAAACGGTCACCTTGACGACCTCTTTGGGCGAGGCTTTGGCCCGTTTGCACACCCGTTTGAGCAAATCGTTGATCGTGCCTTCGACCAGGGCGCGCATCTTTTTGTCGCCGTCGTCTTTGCTGGCAAAGATGATTCGGGAGATAACGTCCTCGCCGCGGGAGATTTGCTGGTTGTATTCGGCGGCCTGGGCACGCACTTCGCCGGTGAGCAGATCGACCAGCCAAACGGTGACCGTGGTGGTGCCGATGTCGACCGCCGCGCCCCACAAGGG